>CAZYKA010000028.1:29344-35924 GCA_964647915.1 uncultured Ferruginibacter sp. | reverse complement strand
TCCCCCAGGTACAAAATCGGGATTTTTAAAAATTGAACCTAAAAATTAAACTAAACAATATTCAGTTTACCCGACTTTTGTTTATTCACCTCCTATTTATTACCGATTTTCGCAGCATGACACCAGAAAGAGCCGAAAGGCTTAACAGGGTACTCCAAAAGCGGCAGCCCAACCTAACGGTTGTGCTGGAAAATGTTTTCGATCCGCATAATATTTCTGCGGTAATGCGTACTTGCGATGCGGTGGGTATTCAGGATATTTATGTGCTGAATACCGATATCCCGCGACATAAAAAGTGGGGAGAGAAAAGCAGTTCTTCTGCGGCAAAATGGTTAACGGTTCATCAGTTTACAAATGTGGATGCATGTTTTGAAGCACTAAGAAAACAGTATAATAAAATTTACCTCACACATCTTGATGCTGCATCTGTGCCCTTGTATGATCTCGATCTCACTGATTCGGTAGCCTTGCTGTTTGGAAATGAACACAGTGGGGTTTCGGATGATTTAATTGGGCGTTGTGATGGCAATTTCGTCATTCCGCAGGTAGGCATTATACAGTCGCTCAATATTTCTGTTGCCTGTGCAGTTAGTTTATACGAAGCCTACCGTCAAAAATCTAATGCCGGGCATTATTCCTCCGCAAATCTCTCTCCAGAGAGATTGAACAGGCTGAAAAGGGAGTGGGGGTTTAATGAAGAGTAACTATTCATTCCTTTCGTAACTACAATGGGCATTATCCGGGGAAAGAAACTGATCGGTTTGAATATAGCGGCCGCTTAGTTCCTTATGAACTTTGCGGAAAGCGGCTTGTCATCCATATAGTTGATCGCCTTAATAATATATATACCTTTCGGGAGTACCCTTACATTTAGGTCATACTCAGAGGTATTCACCGTTTTGTTTATCAATACCTGGCCGGTGGAATTTATAACCAGTATAGTGGTTTTGTTATTTTCCCAATTCCGTGGTAACATTACTTTCAGCATATCAGATGCAGGATTGGGATAGACAGAAATTGCATTTTCAATAGATCTCCCTTTAATGAAACGTATTACAGAATAGGAGAATCTTGAATTCCGGTCAACGGATTTTATTTGATAATAAGTTTTTATGTTGGAAATTGAATTGTCTAAAAATTGATAACTGTTGGTGGTCGTATTGTTTCCGGCAGCAGCTACAATACCTATGCTATGAAAATTTATTCCGTCGGTGCTGCGTTCTACTTCATAATGACTAATATTTTGTTCTGAAGAAATTTTCCATTTCAAAAGATTTCCTAACGTGGTTTGTTCTGCCGTAAAACTTTCGTAAGTAACAGGTAAAACAATTTCAACTAAACTGCAAATAGTTCCATAGCCATCATAACTGGAAGCTGTATTGGTTCCATCACTTTTATCTGATCTGAAAATACCATTTGATCCAATTGCCGCCACAAATGAACCTCCGCCACCTGGGTTTGTTGATTCTGGCCCTCCACCTCCGCCGGAATATCCGCCACCTCCACCACTTTCTCTGTAATCCGCTCCGCCGCCTCCGGCCCATCCCCAGCCTCCACGTACAGTGGCGGCATCATCCTGCGAACCTTGTCCGCCATCTGCACCATTAATGTCAGCTTTTTTTCCCGGCTGGCCTGCATTGATATTTCCATTTCCCTGGCCATCGGAGAGAAGGCCACCGCCTCCGCCACCACCATGTGGGCAATTTCTAACGAATTCTCCATGATTGCCACCATTGCCACCTATGCCTCCTTTACCATTATCTGTAGACGTGCCACAACCATCCGTACTTCCTACACTGGCATCATCGCCGCCATTACCTCCATTTGTGGAACTTGTTCCATTTCCCCCATTTCCGGTATTATCTTCTCCGCCTCCACCTCCTGCAACCATTATTAAGGTACCGTTTTTATAAACTGCACTTGCCCCACCTCCACCGGATTCCATCCTTCCATTTTTGCCCTTTTCACCTATGATTACCCGAAACTCATCTCCCATTACCACCGTTATATATGCATATACGGTAGCACCTCCCCCTGCCTTGTATGCGTTGGATAGGGTAGCCTCTCCACCACTGGCACCGGTGATGCTTATGCGAACCTGGGTAACACCTGATGGAACGATGAAGGTTTGAGGCCCTCCAGTGTATTGAACATCCGTAGTAATTAAACCCGAACAACTGAATTGTGAATAGGAAGGGAACGCAATTACAATTCCCACCAAAATAAGAAATACTCTTAAAGAGTTAGAAACAGTAAACAATTTCTTATGAAAATTGGTATGCATTTTCCTATTTTATCGGATACTTTTAAGAGTTATAACCAAATTCGGAATCCAATTTGAAAACCGCTTTTCAGAATTCCCTTTTTTGGAATAATCCCTTTTTAATTGTTGTCTATGTATACATGCAAAAGAATGTATTTAACATATTTAAATATGGCCCGCTTTCGATGGGTTGCTTTTAATTTTATAACCGCACATAAAATGCAAACTTTTTTTAATAATTAAAAGTTAGACCAGGCCAAAATTGGATCTAGTAAGTATGATACCCCTGTAACGAATACAGTACTGCATTTATTATACCGGATTTAAATAATTTTTTTTTCAGACAAAAATTTGGTTTTCTGAAGCCTAATTTGCATTTGTAAGCAATTTTTGGCATAATTATCTCATTGCGTTCCTCCTCCATTCATTAGGGTTATTAATTATCTTTAACCAATGAAGAAATGTATTGGATTTTGCTTCTTTGTGTTTCTGGTCTGTTTGCTGCAGGTGTCTGTTGGCCAATCTAAAAAGCCGCTCGATCACGGGGTGTACGATAGCTGGAAATCGCTTGGAGAAAGAAAAATTTCGAACAACGGGAAATATATAACCTATGCTGTGAATCCACAGGAAGGAGATGGTGACCTGTATGTGAAATGGCTTTCTTCCGGAAAAGTAAGAAAAATTGAAAGGGGATTCAATGCGGCCTTTACGGAAGATAACCAATACCTGGTTTGCAAAGTAAAACCATTGTATGCGCAGACCCGGAGTGCAAAAATTAAAAAAAAGACGGGCAGTGACCTGCCAGCCGATTCACTGGTTGTCCTCAATCTTGTATCAGACTCCCTGTTTTATGTTCCTGAGGTAAAGACATTCTCAATTCCTGAAAAGGGAAGTGGATGGCTTGCATACCTCGCAGAAGTTTCACAGAAAAAGGATTTAGACTCATCCTCCCTTGCCCATCAGAAGGAAGCTAAGCGGATGCTCGCCATCGCTGATTCCGTTTTAAAGAAAGCGATTGATTCGGCAAAAGGAAACCTCAGCGAAAAGGAATTGCGAAAAGCATTACAAAAAGTATCCAAAGAAATTCAGAAGCAAGCAAAAGACAACCTGGCTCCGGATGGTCCTTCGAAGGATGCCCCCGGTAATGAAAAGAAAAATTTTAATACGCTTGTTCTTCGCCAGTTAACAACCGGTAGGGAATGGATGTTTAGGAATACAGACAATTATCTATTTGATAAAATGGGTACCCGGATTGTAATTGAGCAAAAAAAAGATAAAGCCGATTCTTCCGGAAAGTCGTTGGTGATGGTAGCTAATTTGGATAAACCCCGGTTCGATACGATAATGCAGGGTTTTAATGATGCGACCGGTTTTTGTTTTGATGAAGAAGGAAAGCAACTTGCTTTTGTTGCCGAAAGAGACAGCAGTGAGAAAGCGCTTCAACATTTTTATAAATTATGGTTTTTCCGGGAAGGAACCGATTCGGCTATTTTGTATGCCGACCGGAATAAGACGGGAATGCCAATAGGAGCCGGTATCAGCGAACAGGGAAAGATTAGTTTTAGCAGAAACGGGAAACGATTGTTTTTTGGAACCGCCCCTATTAAACCTGCTGCCGATACCAGCCTGGTAGATTTTGAACAGGCAAAACTGGATATCTGGCATTACAACGATGATTATCTCCAACCCAGGCAATTATTAAACCTGGCCAAGGAAGAAAATCGGTCATACCTCGCCGTTATTAACCTGGGCGATTCATTTTTGATTCAGTTGGGTAGTCCCGATGTTGAAGATATTACCCTGGCTGATGAAGGAAATGCCAATTGGGTTTTGGGAACCTCTACAAAAAGCAACCGGATTGCTTCCCAATGGGAAGGCAGAACCAGGCAGTCGGCATTTTTGATTAACTGTTTTGATGGCAAAGCCGTTTCCATTAGCACAAACCGCTTCGCTAATTTTTCACCATCCCCCGATGCCAGGTATATTTTTTGGTACGATTATGAACTGAGAAATTATTTCGCATACGATGTATTGGAAAAAATTACTAGAAATATTAGCCTGCGTGTTCCCCAACCCCTCTATGATACGGAAGAGGATATGCCTGATTTGCCTGATCCGGTTGGAAATATGGGGTGGAGTAAATTTGATTCGGCATTTTTTGTTTATGATATGTTTGATATTTGGAAACTGGATCCGAAGGGCATTCTTTCTCCGGAAAATTTGACTAACGGTTGGGGAAGGACGAACCATGTGAAATTGGAGTATCTGAAGACCAATCAAGATGAACGGTTTATCTCACCTTTAGAAACCCTCCTTCTGAAAGGGTTTAACCGATTGAATAAGGAAGCTGGGCTGTTTTATCAACTGGCAGGAAAAACAGGCATTCCACAAAAGGCCAACAGGGGGCCATACAGGATTGCCTCCCTGTTAAAAGCAAGAGATACATCCGTTTATTTGCTTCAGAATACGAATATTACATCGTCTGAGCTTTATCTTTCTTCCAACCTGAATCATTTTGAACAGTTAACTTCTATTGCAGATCAACAGAAGCCATATAATTGGCTAACCGTATCGCTCGAAAAATGGAAGATGTTTGATGGCAGGATGAGCGAAGGATTATTGTTTAAACCCGAAAATTTCGACCCAAAGAAAAAGTATCCTATCATTTTTTATTTCTATGAACGAAATTCGGATGGGTTATATAATTATCGCACTCCTGCCCCCAGCGCCTCGGTGATAAATATTCCCTGGTTTGTGAGTAATGGGTATCTGGTTTTTGATCCCAATATTTATTATAGAACCGGCGATCCCGGTCAAAGTGCTTACAATAGTGTTGTAAGTGCAGCAAAGTATTTTTCAAAAATGCCTTGGGTAGATTCTACCCGAATGGGGATCCAGGGTCAGAGCTGGGGTGGTTACGAAGTAGCTTACCTTGTAACCAGAACGAATATATTTAGGGCTGCGGGTGCCGGAGCGCCGGTTAGTAATATGACCAGTGCCTATGGAGGTATACGTTGGGAATCGGGTTCAAACAGGCAATTCCAATACGAAAAAACACAAAGCCGTATTGGCGCAACCTTATGGGAAAACCGGGAAGCCTATATTCGGAATTCGCCTTTGTTTTTTGCAAATAAAATTACAACCCCTTTGCTGATCATGCATAACGATAACGATGGCGCCGTTCCCTGGTACCAGGGAATTGAGTTATTTACTGCTATGAAAAGGCTTAATAAAAAAGTATGGTTGCTACAGTATAACGGTGAGGCGCATAACCTGATGGAAAGAAGGAATCGTAAGGATCTTTCAATCAGGCTGGGGCAATTTTTTGGATATTACCTAAAAGATGAGAAACCGGCCAGTTGGATCACCAATGGATTGCCTGCTACCCAAAAGGGAAAGTCCTGGGGTACAGATTAGGAAAAATTTATTTCAGATAGTGCTATCTTCCTTTCGGGTATCGATTCGATATGTGATTTTTATATTTATACGTCTGTTTAACCATTTTTGGAATAATCCTACCCGTAATTTTTGTATGATTTAATTCAACAACAATGAAAAAAATAAATTCTCTTTTATGCATTTGCAGTGTCTTGTTTCTGCTACTTGTATTATCATGTAATGATGCAAATGATAGTGCAATTTCCAATGAAGATTCTGTTGATTCTACTTTTACCGATACCACCGTTTCTTTGTTTGAGCATCCCGATAGCAATTTTGTAGTGCTGGGCGTAGATTCGAATTTGCTTTGGATCATAAATGTTGATAAGAAAACGATGAAGAAACCCAAATCGAAGGAAATGCCGGTTTTGGGTTTGGTAATTGGCAGCTTAAACGCCCAATATCCGGATATTCAATTGGTGGATCCCAGATTAGCACACGATACATTGATGCTTCGAATCCCCAATAGTAATTATCTTACCAACCAAATAGGGACAACCGGAGCAGCACAGTACCTGGCACAGGTGGTTCTCAATCTTACCACCGTACCGGGAGTTAATTTTGTGAATCTGAATTTTGAAATGGGAAGCCATGCCTCGCCTGGTACATGGAGCAGGAAGGATTTTCCAGGTTATACAATAATACAATAATCAATAGAGGTATGAAGAAAGTAGGAATTAGTATGGGGATTCTTATTTGTGGATTGAGTGTTTTTGGGCAACGAAATGATGGTATGAAGGCCTTTCAGGTAAATGAATTAAGACAGGATATTGCTATTTTGTCTTCCGATTCTTTCCAGGGTAGGAAGCCCTTTACCGTAGGTGAAAAGAGAACCATCTCCTATTTAGAGAAAAGGTTCAAAGAGGCCGGCCTGCAGGC
>CAZYKA010000028.1:0-29244 GCA_964647915.1 uncultured Ferruginibacter sp. | reverse complement strand
GTAGGTTGGGTTTCTGAAACCGCCGCTCAAAAATTACTTGCTTTTGCAGGGGAAGATTCTTCCGTCCTTGCCCGTGCAGATCGGCGTGGATTTAAAGCCATACCTCTTGGATTGAACTTATCCACTTCCATTCTGATTTCATCGCGGTACGATAAAAGTTATAACGTTATAGGAAAAGTGTTAGGAAGCAGGCATGCCAATGAATATGTTATTTATACTTCTCATTGGGATCATCTCGGAATTGGGAAACCGGATGAGAAAGGAGATTCAATATATAACGGAGCCTACGATAATGCATCCGGAACTGCAGGTTTGCTTCAACTGGCAAAGGCATTTAGTGAAATGAAACCTCAACCCGACCGGACTATCATCTTCCTCGCTGTTACTGCCGAAGAACAAGGGTTGTGGGGTTCCGCCTATTATGCCGAAAACCCGATTTACCCGTTGAAGAATACCCTCGCTAATATAAATACGGATGGGCTTAACCGGTATGATAAAACCGAAGACATTGTAATAGTAGGGAGAGGCCAGTCTACCTTAGAAGATTACGTAGCGGATGCCGCCAGGCAAATGGGGAGAGTCGTTTCGTTCGAGCTTCATCCTGAAGCCGGTTCTTATTTCAGGTCAGACCATTTTAATTTTGCTAAAAAAGGAGTGCCTGCTCTTTATGTAAGTCCGGGAGTGAATATTATTGGCAAAGGTTCGGCGTATGGAACGAAATTGAAGGATGAATACACGGCCAACATGTACCACCGCCCTTCCGATCAATTGATTCCGGAGTGGACATTTTCCGGTGCCATTGATGACCTTAAACTATTGTTTATGGTAGGAAAAAGAATTGCCGGCTCATCCCGGTGGCCCGCCTGGAAATCAGAGTCTGAGTTTAAGTCTTTAAGGCCCTGATATGCTTTATCAGTTAGGAAAGGATAATAATTTTCCTCCGGTA
This sequence comes from uncultured Ferruginibacter sp., assembly GCA_964647915.1. Classification (GTDB taxonomy): domain Bacteria; phylum Bacteroidota; class Bacteroidia; order Chitinophagales; family Chitinophagaceae; genus Ferruginibacter. The sequence goes on along the minus strand of CAZYKA010000028.1, from coordinate 28,298 downwards.
TCCGAAGCAGATGAGGAGGGGCTTTTGGCTATTGGCGGAGATCTAAATCCCAAAAGGCTCCTGCATGCGTATAGGCTTGGAATTTTTCCATGGTACAATCGGAAAAGCCCGATACTTTGGTGGTGCCCCGATCCCAGATTTGTATTATTTCCAACTCACCTGAGAGTTAGCCAAAGTATGAGGCAGGTATTGGTATCGGGGAAATTCCAGTATCGTTTCAATACATCCTTTTCCGGGGTTATTAAGGCGTGCAGCGAGGTAAAGCGAAAAGGCCAGAATGGAACCTGGATCCTCCCGGAAATGATTGCCGCTTATGAAGAACTGCACCGGATAGGATTTGCCGTCTCAGCAGAAACCTGGAAGGAAGGCAGCTTGGTTGGTGGGTTGTATGGATTGCAGATGGGTAGAATTTTTTTTGGGGAAAGTATGTTCTCACTCGAATCCAATGCCAGTAAATTCGCTTTTATTCATCTTGTCGGGCAACTTAGGGAGGAAGGAATGGTGCTGATTGATTGCCAAACCCACTCAACTCATTTAGAGTCGCTGGGAGCTCAAATGATTTCCAGAAAATTATTTAGTGAAATACTGGACAGGGAAATAGGCAGTTATCCGTTACCGATATGAATTGAATTGCAATAAATAATTCCCGTACTGCTACTGAATTATTAAAATTTCTTCCTGATAAATTCAAGTTTGCTGTCATCCTCCAGGTATAGGAGCAGGTTGTTTTGAGATAACCTGTAATCCACCATTTTATTATTTAAATGGGTGGAAAGGATGGTACGGATTGCAGGGTTTTTACAAAGTCCGGAGAATCCCCTCAGGTTTTGGAAATTAATTCGGTTGCCTTGTACTGTTACTTTACCATTAAAAGAGGAACAGCCATCGTATCCTTCCACTCTTCCCGATTCTAATTGAAAATATAAGGAGGGTTCTTTCCCTTTGAACTCGCTCGTGTTTATGGGGATTCCGTTGATGGAAGTAAGTACCCAAATATCGTTTAGCTGGTTGTTGAATAAAAACCGGCCACACCCAGAATATTGTTTATTTCCTAATTTAATTAAAACCGCGCGGGCTCCTGCCATTTCATCCTTTTGGACGCAGGTTGACTGCGAAAGAATTATGTCCAGGGAAGAATCTCCCGATGTAACCCGGTACACTGTTTGTTCATTTTCCTGCGTATGGGTGAATACAGGTATTAACCGGAGTAAACTGCCATCTCCCGCTGAAAAATTAATTTCTTTATCAAAATCGGCCTCAAGATTCCAATTAACAGGGGTATTTCCGGATGCCGAAAAATCAATACCAGCCTTCCATTTCCGCAATAATGAATCGGGGAGTTTCGTCTTCCGTTGTTCCGAAATAATCTGTTCTGTTTTTTGAGCATGCCTGCCAGTACAAGAAAAAATGAAACCGGCAACTATCAAAATTGAAAATAATTTTATTTCCCCGCGCATGGATAAAGATAAAAAATAGCCCGTTAATTTTTTAATAAGGTCGTAATTTGCAATTTCTCAATTATTAAATATGAAGAAAGCCTTTATTCCCCTTTGTGTTTTTTTTGCGGCCTGTGGCAGCCATGTAAGTAAATCAGATATTAAAACAGATACTCCATGCAGTACCGTGGTTCAGGGAAAACTATTTACCTCTATTTTCCAGCAAAAGGCGGCGGAGTACCGGGCTCTATGTTACCAGGCCTACAATATCGCCACCTTCCGGATTGATACCTATCGCCCTCTAACGAATAAACCACTTGCGGTAGTTACCGATTTGGATGAAACAACATTTGATAACAGCCCTTACCAGATTCGGGAAGGATTGAAAGGGAAGGATTTTGAACCTGCAACCTGGGCAGAATGGACAGCCCTTGGAGTGGCAGATACCCTCGCGGGTTCAGTGAGTTTTTTCAAATTTGCTGCCTCAAAAGGAGTGGAAGTTTTTTATATTACCAATCGCGATAAAAGGGATTATCAGGGGACACTTCAGAACCTTAAACACTATGGATTCCCTTATGCTGATTCGGCCCACCTTATAATAAGGCAAAATGTTTCCAGTAAGGAGGTTAGGAGGCAGGCCCTGGAAATGAAGTATGAAATAGCCTTGCTAATTGGTGATAATTTGTCTGATTTCAGCAGTCTTTTCGATTCCAAAACGATGGCTGAAAGGAGGAAGAATACAGATGCCGAATCCAATTTATTTGGATACCGATATATCATGCTTCCTAATAGCACCTATGGCGACTGGGAACCTGCATTGTATGGAAAAAAAGGGCTCACCCTGGCACAAAAAGATTCTGTTATTCGGGCAATTGGAGTTGGGTTTTAATTTCTACCAATTTTTGATAAAAAAAATCCCGCAAACTGCGGGATTTTATATTTAAAAAGTTCGGTTAGGATCAAAATTTTCAAGGTCTTTGGCCACGGCGTTCAAAAAGGTGGCACCCAATGCTCCATCAATGATGCGGTGATCATAACTCATCGAGATATACATCATGTGCCGGATGGCAATACTATCTCCCTGCGGAGTTTCAATAACCACTGGTCGTTTCTTGATTGCGCCAACGGCCATAATAGCTACCTGGGGTTGGTTAATAATTGGAGTACCCATTATGCTGCCAAAAGTACCCACATTGGTCAGGGTAAATGTTCCCCCCATGGTATCGTCTGGTTTAAGTTTATTGTTCCTTGCCGCATTGGCTAAATTGTTCACCTGTTTGGTGAGTCCGGTAAGGTTAAGCTGATCAGCATTTTTAATTACGGGAACAATCAGGTTGCCACTGGGAAGAGCGGTAGCCATGCCAATATTCAGGTCTTTCTTGATAATGATTTTGTCACCCTCAACGGAACTGCTCAACATGGGATATTTCTTAATGCACTTTACCACCGATTCTATAAACAAGGGAGTGTAGGTAATTTTTTCACCTTCCCGTTTTTCAAATTCCTTTTTAATTTTATCCCTCCATAAAACCATATTGGTAACATCGCATTCTACAAAACTGGTAACATGCGGGCTTGTGGAAACACTATCTACCATGTGTTTTGCAATAAGCTTCCGCATACGATCCATTTCGATAATTTCTACATTCCCCGAATAGGTGGTAGGAACTGAAGCGGGGGCAATGGCAATTTCCTGCTTGGCAGGAGCTGGTGCAGAATGAGTGGGTTGGGAAGGAACTGCAATATTGCCATTTTGTTTATTGGCTATATAAGCAAGAATATCTTTTTTACTAACCCGCCCTTCCTGTCCTGTTCCAGGAATTTGTTCCAGTTCCATCATACTTATCCCTTCACTGGCAGCAATATTCATTACCAGCGGGGAGTAAAATCTGGGGCCGGATGAAGGGGATGACGGAATTGCGGTGGAAACAGGCTTATAGGGTACTTCTTCAATTACCTTTGCTTCCTCATATTGGGTGGCAGCGGGTGCTGATGGGGCAGGGGAAGAAGTGATGGCAGCCTCAGTGCCGGACCTGATTCTGGCAATAACGGTTCCAATGGGAACCACATCATTTTCCTGAAACAGGATTTCTTCTAATACCCCGGCAGCGGTGGAAGGAACCTCACTGTCAACCTTGTCTGTAGCTATATCAAGCACCGTTTCATCCTGGGCTATCTTATCTCCTGGTTTTTTATGCCACTTTAAAATCGTGGCTTCCATGATACTTTCTCCCAGTTTTGGCATTACCAAATCAACTAAAGCCATAAAATAGAATTAGTTTTTATCCGGCAAATGTAAGCAAAATGCGGCTGAAGTTTTAATCCTTCCTATCGCCCATTAGGATGGATTTTCGCAAGAGGTTAAGGGCATTCATGGCAGTAAGTTCAATGTTTTGCCGCCTTCCGAATCTAAAATGAAATTTTTGGGTAATTTGGTTTCTTCGGGAGCCTGCCGCTATCCAAACAGTACCAACCGGCTTTTCCGGGGTGCCGCCTCCCGGCCCCATGGTGCCGGATACGGCAATTCCAAAATCAGCACTTGAAATTTGAAATAACCCCTGCAGCATTTGTTTCACCACTTCCTCGCTTACGGCCCCGTGGTCTTTAAGTGTTTGATGCGAAACATGAAGCAGGCTTTCTTTTAATTCGTAGCTATAGGTTACCGTAGCGCCATCAAATATAGCCGATGAACCCGGGATCCCCGTTATGAGGTGTGCAATATATCCACCAGTACAACTCTCGGCAGTTGCCATCGTTTTCTTTCTTTCCAATAATAATTGCATCACAATCTCTTCCATTGGCTTGTCCTCTGAACAAATCGACACATCCTTTAACAGGGATTCCATCTCAAGGAATTTCTGGTCAATTTCTTCCTCCAAAAAAATAAGATTTTCGTTAATACCGGTAAGGCGCAAACGAACTAAACTATAATTGGGCAGATAGGCCAGCCGGATAAAGGGAGGCAGGCATTCCTCAAATGCCTTTAACCGATCGGCAATCAGCGATTCCCCAATGCCAAAAGTTTCCAACGTTTTGTGTAATACTCCGCCTCCCGTCATGGCCTTCCGGATTTCATCAAACCCGAATTCCTGCATGATGGTCTTCATTTCGTATGGTACCCCGGGCAGGCTGATGAAAATAGTACCATTTTTTTCGAACCACATGCCCGGGGCTGTGCCAACCGTATTGGGGAGCACCCGGCAGGTATCCGGTACCTCCGCCTGTTTGGCATTCCGCTCTGTGAGTTCCCGTTTAAACACATTTTCCCAAAGGTGCCGGATATGGGTTAGCGTTGGTTGGTGGATATGAAGGTTGCCGCCAAAATAGCGGAGCAGAAATGGTTTGGTAATATCATCTGATGTAGGGCCAAGGCCTCCCGTAATAATCACAAGGCGATTATCAAACATCCCATCCAGGGCTTTCCACAGGTCTGCCTCATTATCTCCAACGGCCAGCCTTCGCGACACCAAAAGCCCCATTTTATTGAGCTCTTGCGCCAGCCAGGCGCTATTGGTATCAATAACCTGCCCGATTAATAATTCATCCCCAATAGTTATAATAGACGCTTTCTCCATCCACCCTGTAAATTTGCCCCAAGTTATGATGAAACTAAAAATATTTCTCCCGCTTTTTATTTTGCTCTTGTCATGGCAAATAAATGCGCAAACCCTAAGTAATAAATTTTCCGCTGCCATTAATAAACTTGAAAAGGATCCGGTTTTTATTCATTCCTTAATTGGGATTGAAATTTTGGATGCCGTTTCAGGAAAATCTATTTATTCCTATAATGCAGATAAAGGGATGGTGCCGGCAAGCACCCAAAAAATTATTACCGCTACAGCCATGTTAGAGAAGTTTGGACCGGGTTTCCGATTCAAAACCTCCTTTTTTTTAAAAAAATTTTCATCAGGAAGTTATACATTAAGTGTAGTTGGCAATTGCGACCCCAGTTTGGGTAGTTCTAGATGGAGTGAAACATTACCCCATCATATTTTAAAAGGTCTGGTAGCGAAACTGAAGGAAGCCGGTGTTACCCGTATTGATACGGTACAGATTTTTAATCCCATTCCGGGGTATAATATTCCGGAAAATTGGGTTTGGGAAGACCTGGGGAATTACTATGGTGCAGCGGCCGAAAGGTTAAACTGGCGGGAGAATCAATTTGATATTCATCTACGGTCTGCTTCCGGAGTGGGGAATGCCGTATCAATCCTTCACCATAATGGGCCCGCCAGGATTAAAATTATTTCGGAATTATCTACAGGAGAGAAGGGCAGCGGAGACCAGGCTTATATTTTTCATGCCGCAAACGATAGCATCACTTTTATCAGGGGAACGATCCCACCCTCGGAAAATGATTTTCTGATAAAAGCCTCGGTATTTGGCCCCGTCGCTTTCTTTTCAGATTTGGTAAAGGATAGTTCAGGGATTTTTGAACAGGCGGTGGAGAAACTGGAAACAGGGGAAAACGAAGTGAACCCTGGCTCACTAATTTTTGAAAACTACTCACCAACATTGGATAAGTTAGTTTACTGGTTCCTAAAAAAGAGTATTAATATGTATGGAGAATGTTTTTTGCAGCAATTAGGTAATGGGAGAAGAAAGGATGGGTTAGATTCAATAAATTCTATTTTGAGTAGAGCGGGAATTGATATGAAAGGGATGATAATGTTTGATGGAAGCGGCCTAAGCCCAGGGAACAGGGTATCGCCCAAAATGTTGGCGGATGTGCTGGCATTTGCAAAAAAGCGTGCCTGGTGGCCTGCTTTTTATGATGCCCTTCCAATCATTAACGGGATGCACATGAAAGACGGGTACATTACCAGATACCGTTGTTTTACAGGAATCCATCTTAATACAAAAGGGCAATCGTTTATTTTTTCCCTCATGGTAAATAATTACAATGGGAATCCGGCAGTCACCCGGCAAAAATTATGGGAATTATTGGATTTGCTGAAATAATCATTTACTGATCATTCCATCCACACTTATTTTCCCGGGTCCAACAAACAGAATGGTAATAAACATCGTGAGAAACAAAGAGGCCAGATGCCCCTCATTAAAGGCATCGCCACCCTTCAATACAAAAACGATATAGGCCATATTAATAATTATGGGGATTGCGGCTAACCTGGTGAAGAGCCCAATAGCCACAAATAGTGCGCAGAAAAATTCGGCAAATATTACCAACACGGTAGTGAAGGTGGAACCGATTCCAAAAACAGAGGGGATGTATTGCGTGGCTCCTTCAAAATTTACCAGTTTGCCGTAACCATGCTTCATTAACAAAATTCCTCCAACAACCCGGAGAATGAGGATTCCGGTATTAAATGCCCCGGCGGAATATTTGATGGAAATTAGTTTTTTCATGTTTTTTCTTTTTGGTTTTAATATCGGTTTATAAAAAGGGGATGAAGTTCCACATGCCAATTTATCAATCCTTTAACAGCCATTTAAAAATAGTTTCTTTTGTTTACATAAATGATTTTTTACCCGGCATTTTGAAATAGCGCCACCATTTTTTTATTCCGCGTTACATTTGCCCCGGAAATACAAATTATCCATCATGATGCGAATATTAACAGGCACGGTGTTCCTATCCCTTGTCTATTCTCTTTCATTTTCTCAGGCAACCCATGTAATTACTGATCCCCTGGCCAGGTTCAAGCAGGCCCAGGAGTACATGTTGCAGGATAATTACGCTCTTGCATACCCGCTTTTAAAGGAGTTACAGGATAAATACCCCGCTAATACAGCTTCAGATCATGCATACCTGAACGATGACATCTCCTTTTACTATATTCTGTGTGAATTGAAACTGCAACTGGAAACAGGGGAAGCCAATGCTGAGAAATATATTAATACAGTAGATAACAATGCCAGGGTTCAACTGCTTGCTTATAACCTGGCTCATTATTATTTTTTGTACGATAACTACCGTAAAACGATTGAGTATTACGATATAGCCGGATTTGAAAACCTTTCAAACGACCAGATTGCAGATGCCAAATTTGAAAAAGGATATGCCTATTTTAATTTGAAACAATTTTCTGCCGCCAGGCCGTTATTTGATGAGGTACACCAATTGCCAAACCATAAATACTTTATACCCGCCAATTATTACTTTGGTTTTATTGCCTACAAAGACAGGCAGTATGACGACGCCCTGAAAGCATTTAAATTGGTTGAAACCCGGCCCGAGTACCAGGGAGTGGTACCTTATTATATTGCAGAAATTTATTATTTACAAGGGAAGAAAGAAGAAGCGCTGAATTACGGACAAAGTGTTTTGAAACGCGGCTCTGCATTATATTATTACGACCAACTAAAATTGCTCACTGGGCAGTTATATTTTGAGAAACAGCAATTTGCCAGGGCGCTGCCCCTTTTGGAGGAATATGTGAAGGCATCCCCCAAAGTTTCTAAAGAAGTGCTGTATGAGTTGAGCTATGCCTATTATAAGGAGAATCAATTGGATAAAGCGATGGATGGCTTTAAACAATTGAGCAATGAAAAAGACTCCATGGGGCAGAATAGCATGTATATCCTGGGCGATCTTTATTTGCGTACCAATCAAAAAGAAAATGCACGGAATGCGTTTCAATATAGTGCCTACAACAGCAGTAATAAAAAACAACAGCAAATTTCGAGGTTTAATTATGCAAAACTATCTTATGAATTGGGGTATCAGAACATTGCCTTGACTGAGATGAAGAATTACCTCCGCGATTATCCCAATGCCGAAAATGATAACGAAGGAAAAGAAATCCTGGTAAATCTGCTTGCCAATAGCAACAACTTTTCCGAGGCCTTGAGCTTATACGAATCTTTCGATAAACCCACCCCGGCCATGAAGGTTGTTTACCCCAGGATCTTATTTGGGAGAGCCATGGAATATCTTAACGAAGCCCAATTAGACCGGGCTGATGGGTTACTTTGGAAAACCCTTTCTGCAAATCCCAGTCCTTCCGTGGCCGGCTTTGCCCAGTTTTGGAGGGGAGAAATTGCCTATCGACAGCAACGGTATGATGATGCAATAAGGTATTTAAGTCTTTACCTCCAGGCTTCTCCGCCAAGCAGGGGGGAAGCTAACCCGGTAAATGCAAAATATGATTTGGGGTATTCCTGGTTTCAAAAGGAGAATTATGTTCAGGCCCAGAAGTATTTTAACCAGGTTGCACCAACTATAACCACGGTATCTCCAGCCATAGAGCAGGATGCCTATGTAAGGGCCGCAGATTGTTATTATATGCAAAAAGAGTATGGAAGGGCTACGGCTATGTACGACCAGGTAATTAATAATGCCCTGCCCCAATCCGATTATGCACTATTGCAAAAAGGTATGATTGCAGGGATAAAAAGCAGCACCGAAAAAATCAAAATCCTGAATAGCATCACGCGGCAATATCCCAAATCGGGACTCACGCAGGATATAAATATGGAGATAGCCCAAACTTATATTGCCGATCAAAAATTTGCGGATGCCATTCCTTTTCTCACCAAAATAACAAACGCATCCGATGCTACCGGATTAAAACCGCTTGCCTATTTAAAAACAGGGCTTGCCTATTATAACAGCAACGATAATAAAAATGCACTGCAAGCCTATAAAAGCCTGATTCAAAAGTATCCTCAAAGTTCGGAGGCTTCTGAAGCTGCTTCTATAATCCGGGATATCTATGTGGAAGAGGGAAAACCGGAGGAGTATGTGGCCCTGATGCGGGAAAATGGGGTAACTGTTTCTGTTTCTGAAGCCGACTCGCTGAGTTTTGCTGCGGCTATAGTTAAGTACAATAACGGCGATTGTACCGCTTCCATTCTGAGTTTAGGGAATTACATCAGTAAATTTCCGGATGGTGCCTATGCTACCGAAGCCAATTTCCATTTGGGGGAATGTTTCCAAAAAAATAAACAATGGAATGAAGCGGTGTCTGCGTATGCAAAAGTAAACCAGAAAGGGGTGGGCAGTTTTTTTGAGAAAGCCACCCTCGAGGCTGCCAGTATCAGTTATTTTGAATTGAAAAATTATGAAGCTGCTAAAACATACTTTTCGGCCGTGATAGCAAATGCTGCCAATGCAGAAAATACACTGGAAGCATTACGCGGGCTGGTACGCACCTATTACCAGCTTAAGGATTACAGTACGGCCAATGAGGCGGCAAAGGATTTACTTTCCAGGAAAGGAATTAGTACCGATGATAAAGCCATAGCATCTTTGGTATTGGGAAAATCGCAACAATTGGGAAACGATTGTAATGGCGCCATCAGTTCGTTTAAATCGGTTGCTGCCGTTAATAAATCTTCCTGGGGCGCAGAAGCGCGGTATGAGGTTGCGCATTGCTACTTCGATTTGGGTAACCTTTCAATGGCTGAAAAATCGGCTATGAAGGTAATAAAGGAAACCGGATCCGATTATTGGATTACGAAAGCCTACATCCTGCTGGGGGATATTTTTATGCAACAGAAAGATTATTTCAATGCCAAAGCAACGTATCAAAGTGTAGCGGCCAATTCCGGTATTCCCGAATTGAAATCGGAAGCCAGTCAGAAGCTGGAACGTGCTATTGCAGAGGAAAAACAAAATTCAAAAATTGCCGACTGAAAACAGAACGAGAAATGAATCAATATATTAAACATGCCCTGTTGGTTTTATTGCCTATTGGAGCCGGTATGAATGCCTTTTCTCAACGGGATACGACGAGGCAATCTATTAACATTACCACTACCTTTAAACCGGTACTACGCAACGCAGTGAAAGTTAACCTCTCCGGTTCCCAATTATTATCAGACAGTGTGGCCACCGTGAGGCCTTATATTGTTCCTTCGCAAAACCTCTTTTATGCTTATCAGCCTGTGGCGGTGAAACCCTTAGCGCTGCAACAGGATACATCTATTTATTTAGGAGACCGAAACTATGTGAAAGCAGGCTTCGGAAACCTCTTTACCCCTTATGCGGAAGCCGGGCTTGGTTTTGGCGATGGAAAATCCATGCTGATTAACCTGTACGGCAGGTACATTTCCTCAAAAGGAAAAATCGAACACCAGAAATACAGTTTATTTGATGCTAAAGCAACAGGCAGTTATTTTACCGATAAACTGGAAATTGCCGGGGCAATATCTATGGCACAGCATTATTTTCGATTGTATGGCTACGACCACAATTTGTATCATTACAGCAATAAGGATGTGCAGCAATTGTTGCAAGACCTGAACCTAAAAGCCTGGGTGAGAAATATCCGGCAAAATGATTTTCAATTGAGTTATAACCCATCCCTTAGTTTGAACCTGTTCAGTAACCGGAACCGCCTTAATGAAACCGGATTTGTTGTGGATCTGCCAGTAGAAAAGAGGTTTGGAGATAATTTTTCTCTGAAAGTTGCGGCTAAAGGCGACTTAACGTATTACAGCACCCGCGGACTGGCAGCGGCGGATACCAGTTTTAGTAATAACGTTTTTCAATTGCAACCCGATTTTACCTATAATTCTCCAACGCTGAATATTAATGCCGGTGTAATTCCTACCTGGTATGGAAGTAAGTTGAAGGTTCTCCCTAACGTTTATGCAGAAGCGCAAATAACGGCGGATGTACTTTCGGTTCAGGCAGGATTCGTGGGGAGGTATGTAAAGAATACGTATCAGAATCTTTCTGAATTAAATTCCTACCTGGCGAGGTTTACATCTCAAACAAATACCCTTGAAACAGAATATTACGGAGGAATTAAAGCCAATTTTGGAAAGCATTTTAAACTTAATGCCAAAGCCGGTTTAGTGCATTACGAGAACCTGGCCTTATTTGTGAATGATACGCTCACTGATGGTAAGGCATTTGATGTTTTGTACGAACCCAAAGCCAATAATTTCAGGATCCGGGGGGATTTAAGTTATGTGGAGAAGGACAAGTTTAGCGCCAGTGCCGGAATAACATTTAATGGGTACACCGGACTTAAACAAAATGCAAGGGCATGGGGTACTCAACCCATTGAACTTAACGCATCCGTTCGCTGGTGGGCCTTTAATCAGGTAATGTTAAAGGCTGATTTTGGATTCTTCGCTGGAAGTTATTACCTGGAGAAAGGGAATATATCCGACCGGACTAAACCCGGGGCCGACCTAAGTGCTGGAGCAGAATTCCGGATTAATAAACAGTTTAGCGCCTGGCTCAATATCAATAATATATTTAATAATAAATACGAACGTTGGCACAGGTATGAGGTCTACGGCCTAAATTTACTGGGCGGAATCAGGTTTAATTTTTAGGCTAATGCAATCCATAGACGAACTCATCGAAATTTTCCTGCTTAAATATAGGCGGTGTCCTGTTTTGCATGTGGGTACCCTTACCTTAACGGATACTCCTGCATCTGCTTCCTTAACCGAGAAAGTGATTTATCCTCCGGGGCAATCTGTAGTTCTGTTACCCGATGTAATGGATAATTCTGATCTGCTGGAATTTATTTCCCTGCGCCGGGCGATAAGTTCTGATATAGCCCTGCAGGAATTGTCGGCATTTTCCCGAGAGTTGAAGCTTCTGGTGGGGAAGGAGGAAAAACAAATGCCCTCCATTGGATGCTTTTTTATTGCCCCCGATGGGTACCTCGATTTTAAAAGTTCAGAGGCCACATTTGCCCCCGGAAAACCGGTTCGGGCTGAATGGGTTATTCATCCGGAAGCTTCTCATAGTATACGGGTGGGAGATAAGGAAACAAATACAACCGAAATGTCGGCCTATTTCAATGAAAGGGGAAAATCGAAACGGCAATGGGGTTGGTTAATCATGCTGATCATGGCATTGGTTGCAGCGGGGTTAATTGGATATTATTATTCGAGACCCCATCCTTCTGAAACAGGAGGAAATGGAACACCTATTTCTGTGAAGCCTACTGAAACAACCTATTCTACGGAATAATTACATGGCTTATTTCTTGCAAAAATTTCTTCAAATCCAAACCAGGTAATGGAATATCATAACGCTTGCCCTGCATGCGGCAGTTCTCAAATACAGTTTTGCTTTAATAGCATGGATAATAGTGTAAGCGGGCAGGAATTTGCGATTTGGGAATGCAAAGATTGCACCCTAAGATTTACCCGGGATGTGCCTTCTCAGCATGAAATCGGCCCCTTTTACCAGGCGGAGGCCTATATATCTCATACCGATTCTCAAAAGGGATATATTAATCGGGTTTACCATTTGGTGCGTATGGTAACCATGCGCCGGAAATTGAGATTAATTCAAAATATTTCGGGTATGCCTGCAGGGCGGTTACTGGATATTGGAGCCGGAACCGGTTTGTTTTGCCATACCATGAAAAATGCCGGATGGAATGTAACCGGGCTGGAGCCGGATGGAGAAACCAGGAATTGGGCAAAAGAACACCGGGGCATTGACCTCCTCAGTTCGGATTCTCTTTTTACACTTGCGCCAGGTGCGGATGTTGTAACCCTGTGGCATGTGATGGAGCATGTACATGCGCTGCACGAATACCTGGATCAAATTGCAAAACTTTTAACAAAAGGGGGAAAATTGGTTATTGCGGTTCCCAATTATACTTCCTTCGATGCCAAAAAATATGGAAAGGACTGGGCAGCCTACGATGTACCCCGCCACCTGTATCATTTTAGCCCCGCATCTATGGAAAAATTGCTGCAGCATCATGGGTTCAGGATCCTTTCATTTAAACCCATGTGGTTCGATAGTTTTTATGTTTCCATGCTAACGGAAAAGTATAAAGGAAAATTCCCCGGAGTGGTTAGGGCATTCTTTATAGGGGCACTCTCAAATTTATTTGCCCTGTTAAATACGAAGAAGTGCAGTTCTGTAATTTACATTGCAGAAAAGAAGCGGAATTAATTTAATTGTACCTCATATAATTTGGGCCAACGCTTCCCGGTAATAAAGAGCATATTCCGCGCGCTGTCATAAGCAATTCCATTTAATACATCAGTTCTTTCCGTTTTCTCCATATCCGGCAATAGCCCGGCAAAATTCAACATGCCCACTACATGCCCGCTTTCAGGGTCAATTTTTACGATCATATCCGTTTGATAAACATTCGCATATACAAATCCATTGATGAATTCCAGTTCATTCAAATCATCAATGGGGCCGCGGTTGCTTTCAACGGCGATGGTATTTATTACCTTAAAGGTTTCGGGATCTACAAAGTACAGATTCGAACTACCATCGCTAATGATTAGGTTGGTGCCATTGTTGGTAATACCCCATCCCTCATAAGGCCAGGGGAAGGTTTTAACAGGCTTAGTAATATCGCTTAAGCCGTAAACATATACGATATGGCTCTGCCAGGTAAGCTGATATATTTTGTCCTTAAATACGGTAATTCCTTCACCAAAAATTTTGTTGGATCCCATGCTATGTTTTTGTTCCACCTTCCCGGTTTTCCAATCGGTTATCCGGATCGAGGATTGCTCAAAATCACCTGTTCCTTCATACATTTTACCATTTATGAATTGAAGCCCCTGGGTATAGGCTCCGGTATCGTGCGGGTGTACGGCTAATACCGTGTACTTCAAGTTTACCGGGGCGGGAATTCCTGATCCGGGTTCTTTGGGTATGGGAAGTGTAGGATCATGATCTGGCTGGTTTCCATTGCAGGATAGCAACAAAGCCAATACGGCTGGGAGGATAAATTTCTTCATGTATTGATTTTCAACGCTCAAAATTAGGTCAGGAATAAAAAAATCTGCTAAAAACTATGCAAATATGTTTCCTAAAATTTGCATTCCACCAAAACAGAAATTATATTTGTTATTACCTCTGAGCCCGATATTCCCGTTTATTTCACACAAACCGGAAATGCCGCGCTGTTTCCAATTTTCTATTTAGCCGATTCTTTCCAATCCTCTGTTTAGCTGAGAACCATATCTTAGAAAGATCATTTTTTAATTTTTTCCCCCCGTTAAAAAATGAGATTTTTCTTCGGCATTCTACTTATTACAGGATTCAGTTTTCAGGCTTCGGCCCAACGTGAATGTGCAGCGGTTGCAAATCGCAATCCGAATTTCCGCAGCCTCGCAAAAGCAAATGCGAATAGGCCTGTGGGGCATAGCCGTGATACCATCGTAAACGAGATCATCACCATTCCGGTGGTAGTGCATGTTTTATATAATAGGCCGGAAGAAAACATCAGCGATGATCAGATTTTGTCTCAGATCGAAGTTTTAAATAAAGATTACAGAAGGTTAAATTCCGATACAATTAACACCCCGGCTCCTTTTAAATCCGTTGCAGCAGATTCCCGCATCATGTTTTGCCTGGCAAAGGTAGCACCCGATGGAAGGGCCACTACCGGGATTGTTCGCAAACACACCAACAACGTTAATTTTCAGTTGGACGACGGGGTTAAGTTTGATGGAGCCGGCGGTGCCGATGCCTGGGATCCATCGCAATACCTGAATATATGGGTTTGTTCCCTGGCCGGAAGGAGTCTGGGATATTCTTCCCTTCCAGGCGATCCTGCCGAAACGGATGGAGTAGTAATTAACTACGATGTTTTCGGTTCTCGCGGCCTTCTCCGGGCCCCCTATACCCTGGGCCGTACAGCAACACATGAAGTTGGCCATTGGCTCGGACTTAAGCATATCTGGGGCGATACCACCTGTGGTTCGGATGATGTAGATGATACCCCTACCCAATCAAGCTATAATTTCAACTGCCCCAGCTTTCCCAAAATGAGCACCTGTTCTCCCAATGCAAATGGGGATATGTTCATGAACTTTATGGATTTAACCAATGATGCCTGTATGAATATCTTTACCAATGGGCAAAAACAACGGATGCGCTCACTCTTTGCATTGGGTAAACCAAGAAACAGTTTTCTGAATTCTCATGTTTGTGATCCTGGCCAGGCCAATGGCGGCCCGTTGCCTACCGATACAGTTGTCAATAATCAGACGGTAACCCCCGGATTTTCTGTTTTCCCCAACCCGGCCATTAATGTGGTAACGGTTAGCCCTAAAGGCGATTTTGCCCTTGCTAATAAGACCATCTATGTGTACAATATGGAAGGAAAGGTGGTTCTCTCCCATAAGTTTTTCTTTAATACGGAAAAAGTAAATATTTCTTCCCTTCCAGCAGGTGTGTATATCATCTCTTGCGGTGAAGGTAAAAGCAGGGTTACCACCAAACTGGTAAAACTTTAATGGCTGTGAATCATCCTTGTTTTCCTGGAGATTGGATGACGCTCCTTTAAGGTTTAACTTTTTCACAGGATACCAAAATTTATATTTGTACCTGAAATTATTCAGGTCTATGAAGAAAACCATACTCTTTGCTGCTGTATATTTTGTATGCTATGCTGTGGCAGGTCAGGGGCTTCTCGATAAATTGAAAAAGCAAACAGAGAAAGACAGTTCGGGCATTCTTTCTGGCGTAAGTAAATCACTTGGCGGCGGAAGTTCCTTAAGCAACACGGAAATTATTGATGGCCTAAAGGAGGCATTAAAAGTAGGCACCGACAGCAGCCTTTTCCATTTATCAAAATTGGATGGCTTCTTTTCTAATGCGGCCATTAAAATTCTTATGCCTCCAGAGGCAAAGAAAGTTGAAAGTACGTTACGAAACCTGGGAATGTCTTCCGTGGTTGATAAAGCCATCTTATCAATGAACCGGGCTGCAGAAGATGCAGCTTCCGGCGTTTCAGGGATTTTTAGAGATGCCATCATGAAGATGACAATTACAGATGGACTTTCCATATTACGTGGAGGGAACCATGCAGCTACGGATTATTTGAAAAAAGTCACTTCTGCCAGCCTCCGTGAAAAAATGGCTCCGGTTATTAAAAACTCGTTGAACAAAGTAAATGCCACTGAATATTGGAAAGATGTTTTTACTGCCTATAACCGTTTCTCTGCCAGCAAAGTAAATACGGATCTCAATGCTTATGTTACCGAAAAGGCAATGGCCGGGATTTTCTTTTCCGTTGCGGAGGAAGAACAAAAAATCCGGCAGGACCCGGCGGCCCGGGTAACCGATTTACTGAAAAAAGTATTTGCAAAATAGCAGATAAATATCGCTTCATTATTCTTTTAGCACCGGATAGCCGTTTTTTTCTATTTACGCTGAATTAATATTTCGTCCGCTTTAGTTAACCTGTAAGGCTTAACCATTCCTTTTATTTATTGCCTTCTTTCATTCAGAAGAAGCAGGATCCACGATCCCTTTTCCCTTTTATTCATTTCATTTAATTTGCATATTATTTCAGAATCATTATTTGTTGGGTAAAGAAAATATTGGTTGATGAAACTCTTTATTAAAAATATGGTTTGCAACCGATGTATAATGGTTGTGCAAAGCGAATTGGAAAAGTTGGGATTGGTAAGTGAAGAAATAAAATTGGGAGAAGTTACATTGCAGAAAGAACCAACGCCGGCAATACGAGAGCGCATGGAGAAGGCTTTGGAACAGGTGGGGTTTGAAGTTATCAACGATAAGAAGGGAAGAATAATTGAACAAATAAAGAATATAATTATTCAACAGGTTCAACAGCCCGGGGACGGGCCGCATGAAAAACTATCTTCCATCCTCAGTTCAGGTCTTCACCTGGATTATAATTATATTTCAAACCTCTTTTCTGAAGTGGAAGGCGTAACGATAGAAAAATTTTTTATACTCCAGAAGATAGAGAAAGTAAAGGAGTTATTGGTTTATGATGAGTTGTCGCTAAGTGAAATTGCATTCCGGTTGAATTTTTCAAGTGTAGCTTATTTAAGTAATCAATTCAAAAAGGTTACCGGTCTTACCCCCGGTTATTTTAAGAAGATAGGCCTTAATAGAAGAAAACCGTTGGATAAAGTGTAAATCTTGCAAATCATTTCCAAAATTCCACAATAGTCTGCCCCACAAAAATTGCCAACTTTGCTATGTAATTTAAATACAGCAAAACATGGCAAAATCAAACGGGGTAGAAACAGTATATCTTCCGCTGGAAGGGGTGGATAGCGAACATTGTGCCCTTATGGTAAATAAGGAGCTTAGTGGTGTTGCGGGTATCGAAAGCCATAAAGTAGAATTGAATAATCATAGGGCTGTTATTGAGGTGGATGATAACGAAGCGGTTGTTGGCGCAGTTAATGCAATTAAGGGCCTGGGTTATGGTGTGTTAACTATAAAGCAAACATTTCCGGTATTGGGAATGACCTGTGCTTCCTGTGCGGTTAGTACTGAAAGTATAGTGAAAAGCCAACCGGGAGTAGTTGGTGCCAGTGTGAATTACGCAACCAGCAACCTTTGGGTAGAGTACCTGCCGGGGATGATCGATCCAAATTCAATCCGGAAAGCGGTACAATCTATTGGATATAATTTGGTTATAGATGATTCTTCCAATCCTCCCGTTTCAATAGAAGAATTACATCAAAAACAATACGGTAAACTTAAGCGGAAAACTATTTTATCTGTAATACTTTCCATTCCGGTAGTAGTTATTGGAATGTTTTTAATGGATATTCCCTTTGCCAATGAGATTATGTGGTTTTTTACGACTCCGGTAGTATTTTGGTTTGGCAGGGATTTTTTCATCAATGCATGGAAGCAGGCTTCTCATCGTTCTGCCAACATGGATACCCTGGTTGCCCTAAGTACAGGAATAGCCTATTTGTTTAGTGTGTTTAATATGTTGTTCCCCCAATTTTGGCATCGGCGCGGTCTACATGCCCATGTTTATTTTGAGGCTGCAGCCGTAATTATTGCATTTATATTATTGGGTAAACTTCTCGAAGAAAAAGCGAAAGGAAATACTTCTTCTGCCATTAAAAAATTAATGGGGTTACAACCCAAAAAAGTAACGGTTCTTCTTCCAAATAAATCGGAAAGGGACGTGCCTATTGAGGAACTCATGGTGGGAGATATTGTTTTGGTGAAGCCTGGAGAAAAAATTGCGGTGGATGGTAAGGTCATTTCGGGGTCTTCCTTTGTAGATGAGAGTATGTTAAGTGGAGAGCCGGTACCGGTACTGAAAGGGGAGAATGCCCAGGTGTTTGCCGGAACAATCAACCAAAAGGGGAGCTTTCATTTTAAAGCTGAAAAAGTAGGCAGTGAAACCCTGCTGGCGCAGATTATTAAAACCGTGCAAGATGCGCAGGGTAGTAAGGCCCCTGTTCAGAAATTAGTGGATAAAATAGCCGGAGTTTTTGTACCCATTGTGATTGGAATTGCCTTCATAACCTTCTTTTTATGGTTCTTTTTGGGCGGAGAAAATGCACTTATTCAGGGGCTATTGGCCGCTGTTACAGTTTTGGTGATTGCCTGCCCCTGTGCCTTAGGGTTAGCTACTCCAACGGCTATAATGGTGGGAGTTGGAAAGGGGGCGGAACAGGGAATATTGATAAAAGATGCGGAAAGCCTGGAGATAACTAAAAAAGTGGACACAGTGGTTCTTGATAAGACAGGAACGATAACCGAAGGATTACCCCGGGTTACGGATATTAAATGGCTGAATAATGATGAATCTGCAATCCAGGTTTTTCTGGGTATTGAGAAACTATCGGGGCACCCCTTGGCAGATGCCGTGGTGAGTTTCTTTTCGGGTAAGGATCCGCTTTTGCCTACCGGATTTAAAAGTGTAACCGGTAAAGGAGCCACAGCAATTCATAATCATGAAACCTACGTAGTTGGGAACCTTAGGCTGTTACAGGAAATGAATATTGAAATAGCCAATGAGTTATCCCGAAATGCAACCAGGTGGAGCAGTGAGGCAAAAACAATTATTTGGTTTGCGAATAGCAAACAAGCCCTGGCGGTAGTAGCCATTACCGATAAAATTAAAGAATCATCGCAGGAGGCGGTAAGGCAATTACAGAAAATGGGGATTGATGTGATTATGGCAACTGGCGATAATGAAACCACCGCAATGGAGATTGGGCGGCAGGCCGGAATAACTCATGTAAAGGCTGAGGTATTGCCACATCAGAAGGCAGACTTTATCAAATCCCTTCAGCAACAGGGAAAGATTGTGGCAATGGTTGGTGATGGAATTAACGACAGTACAGCGCTGGCCACGGCTGATGTGAGCATCGCCATGGGGAAGGGCAGTGATATCGCTATGGATGTGGCAAAAATGACGCTTATTTCCTCCGACTTAAAGAAAATTCCCCAGGCCATTAAATTATCGAAGCAAACAGTAGCTACTATAAAGCAGAACCTTTTCTGGGCATTTATTTATAACCTGATTGGAATCCCCATTGCAGCAGGAATTCTTTATCCTGTAAACGGGTTCCTGCTGAATCCAATGATAGCAGGAGCCGCCATGGCCTTGAGTAGTGTTAGTGTAGTGAGCAACAGCCTGCGGTTAAAATGGGGGAAGAAAGACTAATGCTTACCTTGTAAGGGGTTTCCCGTTTTATTTTTTTAATTAAAATTTATTCGTTCAAAAAAAATTATGGATATGAATGATACTACGTTTCAGTTCCGGACAAACATCAATTGCAGCGGATGTGTTGCTGCTGTTAAACCTCAGTTGGATAAGGAAAAGGGCATTTCCGCCTGGCATGTAGATACGGCCAATAAGGAAAAGATTCTTACAGTGGACTCCAATGGGATTTCACCGGAGGAAGTAATGATCATCGTTCAAAAATTGGGATATAAGATCGAATTAATGATTCCATTGAACCCTCATCAATCCAGTTTTTCAAACGAATCCATATAGGGGCTTTCATTTTTAAAAGAATTGCATCATCTACCGGTTCAAATAAATGAAATCAGTTGGATTTTCTTTTGCGATAAAAACCCGGATTTCATATCCGGGTACCTTTTTTAAAATTCAAGTAGTTAAATATCGATCGCCTCGCCATAAGCTACGGCAGTAGCTTCTTTTACGGCCTCACTCATGGTTGGGTGCGGATGGATGGCGTTTAATATTTCGTGGCTGGTAGTTTCCAGTTTCCTTGCCACCACCACTTCTGCAATCATTTCAGTTACGTTCATGCCGATCATGTGGCACCCCAGGAACTCGCCATATTTGGCGTCAAAAATCACTTTTACAAAACCTTCAGTGGCTCCTGCGGCACTTGCTTTTCCGCTTGCCATGAAGGGAAATTTCCCAACTTTCACTTCATAACCGGCATCCTTAGCCGCTTTTTCGGTATATCCTACAGAAGCAACTTCGGGAGTGCAGTAGGTACATCCCGGAACATTATTATAATCAATTACATCTGGCTTGTGGCCGCTTAGGTGTTCGGCTGCATTAATTCCCTCTTTGGAGGCAACGTGGGCCAGTGCCTGCCCCGGGGTGCAATCACCAATGGCATATACACCGGGAACATTGGTTTGCTGAAATGGATCTACGATTATTTTCCCCTTTTCTGTTTTAATTCCTATTTGTTCGAGGCCAATATTTTCTATATTAGCAACCACGCCCACTGCGCTTAACAGAATATCTGCTTCCAGCGTCTTTTCACCATCTGCCGTTTTAATGGTAGCTTTTACACCCGAACCGGAAGTATCTACCCTTGTTACTTCACTGCTGGTTAAGACGTTCATTCCCTGCTTTTTAAATTGCTTTTCCAATTCCTTACTGATGTCTTCATCTTCCACTGGAACAAGGCGGGGCATATATTCAACCATAGTAACTTCCGTGCCCAGGCTGTGGTAGAAATAAGCGAATTCCGACCCGATGGCGCCGCTTCCGCAAATAATCATCGATTTGGGTTGTTTGGGCAGCGACATGGCTTCCCGGTATCCAATAATCTTTTTCCCATCTATGGGCATAGTAGGTAATTGCCTGGCCCGGCCACCGGTTGCAATAACTATATTCTTTGCTTCAACAACCTGTTTGCTGTTATTGGCGCCGGTTACTTCAATCTTGGTAGAAGAAATCAGTTTCCCAAAGCCCATGATTACCTCAATCTTATTTTTCTTCATCAGGAACTGTACCCCCTTACTCATTTTATCGGCCACACCACGGCTGCGTTTAATTACATTTTCAAAATTTGCTGAAGGATTACTAAGGCTGATGCCATACGTTTCGGCATGTTTTGCATATTCAAAAACCTGTGCACTTTTTAATAGCGCTTTAGTAGGAATACAACCCCAGTTGAGGCAAATTCCCCCAAGGCTTTCTTTTTCGATAATTGCTACTTTCTTTCCAAGCTGGCTAGCCCTGATAGCTGCCGGATAGCCCCCCGGACCACTTCCTAAAACAATAACATCGTATGCCATAATAATTGAATTTAGATTGAGATGCGCAAAATTAACCGTTAACCGTAGATTCACCAAAAGCAAGGCACAATCTTTCAGTTCTTAAAACTCCGGATTATTGCGGTTTTGTTGCTTGTTGTTTTTCATCCAGTTCCCGTTGCGACGAAATAATTTTCAGGGATTTAATGCTGACATTTAATTCAAAGCCAATGAGCAGGGCCAGGGCATTGATATAAATCAGTACCATAACCATCATGATGGTGCCAATGGATCCGTAAAGCACATTATACCGCCCAAAATTATCCACAAAAATGGCAAAACCAAGTGATGCCAGGATACTGAGGGATGTGGCCAGGATGGTACCGGGCGAATTGATCTTCCATCGCTTCTCCACAGCGGGTGCATATCTGAATATGAACCCGATAACATAAAAAAGGAGGAGAATGATCAACATCCAGCGGGTATAACCGAAAATGGCCCTCCAATCACTACTCTTAATAAATACTTTTACCAGTGCCCCCTGCGAAATAAGCAGCAATAAATAAATCAGTAACAGCCCAAAAAGGAGCATGGTAAGTTTAATCGCTTCCCATCTTTGAACAATTCCTTTTCGTTTTACAAAACCCACATATTTCTTATTGAAAGAACGCATCAGTCCCATCATCGCGCTGGACGCAAAAAACAGAGAAAAAAGAAGGCTGAAAGAAAGTAACCCAATTCGGGATTCATATATAAATGAGTCCACAAATTTTATCACCTCCTTATTGTAAACAGGCGAAGGGATAATATCAAATATCAGCGAATGCAATTGGACCTGTATGTTGTGTTTCGAAAGGAAAGGGAGATTGGGGATCAGAGTAAAAATAAACAATAGGGCAGGAGGAATAGAAAGGATGAAATTGTAAGATATAGCTGCGGCCCTTTCAAAAAAACCATACGTTCGCAACTGCCGGTAGAGGAATCGCAATACATCAAATAGGGGTACTCCTTCAAACCCTGGTAAATAAAGTCGCTTGCTCTTCCGGAGCAAATAACCTAAAGGCCCCCTGGTTAATATGATTCGGGTGAGTTTAATCAATTTTGTGGGGTGCCGTTTTGAGTCCGGACAATTATAATACTATCAAGCGCTTTTTGATAGGCCTTGGCAAATTTCAAATGCTCTGCGTAGCTGGATGTAAAATTTGAATAACCATCGAGGCTGGGTTTCGCTACAAAAAAAAGGTAATCTGTTTTAGGTGCATCCAAAACCGCATCGAGGGTATTGATTGAAGGGGTACAAATGGGGCCGGGGGGTAGTCCTGAATTTCTATAGGTATTATAAGGCGAGGGAAAATCGAGATGCCCGTGGCGGATCCGTTTCAACCCAAAATTGCGCATGGCATATTTCACCGTAGGATCAGCCTCTAATCTCATACCTTTTTTAATCCGGTTCATATACACGCTTGCAATGAGGCCCTTATCTTCCGCTTTATTTGTTTCTTCTTCTACGATCGATGCCAGGGTGTAAACCTGCTCCGGAGATAACCCTTCCGATGCAGCTTTATCACTTCGGCTTCCTTCCCAAAAGAGATCGTGTTGCCGGTGGAGCCGGTCGAAAATATTATCTACCGAACTGTTCCACCAAAAGAGATAAGTATTAGGAATAATCATCGTCATAACCGTATTCGTATCAAGATGGTACCGGGCTATTGAATCATTGTTTAATAAAAAATTTATAAACCGGGTAGAATCAGATTCAAATAATTTCCCCATCTTTCCGGCAAGGTCTTCTTTGGTTCGTAGTTTGGTAATCACCAGTCTAACGGGTTCCTGTTTGCCTGCTTTTAGCATTCTTATCAGGCTATACAGGTTCATTCTTTTTTTAATAGCATATTTTCCCGGTTTTATTTGCTCCGGGTAGCCTGCCCTTTTTGAAATTTGGGTAAAAAAGAAGGAAGAATTAATGATGTGTTGTTCTTTCAAATGGGTTCTAACCTGTTGAAAGTTCTCCCCGGTTTTAATATAAAAGAAACCCGATTGGGTGGGTTGGATAGTTGGGCCAAAGACCTGCCATGCCGAATAGGCGCCAACAAGGGAAATCAGGAAAAGAAGAATAAAAATGCCTTTTTTCATTTACGGATTTTGGAGCAAATTAAAAGAAAAACCCCGCCTGTTCAGCGAGGTTATTCATTACTTATAAAAAAGTTATTTCGTATTACTATCCGCAGGAAGCGGAACGGTATTAGCCGGGGTAGGAGCAGGTGTTGGATTTGTACCTTTGGTTGAGATATTTTGTAACAAATCATCTCCACCCCTTGAATCGGTATTCTTTGGAATGAAAACGGTAGAAAGGATACAT
Organism: uncultured Ferruginibacter sp.; assembly: GCA_964647915.1. Taxonomy (GTDB): domain Bacteria; phylum Bacteroidota; class Bacteroidia; order Chitinophagales; family Chitinophagaceae; genus Ferruginibacter. Next base: position 4,375 of record CAZYKA010000028.1, on the reverse strand, counting down.
AATACCCCCATTACTCCGGCAAAAATCCAGGTACCTTTTTCAAGTGCATCCGTAGTTTGTTTAACCCCCATGAGTTGGTTGCCAAATCCGCCGAAAGTTCCTGATAATCCACCCCCTTTGGGGTTCTGGATCAAAACAATCAATCCTAAAATAACCGAGGTAAGGATAATTAAAATTCCGAATAATACTAACATTTTAAATCATTTAAGCCAGTTCTGCCCCGGGAGACAATCCGGCAATTTTGGCTGCAAAGTAAGCGCTTTTGGAAGGATTCTGCAAACTTAATTTTTGATAAATTTCAATGGCCTTCAGCTTTTTTCCCTGGCTTAGGCAGGCTTCGGCCATCGATTCGGTTATTACCTCTTCCTCCTCGTTGCTTTTTTCCGCCAGGTTTTCGACTTGTTTATCATAAGGAGTATCCAGCATCAAACCCGGTTTTGTGGGATTCCCCGGTAGCTTTTTCATGGTTTTCAACCATTGGGTGAAACTCCGGAGTTGGGTTCCCAGCCGGTCTTCCGATTTGGGTTCATCAGAAAGCCGGATACCCTGGCTGGCAAAGTAATCTGTGGTATGAAGGGGTTCAAAAAGTAATTCCTCCTTTTCATTGGGTTGGGTAATGAAAGTCGGAAGCGATTGGGATTCCTTTTTTTCTAGATGCGGATTTCCCAAATTGGGTCCGGGTATGCTTTGTTCCTTACCTGAATTCGGGGTAATAGGCATTGATTTACCGGATTCTTCTTCCTTATTTTGGATGGTATGGATTGAAGAATGAGGCGGCAGGGTGGTTAAGTTAAAATCCGAAATCGAATTTCCTTCCTCCTTAAATGCATAATGCAAACCAATGGGAGAAGGGGTGAAGAGGGGGTTAACCAGGAGTTCATTATTTCTGAATTGCGGATGAAAATCGAAAAGATAAGGAGCTGAAAAGTACGGATATGATTTCTTCACATTCCGAAGTTTTTCGCGGGCTTCGAGGCCATCCAGGTGAAAGCCAAATATTTTTTGAAACAAGGTGCTACTATCCATTCCGGTTGAAAGTTAGGTAAATTACCAGTTGGAGAATATTTTATTAAAAATCTGATCCACCATATTTCGGACAATTTCCGGATTAAGCGTGGATTCGACCTCATTCAACGTTTGTGAAGCGGGAAAATCGAAAGTGCTTGAAACTTCGGTTTCGAAATTCTTTTTTTCATCGAGTGTATTTCTGAATTTAAGGTGGACCCCAACAGTAAGCCTGTTACCGCTGGCATTATTTCCCGATACGGCAATAGTGGTAGCATAATACTGGGAAACGTATCCGCTGATGTCGTAATGGGCATCATCGCTGTTTGTTTGTTTTAACCGGGTGGTGCCAATGATCTTTTGTTTTAGTTTTTCGGTGATATTGGGACTAAGGTAGCTGTTCACATATTGGGCTTTATTTTCGAAATAATTTACCCTGAATGTTTTTACTTCTGCCGGGATGGAGCCCACATCGTTAAAGGAATATTTACAGGTTGCAAATGAAAATATCAGGATGGCTAATGCGCCCGAAAAAGTTATCCCAATCTGGTTAAATTTTCTCATTACCGGAGTTATAAATTTTCGATATCGTATTCTTTCAATTTCCGGTATAATGTGCGTTCGCTAATACCCAGGTCGAATGCGGCATCCCGCCTTTTTCCACGATGTTTCTTTAATGCTTTAATAATGAGCTCTTTTTCTTTATCCATGATGCTAAGTGATTCCTCTATTGTTTCATGTGCCTGGATATTTCCATCTGGTTGCTGGGGATGAATAATTACCGGTTGCGATTTAGGCATGTTCGCCGAAACGGGCGTAATCGGAAGTTCATGAAAATCAGCATTCAGGTTTGCAAAGGCCTGATTATTTGCCGTTGCCGGATTTTGCAGAAGGTCGAAAAACATTTTCTTTAATTCATTCACATCTTTTTTCATGTCGAAAAAAAGTTTGTAAAGGATTTCCCTTTCATTGGCAAATTCAGCCTGGCTGACATTCCCATTTCCACCCACCAGTACGGGTAAGCGAGAATGGTTGTGGTCTGGGAGAAATACCTGGAGTTGCCCGGCGGTAACTGATTTGGTTGGGCTTAAAACCGAAATCTGCTCTGCAATATTTTTAAGTTCCCTTACATTACCGGGAAAGGAATAATTAACTAACAGGTCTTGGGCATCGTCGGTTAGTTGAACCGAAGTGGTTTTATATTTATCTGCAAAATCGGTGGCAAATTTTCGAAATAGAAGATAGATATCTTCCTTCCTTTCGCGCAATGCGGGAACCCGGATTGGCACTGTATTCAGCCTGTAATACAGGTCTTCCCGAAACCTGCCTTTTTGGGTATAATCCAGCAATTCTTTATTTGAAGCTGCCACCACTCTTACATCTGTTTTCTGAACTTTACTACTTCCTACCCGGATGTATTCTCCTGTTTCGAGTACGCGTAACAGTCGGGCCTGGGTGCCAAGGGGCATTTCTCCTATTTCATCCAGGAAGATAGTGCCTCCGTTAACCGTTTCGAAATATCCTTTTCTCCCATCTACCGCTCCGGTGAAGGAACCTTTTTCGTGTCCAAACAATTCGGAATCTATCGTTCCCTCCGGAATGGCCCCGCAGTTAACGGCAATAAACGGATTATGTTTCCGTGCCGATAGGGAGTGAATAACTTGCGAAAATACTTCTTTGCCCACCCCGCTTTCTCCGGTAATCAATACACTAAGGTCGGTATTTGCTACCTGTGCCGCTACGTTCAGGGCATGGTTGAGCGAGGGAGAGTTACCTATGATGCCAAACCTGTTTTTAAGTGCTTGTAAATCCATCTTAATTTCTTTGCTTAGGAATTGTAATTGTCGGGAATTGCCACTCCAATTAAAGTTCCGGCCGTGCAATCCAGAACCTGAACCATTACATAATCGCCTTTCTTATAATTTTCTTTTGGGAAAACAATCCCTTTGTTTTGATCATTTCTTCCAAATAATTCGTTTTCGCTTCTTTTAGAATAACCTTCTACCAAAACCTTGAACGTTTTGCCCACATCGCGTTGCATACTTTGCAGCGAATGTACCCGGTGAAGGTCTACCAACTCCTGCAACCTGCGTTTTTTTATTTCTACCGGCACATCATCTGTGAACCTGCGTGCAGCAAGAGTTCCGGGTCTTTCGGAGTAAAAATATAAATAGGCGAGGTCGTACCTGCAATATTCCATCAGGCTAAGCGAATCGTGGTGTTCTTCTTCGGTTTCGGTACAAAATCCGGCAATCATATCAGTGGATAAACCGCAATCGGGAATAAGTTCTCTGATGCGATCCACTTTTTTTAAATACCATTCGCGGCTATAGGTGCGGTTCATCATTTGAAGTACCCTGCTGTTTCCACTTTGCACCGGGAGGTGAATGTAATTGCAGATATTTTCGTATTGCTGAATGGCAAATAGAACCTCATCCGTTATATCCTTCGGATGTGAAGTAGAAAACCGCACCCGAAGCAAAGGAGAAATCTTTGCCACCATTACCAAGAGTTGGGCAAAGCTTACAGTTTCCTTATTCTCTTCATCCACCCATTGGTAACTGTCCACATTTTGGCCAAGCAGGGTAACTTCTCTGTAGCCCTCTTTAAATAGTGTTTCACATTCGTGCATAATACTAAAAGCATTTCTGCTTCTTTCGCGGCCGCGTGTAAAGGGAACGACACAAAAAGAACACATATTATTACAACCCCGTGTAATGCTGACGAAGGCAGTAACCCCATTACTGTTTAATCGAACCGGTGAAATATCGGCATAAGTTTCATCGCGGCTAAGTAGTACGTTTACTGCTTTTTGACCAGTGGAGGCTTCGGAAATTAGCACAGGCAGACATCGGTATGCATCCGGCCCAACAACGATATCAACCAGTTTTTCTTCTTCCAGGAATGCAGATTTTAGACGTTCTGCCATGCAGCCCAGAACCCCAATAAGCAACCCGGGCCGGTTCTTTTTTATTTTATTAAACTGCGATAACCTGCGGCGAACAGTCTGTTCTGCTTTTTCCCGAACCGAGCAGGTATTTATGAGGATAAGGTCTGCCAGGGTTTCATCTGCCGTAGAACCATAACCTTCCTGTTGGAGAATTGAAGCAATTACTTCGCTATCCGAAAAATTCATGGCGCAACCATAGCTTTCAATGAAAAACAGCTTACCATTTTCCTGGAGTGAGGCCGTTTGAGATTGGTACACTTCCCCCTGCCTGGCCTCATCGTGGGTTTTATCTAAATATAAAAATTCCATCTTGCTATTTAGGGCGACAAAGATAACCAATTATGACATAGTGGCAGAATGGTTTTCGATTTGAGGTTGATGATATTCCTTTTGTATGCGCTGAAGATATAGGGTGAATAG
>CAZYKA010000027.1:19865-37834 GCA_964647915.1 uncultured Ferruginibacter sp. | reverse complement strand
CCAGATGGGTTGTTTCCTGATATCGGTTCGTGCAGACACGAACCGGGGCAGTGGGGATGTCATCACTTAACCAATTGCTTAAACTTATTTACACCTATCATACTTATTATTGACAAGCAATTCAAAGTCATAAGTACGCCATAATGAACCTCTTGCATTATAGCTTTTCTCCTCTTCTTCTGAAAGATGTCTTTTAAATATAATTTTGGATGAAGGAATTGTATTTTTGGTTGCATATCCGGTAATGACAATTGGATTAGCACCCCAATTAACACCAAAACCTCCGACATCATCCCAAGGCATCTGTATGTATTCATTTTTATTCAAAGAGGTAACCCCAAAATACAATTTTAAATAAGGCTTAAAGCCTGGTCTTATAGACGTTACTTGTTCTACTGTCAAGCATTTGCTTTTGTTCGGTGAGGCAATTGTAATATAATCATGTTCGTTACAACCAATAAACATACATACCGCCAAAATACAAATTATAGTTTTCATCATGCTGATATTAACGCTCCATTTGATTATATCCTGCACGCTGAAGGTCTTCTGAAACTTTATCATCATTAAATACAGGGGTAATATTCGTTCCATGGGCAGGTGTTCCATTAATTGCAGCCCCCATAACTTGTTGGTCTAACCAATTTAAAATTGACATCAGCCCAACTTTTGGTTTATCCCAGAAGCCATTAATCTTATTTCCATTTTGTTGATAAGCCCCAAAACCTGAAAGCATCGTTGCTTCAGATAGACCTAACATCTTAGCTGCTCTGCCTGCAAAAAAGTTTCCTTGGTCCCTTCTTGTCATAATTTTATTTCCAAAAAAAGAAGCTTCATATGCATATGCAGCTATTGCTGCTGGCGAAGCATTTTTTCCGTCAGGAAGCCCTAAGGTTTTCAAATCATAAGCACCTTTAAAGTTTCCTGCATGCTCCATATACTCGATCAAGGATTCCATAGTAGAGTGCGATAGCATAAACCTTCCTAAAGTTTGAGTTGCTTTACCTATCGCAAGTTCAGCACTATTATCCATACTTACATGCCCCATCCATTCTCCTGTGCTTGGACTTTGAAATGAATGTAGCGAGTAGGTTTCTCCAATCCTCGTACCCAGCTTTTTATATTGTTCAATTTTAATCGCATCAAAATTTCCTATTGTTACTCCAGAAACTCTATAAACTCCCAAATCTCCATCTGCGGTAGAGCCTCCTACGACGTTACCTTTTTCGTCTACTATTGTTGAAGGCGGCATTGCCCAGGCACCTTCTGGGTCTATGTTTAAAATAGGGTTATTCCATAGGGCATTGAATGGTGTCCAGCCCGGTGCATCGGCTGCTTTGGGGTCGACAGTCCACCATCTGCCCAGTTGCGGGTCTTGCATCCTGGCTCCAAAATCATAAAGTTCTAAACCAGTGTTATCAGAGAACTCTTTTGATTGAAGTTCTTTTCCGTTGTATTTGTATTTATTTTCAGGACTTCCAAACGCCAACCCCTTGCTGCTTATGCCTGCCATGGTGAGTCCAAACGGATAATAAGAATTTTCCTCTAATAAAGCACCTCTGGTATGTACAACTTGTAGGTTATCAAAAAATACATCCACAGGACTTTCATTGCTGCAATAAATATACACATAGCCGCTTTTGTTTGCTGCAAGGTTTTGCAGTTCGCTAAAATGATCCTTCACCACACTGTTAGCCCCTACCATGCTTACATCATAATCGTAACTCCTGAACTGCTCATCAAAAAAGATCACATTAATATAGGCTCGTGGCTTATCAGGCGAATTATTGCTCTCATTATCCTGTTGGCTTATCATGCTGTTGATACCCGTAATGTTCGGCGATGTGTTAAGCCCACCCGCCGTTACCATTCCGTGCGCCAATAACGCTCCCGATGGCGGATTCAAAAATCCAGATAATAAATCAATAACCGGTATCGGGCTGTTGCCGCTCGTTCCTCCGGTGTTCTGGAAATAATAGCTTTTCCCCAATACATCTATCCGGTCGCCCGCCATTACTTTTAACGTAATCCCCAGGCCCGTTTTAGCCATGTTGCCGTTCAGCCTGTAAAGCTTTGCACTGTTGGTTGCTTCAAACATCGGGTCGCTTGGATTGTTGCCTATCCCGTTATCATTTACATAATCCGTAATCCCGGTGGCGTTGCTCTTATCTACTACCTGTGCGTCCTGTATATCGTAGTAATTTTTCTCCGTTGCTATCTTACTATCCTCCAAACTCGCAACCGGGTATTTATCGACTCTCTGCTCCTCCGTTATTAAAGATCGGACATTACCCAGATGATCTTTCAAAAAATAATCATAAATGAAGGGCGGATTATTGGATGTGTTATTTACGTTTGGCCTTATTCTCCCTTCTTCATGCGATATGTACGATAGCTGACCATCCTCATACACAAATCCATTCTCGTAAGTTGTTGTCTTGTCATTCTGCCCCGTTTCATGAACTATCTTCCTTAGCTTATTTCCTGTTGCATCATACACATATTCTATCGTTCCCTGCGGCATGGTGATGATATGCGGAAGGTTCAAATAATTATACTCAATATCATTTATCCTTTTGTTATCATCGCGGTACAGGTTACCATTCGCATCATAGCCGTAATCATCCGGCTTCGTGCCAAAGCCAGGTAATGATTCCTGGCCCGGCCGGTCGTAAAAATCACCCAGGCCCGTATTGCCCGTATAGGAAAAATCACTAACACCCTGAAGTTTATTGGTCATCCTGTCGTAGTAATAGTATAAATTATCTATCATAATGGAACCTCCCGGCTTATAGCCCATTTGGCTCATCAATAGTATGTTCCCATTCGCATCATAGGCCGTCTTATAATCTTCACCATCGCCTATTTTTACGCTAAAATTCAGATAATCCGTTGCCCAGTTTCCGCCCGACAGTTCCCTAAAGTCAGCCTTTAGCAACCTGTTGCACTCATCATAACGATAACCGTATTTTCTCGATACCTGGTCGCCATACATTTTCCATACCGCCTGCGATATATTGCCCGTATATTCTGCATGCCAGTTCTCATCGGCTGGTGAGTTTAACGCAGGCTTATCGTAGCTAAGCTCCATGCAAAAATAGTCTGTTGTTTCATCTTCTCCCGTGCTGTTTCTATTAATTCCCAAAAGCCATCCCCTCACGTTATAGCTATAATCGGCCTTGGCCAAACCGTTAAAATTCTTTTGCTGAACGCGGGATAACGCATCATACGTGGAGGTAGAAACATTATGCCACTGCGGCGAAGGCTCCGATGCCGGGCGAATTGACTTTTCCAAAACAGTTAACCGCTTTTCATGGTCATAGGAATACTTTGTATCCAAACGATACGTATTTGAAGCATCCGAATGGGTTAACCCGTTAAATGCGGGATAATTAAAAAAATCAAACTGGGTAGTGGAGATTTCTTTTCCGCCATCTAAATTGGTTGCTTCCGTTTGAAATGGCCGCCCCTTAAAATCGTAATAAGTGCTGCTGTATAAATAATCATCCGATGTTCCCAGCACTTTAACCTTGGTGCCCGTTACCTGGCCTAAGGTGGTAGGTTCCTGCTCAACTTTTTGTACATAGGGCCAGCTTTGATAGGCTGTGGAAAACAGGTCATCGTTAACCGTGCTTCGCTGAGATGAAAAATTAGACGTTTGGTTTTCCGCATCTATCCATTCATAATCATCGTAAAAGGTTTGTGTCAGCACCTCATTATCCGAAATATTGCCGGGGTAATTGTTCGACTGCTCCGCAATATTTGCATGATACTGCCTGTTCTCCGCATTTTCCCAAAGTCCCGTTTCCACAGGCCGGTTTAAGTGATCATATTTGGTATAAAGCCATTTCAAACTTTTGGCCAAATTACCATCCTGGGTTAAAACAAGCCGGTCATACTTGTCGTAAACCATATATACGGGTTTTGCCCCGGGCGTTTGCTTTGCGATCATCCTGTTCCGCTCATCATACGCATAGCGAAAGCAAAGTTCTTCTAAGGTTTGTTGTGTAAAATTCCATGAATTTATAAGCAAGGCTACGGCCTTTGGCTGAACCACGCATCTTAACAGCCCGAATTCATCGTAAATATACACCGTGCAATAAAACCCCTTTTCGTTCGCTCCATTTCCATTATCTACCTGTTCAGCAGAAGAAATATTTACCTTCTTATACACAACGTTGCCGCTTACATCTTTAAATTCTATTGTTTGGGCGTCGTTCTCATCTTCAGTGATGGTCTTTATCAGCGTATGCTCCGGGTAGTTCCCGTCGTAAATATATTCCCCGAATATCCCATCTGGCCTTACATGAAACATGGGCACTTCATCCTCATTGGTATTGGTATAATAGTGAAAGGAAATGCCCCGGTCGCTGCCTCCCCAACTGCTACCCGGCGGCAATTGTTTAACAGGCCGGTTCAACGGTGAATTTTCAAATATCGTTTCCGTATAAAAATGAGATTCGTTCTGGCCAGGCAAATAAACATCGGTATAGAATCCGTCTAAGTAATGAGGGCTGTTTGAAAGCGGGAAATCAGGATTATAAGCAGATTTATAAGGCAGGCTGTTAAAATACGGCCTCCCCAGGTTATCGTATTTAATCCATGTGGACATATCATAGCCTTCGGGTGAGCTTTGAACGCTCGTGGTTATTGTTTTTCTTCCAAGCCCGTTATAAAATTGCTTCTCGCGTGCTACTTCGTGGGCATCCGATGTTGAAATATTAGCCTCGTTTTCAATTGGTACCCGTGGCGTATATGTGGTAATGGAGCTTATCTGGGCAGAAATTCCGGGACAAAAAAAAGTGGATGCTAAAAAAATTAAAACAATTCTCATAAGGAATGTATAAAGGTTTTCATTTTAGTACTTTGGCAAATAAGAAATGAACTTTTATTGGTTGGGGTCATTTATTTCACAGGCTTCATCGTGCAGCTCGGTATAATATACCGGTCTGCTGTCCGTACCATCGCTCCATTTGTAATAAAAGGTACAGAGCCACTTACCCGGCGCACAGCCCTGTGGCGGATTGGATCCATCGCACAATTGAGCGGAAATATAAATTTTCTGCCCCTCTTCGCACGGGCATCCAATCATCTTGTATTGAGGCCCCGTGCAGGTAAAATTGCCTGTTTGTGAGGAGCTGTTGCTTCCATCGGACCAGTGATAATGATACGTTGCCTGCCAGATGCCATCTGTTTCTGTTGGAGTATCTTCACACACTCGTTCTCCGGTTTCACAATTACACCCCACTTTCTTTTTTCCTGTACCTGAACATTCAACAACTTCTGAATAAGAGGAACTGTTCGTATTATCCGGCCAGTGGTAATGATAATATTTGGTAAATGAACCATCCTGGTTTTCAGCAGAACAGTTATCGTAAACTTTAGTTCCCAGTACACAATGGTCATTTATATATTTATACCCTTCCCCTACACAGCCATTGTAATAGCAGGTAAGGCTTCGGTTTGCTTTTACCTGGCCATTCAATGCTATTTCATCAAGCGCAAGCTGGTCTGCTTCCGATTGTGATACGGAAGAAAAATATCTTCCCGCAGGAACGGAATAGGTAAAGCTTTGAGTTGAGTTATACCCGGGAAGACATGCGGTGCATTGAAAGATATGCGACTGCGCTGCATTCGTATAAATCTGAATACCGGCATTGGGATCAGGCGTAACAAGATCATATTGAAACTGCTTAAGTATTTTTTTGTTTTGTTTAATGCTAAGCAGCCTGTTAAACTCGTCATATACATATTCGGTTCTAATCTTGTTTGGGTCGGTGGAAGCGAGTAATTTTCCGGTTATCGAATAGCCATAAGCAGAAACCAATACTTTAGGATTAGCAATCCTGATGTTATCCACCGCTGCCAGTATTGCATCAGGGTCAGTAATCGATTGCAAATTCTGCGGAGAAACACCAAGGCTTGTTAGGGCGGTACTATATTCAAGCCCTGTTATATCGGCCACCGGGTATTTACCATCATATCCCCAGATTACCGAATGCACGATTTTATCTTTACCAGTGTATTCCAAAATGTTACCTACAAAATCTCTTAGGGTAATTTCACCTTCCACTGTTAATGGATTGCCCTTAACCGAAGCCTCAAATATATAGGGAAAAATACCCTGGATCGTATTCTGATAATCCACCTGCCTATGAGAGAGTTCGATATCCAGATCCTCATTCCTGGTAACGGACTCTATTACCGGGGCTACAATATTCTTACCGGTCATAGTGGCATAAACAGTTTCCCCGTCTTTATCATACGGATAATAAAGATGAGAGGAAATAAGCTCGCCCCGGCTGTTTCTTGTCTGGCTATTAGTTAAACCATAATAATTCGGATCATCGTAAAAATATTCGGTTGTGGTAACAAGGGGGTTGGCTCCGTTTTCATCATACATTGTTTCAGTAACAGACTGTGGGTAGACCCAGTTTGAATAGGTTCTGTATTTCATAACAGTTAGTTCAGAAATGGCCATTTTTAAACTTAACTTGCAAATTTCAGTGGTATAACAAAGGGTGTCGGCAGAAGGTGAGGAAGATGCAACATATCCGAATTTTGATTCACATTGATATCCTAATACCTCTTTTTGCCTGGAGAAATCCAGGTGATAAATTGTCTCTTTTGAAGTTTGCGGTATAAAAACACCGTCATTTACTTTGTACAGGGTTATTTTACGCACCTTTCCGTTTGTTTGAGAACTGTTGTTAGACATAGGGCAATTTGCAATTTCATCTCCCTCCGGTACCTTAAGATAACCGTAGAAAACAACAACGGTATTTTCAAATAAGAAATCATTCATACGTACCGCCTTTGAGTCTGTTTCCGTATAATATTCTGTTTCAATTGCTCCACCCTCAAAATTTTCGCCCTCACTTTCAAGTATTGTTCCGTACGATATCGGCGCACCATTAAAATAACCAAGCGGATTAACAGAATTGGAGTACAGGAAAGGCGCTGCGAAAATGGAGCCTTGCCCTCCTTGCGGCCCAGGAGAGTAGCAAAGATGAAATTTGAAATATTTGGGATCTATACCCGTTCCTGCTATGGTTGATGTGCCGGGTGCATCATGGCTGCCGTAGAAAAATTTCTTTACCTTTTTATTATCTCCGTTTTCAGAGCTTACTACCCTGGCTAACCTTACGCCGCCAACCTGCACCTTGTTAATTTGCGTATTATTTTCCACACTCAGGTACTCAAACTCAATATTTGCAGTAAATGCACTTCCCTGTGCGGTAAGCTTTAGAGAATAGCTTCCGGCGTCCAGGTATAAGTCCTGAATATAATCATCACCCGCGCCAATAACAATAGTCTGACTCCATCCGGAATTTTGTTTGTGAAAAATAACCGTACCTGCCGATGAATGTCCCGGCGGATTAGAGCCGTTGCAGTGTACCCTTAATTTAACCGGCTGAGCAACCACGATATCAAATTCCTTTGTGCTTGAATTGGATGTATTTGTACCGGTACCGGAAAGACTGTTACTTAAATTATGCTTTGTATATACCGGGGTTGATTGCCCCAGGTTATCTTTTACATGCCCCTCATAAAAAAAGGTGCTTGTTCCTCCCGTAGGATATACCACAGTCTTTAACAGTCCGTATTGAGTTGTAACGGGATCCACCGAACGGTCTGCCGTTGCAGAAGGAAAGTTTGCTGCGTTCCAGAAAACATCGCCTCCCGGCAATAAGGTTGTATTATCCTTCCCGTTAAAATAGCCCCAATGATCTTGTGCAAATGACAGTCGCGGGGGACGCTTTTCCGGATTATAATAAGAGAAATAATACTGGTTGATGCGGGCATTATTTGGCGATTCCTGCCTGATGGATTTAAGGTATGGCGTTTTCTTTACACCGGTAATGTTGCTGAATTCGTTTAAAAAGCTGTTACTGGTTACCGTTTCGTAATCAAAATAATAATTTGTAAACAAAACATTTGAAGCAGAAGATCCATCTCTGAAATAGGTTGTAATGGATTTAACCAAGTTGTCGTTACAATCGGTTCTGTTGGTGTATGTAAAAAAAATGGTCATGCCGTTTGAAATAATCTCAGACAGCTTAAAACCTGTAACGGTAACCTTATTTACACATTTATTTGAAGGCCACTGGTTGCAACTCAAGTTGTGATTTTCTAAGTACAAACTTTCGGAAACTCCATTGTCATAAGAATATTCAATGGATGTGTAATTAAATGTAATTACCTCGCTGGTATTCGGATCTTCAACTTTTGTAAGATACCAGGCCGTTTCAATGGGCTGATCCTTATACTTACCACAACTGGTAGTGCGTTTTGTTTTTTCAGTAGCATTAGAACCGCCAAAATAATACCTGATGCCATTTACATCCGTTACCCGGAAATTCCAGCTTGAAGAGTTTTGATACCCCTCAATCCGTATCCCGGTTTGATTTACTTCCAGCATGTGGCCTGCACCATCGTTAACCCAGCTTCCTGCATACCCGTCAAATTCGCAAGCATATATGTCAGATTGAGCTTCCCGGTTACTTACCGGGTACAGGTTACGCATTGCCCACGAAACAGTTGGCCAGTTTATTCCAAAACTATATGGGCCAGAACCATCGGAATAAAGTGGCCCCCTACCATCGGGCGGGTATTCACGTTGCGATTTCTCATCAACTTTTCCCAAAACCGTTCTTGTAATAACCCCACCTGCTTTTAGCGCCCATCCCATTCCCACACGGGATGCAATCTGATCTACTTTCAATCCGCCCGAGTTATAACCAATTCCCACGTCCGCAGATAAATGATACCCTTTTGCGGTAACTAATGGGATATCAACATTCACAGCACCCGTATTGCCCTTTAAGGATTCAAGTCCGTATTCTGTTATTGCCGCAGCATTAGGTGGCGGTGTCAGAAAGTCCATAACACCCGAAAATTCTTCCTGGGCTTTTACAATATTTACCACGCCGAAAAAATAAAGCGTTACTATAACAGCAATCTTGGATAATCCTTTCATATTGTAGTGCGTATATTAAAATTCATATCCCAGCCGGAATACAAATGGTTTTGAAACAGGGGTTGTGTTTTTATAAAATATATTGTAAAGAATCTGAACTTTTGTGGCTTTTGCAATGCCTGCCGATAAATTAAGCTTACGGGAAATACCCACTAATCCCGCGGTTTGCCATAAACGATAGTTGCGCAATTCACTAACATGCTTAAAACCATCATTCCGATTAAGCTCAACTGAGCCGCTCAAATAAAATTGCCCTTTCATTTTCCAGTCTAAGTATGCTCTTAGTCCTATTCCCTGGTGAGATATTTTTATTTTTTGTAAGCTTCCCCATCCGAGCTTGTAATTAATTCCTATGCCAACAACACTTTTATCGCTAAGCTTGTAACCCGCTGTAAAAGCCATATCTATCGCATTGGGCAAATACACACTTGTTTTTGTAAACTGGTAATTAAAGCCGTATTCCACCCTTTGCCAGAAAGTTTTTGAACGCTGGGTGTTGGGCTTAAACCCAGCGGGTTCGTTTGAATTATATCCTTTTGGAAATTTTAATTTTAATTGACCTAACCGGCTTTGAGCGGAAGCCATCTGGCCCGATAAATATTGTTGGGCTGTAGCAGAGCTGCCATTAAAATTTGATTGTATTAAATTATTTACTCCCATTCTGGTTTGCAATCCATTCAAAGCCACGGCGCCATTTGAGCTTTGTGAACCAATCCCAAACAGCGATGCCAGCATGCTGTTCTGTGAAAAGAATTTTTTAAACGCAGGGATCTTTTTGAGTATTTCTTTTGCAGTTTGTTCTGCTTTTTTGGGATCCGAAAACAGCTCTTTGTAATTTCTGATCGTTTCTACGTAGTAGTACGCCTCCTTATTGATTTTCTTCAGGTATCGGCTTTTAATTGCATATTTTATACATTGGTCAAGCAGCTCCTTCTTTCGTTGATTAATAAACTTCTCCACTGCCTCCGTATTAGCCAGGTTCTGCTCCAGTTCTCCGGCATTCTGCCGTGCCTTGTCCACCGCATCCATATATGGTTTCGTAAACTTTTCCTTTTCCGATTGGATATAGGCAAGACTGGTAACCAGTTTATCGCGGTACGCATCATAAGGAGCCTTCACCTTTTTCACTAAGTTCTTCCCTTCCTGCAGCTTTTGAAGTAATGAAGAAAACGTAACCTTACCCGGGCCAAACAATTGCTTTGCTGTTTGCGGACTGGCCTTTTCAATAATGGGTTTTAGCTTTTCTTCCCATTTAGAAAGTTTAATTAATGTTTTTTCTGTTTTGGAGGAGAGGCGGCTACTGTACTTAGTAATCTTTTGATCGGCCTGGGATATAAACTTTTTGGGTATTTCGGTTACCGAAGAAATGATGGAATCGGATAACCCAACAACAGGTTGAAGTTTATTTTTTGAGGTAGTTGTATCTGCTAAAATCCGGCTATCGCGGGGGGGGGGTGGAAGGGGGCTGGCTATCAAATTTAATTGAAGCCATGCGCCGCAAACGGTTGTTAAAAGCAGTTTTGAAATGATGCTCATATAGAGCGGGGTTTAGGTACCGATGGAATATATGTAAGGACTTTTATATTCATTTCAAAAATAATTATACTTACTTATGAAACAGATAGTTCTCTCATAGCCTTTCGGAAAAATACAAATATTCGTCAGTTCATATTAATAGGATTAGATCGATATTGGAATGACTATTATATTTTAATTTGTTGCTGAATATATACTTCTTCATTTGGTCAGTTTTTGTATTTATAACTGACGCTATGTTTTGTTTCCGGTGTTGCTTTCATTCGTTGAAAAATATTTCAATTTCTTAGAAATCTAACTAAACTTTTATAAAGTAAAACTGAACATTCATCAGTCAAATTTCTTTGTTTGAATTTTTTCCGGCCATATTTTTACCCCCCCGGGGCGGGGGCAGCAAAGGGCCTGAAATTTTTTTGCGAAATCCCTAAACTGCGAAACTAATTGAGCAGGAATTAATTATTGTATTTCCAGGTACAAATTTCTCCCTCTGAAAAAAATCAGATTGTAAAGGAGAAACTTCATTCGTGCATTAGTGGCCATAACAAATTCTCTACCTTACTTCAAACTAAACAAAAATAAAATCAAACTGAATATACATCAGTCAAATTTCTTCGTTCGAATTTTTTCCGGCACTATTTTTACCCCCGGGGCGGGGGCAGCAAAGGGCCTGCCTTTTCCTCCACTCACCCCTGAACAAGTATAGGTCTTTCCTTGTTTATATAGTTCACTAAATAGCTTAATTTTGACATTGCAATGAGCGCCCCGTTCACTATATCCTCTTTTCTGGGAAAAATTTTCCGGTTTCTTTTTGTTCGGAAAAAGAAATGTTGCCAATAATTAGGCTATTAAATGATCCAGACTTTTAGTTTGCTGATAGGTAATGATTATTTCAGAAGATGCGCGTAATAAGTTATTTATTATTTCTCCATTATTTCCAATGGATTGCATTGCCCGTACAACCGCATCATCCTCAGATAAAGATTCAGTTTCTGAAATTGCTTCTGCAAGTCCATAAATATTTAGCCCCTGGTCTTTTAGTTTCCCGGTTTGAGCAATCATCCAACTCAAAGCATAAAAATCGGGTTTAGATAAATATAGGATGTCATCCAGACCTTCACCGGATGGCATACGGTTATAGGGTGAGTTGATCACATCCTCTGAAAAATATTTTTCTAATTCGGGTTTATCTTCCAGGTTTCCTGCTAATTGAATGCTTCCATTTAAAGATTTTGGGTAAATGCTTAACCAACGGATCTTTCTTCTGAACTCATGCACATCCTCCTCCAGTTTTGTGAATTTTCCATTGCGTGAATCTATAAAATCATTAATTTCTTTTATTTCATGCCGGTAATAATCCCTGAAAGCATCCATATCTTCATCTTCCTTTTTCCATTCAATTTTTTGAAGCTTTTCACGACATCGGTCAATACGGTTACGATTATTCGAAATCCATTTCCGGTCAATCAAAATTTCATTTAATTTTCCATTCTTTTGCTTGCATTTTTCATGAATAAATGAAATATATTTTTTTTCGATTGCTGGAAGTTTCTCCAGGTCCTTGGCCAGGTTATCATAATAGTCTACTGTACCTATGGCATCCTCCAACATTTTGAAATCTTCCTTCATTTTTTTTATGTCATCCTCATCTTCGTGTACCTGATTATACAGTCGTGCCAGGCCCTCCAGCATAAACACCGGGGTGCGCGCATCATTTTTATATAGCCACCACCCCGGGTCTTCCTGTTTTTCAGCTTCCTGAATGGAATAATTAAGTTTTTGCAGGAAAAAATCGAAACGGTTAAATCCTTTCATTTCAGTCTTTTTCAAAATAGGCAATAGAACCGCCTACCCAGTCCTTGTCTTTGTTATACCGGGTGCCAATCATTTTACCTTTGCTAAGCCGTACCAAATTGTGAACCGGGATAGGCCTTTTCCAACCTTCCTTCCAAAAATAAAACAAGCGGATTTCTGCTTTTGCCGGTTCGTTTGGTGTTTCAATAACATCGGCATATTGCACTTTCTTTTGGAGTATCCAGTTCTCAGGGTCCTTCACCTGGTCTATATCCTCCTGCGTTACATCAATAACAACCCCCATGCCGGCAAAAGAAAACAGGGGCTTAAGTACAAATTTTGACAGGTCCACTGGTTTGGTGATTTCCGATAGGAAAAATGTTTCGGGGATAAAGGGATGGTCAATAAAAGGGAGGGTAAACTTGCTGATACGGTAAAACCAGTTTGGGTGAGGGCACCACTCCACGTCATATTCTTTTTTTAAATCTATAAGCCTTCCTATGTCTCCCTGTTTTTCGAGGTCGTCGAATATGACTCGGTTGTATATTCTTTTTACGTTTTGTTTCTTCCCATTATCTTCATAATACAATTGGGTTCCTTCCGCTTTCAAATGGGTGAGGCATACGGTTTTTATGCCCACCAGTTTTTCAGTGCAATAAAAGTCGATCCGGGTTTTCTGTTTTTCCGGAAATATTTCGAGTAAGATAACTTCCGAAGGGTCATGACCACCGAGGATAATTTCTTTTAAGTCGTGAATATATTTTTCGCGCGTGTATCCTCCCAGGTATGAACTGTAATTTTCGGGAACCTCTGCATATTTAGCGGTGATATCCGAATGGTAAGCCTGGTACGCGAAAAGGGTGGGGAATCCCTGCATTTCAATTAGCTGAGGTTCCAGGTCACCGGCTTCATTTTTACAAATTCCATAATCGAAAACTACAAACTGGGGGTGTTCCCCTTCACCCGGCATTTTAAATTTCTCTGGAATACTGCGAGCCGTTATCGTCTTAAAAAAAGGTGAGGTAATTACGTTGATGATTTCTTCTGTGGCATCCAGCATTTTGTGCTTGAAATCTTTTTTTACAAAAATGGGAGTCTCTGCGTTTCTGAAATCAAGTGCCCCCGGATGAAGATTTTCTAATTTCCGGATATAATCCGCATATTTTTCTGAGCTGAAATTATGGTTGAATTTTTCCCTTTGTTGTTTGTCCATTCCTGCTTTTTTTTAAAAGTAGTGTAAATCAGGAAATGAAATACCTGGTTTACACCGATAAGGTTTCGGGTAATAATTTTGCGACAGCCAGGTTGAGAAAATTGGGAAGGATATGGGCGTAGGTGAACATTATTTTTTCCGGATCATTTAACTGTTCAATCATGGATTCCCATTTTGCCTCACTGTGATTCTCAATTACATTGGCTTTTTTCTCCGGTGTTTTCAAATACATCAGCATACCCTCTGCATCGGCCTCCGGGTGAAATTGGGTACCAATCATGTTCTCATTAAAACGGATTGCCATAATGGCCCTTTCCAGGGGTACATGCGGCCTGGCCTTTTCAATGGCCAGGATGGTGGCTCCCATTTCATTTAGCTTATCGTGATTGGGTTGAACGATCTGATAGTCGCGACTGTCAACCACATAAAACGGATTGCTCATCCCTTCAAAAATAGGCTCTGTTTCTGCAGCATTGGTCCAGTGAATAGGAAACACCCCAAAAGAAGTACTCTTCCTTTTATTCACCACGGCAAGCCCGTAATGCCTGCAAATTAGCTGGAAGGAGTGGCAAATAAAGAAAACCCTCTTTTTTACCGGATTATTGGGATTTGCATTGAATTTCTCAACCTTTCTGAGCCAGGAAAAATAAGCGGCTTCCCATGCCGTTTCGGTGGTATCGAGCGGGCTGCCGGGGCCACCGCTGGATATATAAACATCATAATTGAGGCCGGGCGCCTCATTCTTCAATCGGACATCGAATTCATCGGTAATAACATCCAAATGATGCAAATCACCATATTGGTTCAGGATCTCTCTAATACACCTCATTCCCTGGTTAGCAACTCCTTCGTAAAGATCCAGAACCGCTACTCTCAATTTCATGGGCTAAAAATAATATTTTTTATTTTTTTTCCGAATTTATATAGGCAGTTTCACAAAGACAGACAATTCTGGCACTAAAAACACCGGCTGCCAATCTTAATGATCAACATTTTAGGATTTCTTATTGTTCACCACAACGCCTGGTTTAGTACCTTTGCCGCTGTTTTAATATGAAAACCAAGAGCCTAAAACAGGATAAAGTTAATATCATTACGCTGGGATGCAGCAAGAATATGGTGGATAGCGAAGTGCTTAGCGGGCAGTTGCTTGCCAATGACATCGATACCGTTCATGAAAGCAGAAAAAAAGACCACAATATTGTAATTATTAATACCTGCGGTTTTATTGATAAGGCAAAGGAAGAAAGTGTGAATACGATCCTCCAACAGGTGGAATTGAAAAGGAAAGGAAAACTGGAAAAGGTTTATGTTACCGGGTGCCTGAGTGAAAGGTATAAACAGAATCTCGAAACGGAAATACCTGAAGTGGATGCTTTTTTTGGTACCATGGAATTGCCTCTTATCCTCAAAAAATTTGAAGCCGATTATAAAGGCGAATTGCTGGGTGAACGATTGCTTGCCACACCCCAGCATTATGCCTATGTAAAAATTAGCGAAGGCTGCAATCGTACCTGTGCTTTTTGTGCCATCCCCCTGATGCGGGGCGGCCATGTTAGCCGAACCATTGAGTCAATTGTGAAGGAAGTGGAAGGATTAGTAAAACGGGGCGTGAAAGAAGTTATGTTAATTGCCCAGGAACTTACCTATTATGGACTCGATATTTATAAAGAACGGGCCCTTCCCCGCCTGCTCAATGAACTGGCTGATATCCCCGGCTTAACATGGATCCGGCTCCATTATGCATATCCCTCCAAATTCCCCATCGAGATTATTGAGGTAATGAAACAAAGGAAGAATATCTGCAATTACCTCGACCTTCCCCTGCAACATGCTTCAAATAGTATGTTGAAGGCCATGCGGCGGCAGATTACAAGAGAAGAAATGGAGGAATTGATTTTACGTATCCGGGAGCTGATTCCGGGTATTTGCTTGCGAACTACCCTGATTGCAGGCTTCCCGGGGGAAACAAGGGAAGACGTGGAAGAACTGAAACTGTTTTTAGAAAAAATGCAATTTGACCGCGTAGGAATTTTTACCTATAGCCACGAAGAGCAAACCGCCGCATACGGCCTGGAGGATAATGTACCTGCCGAAGAGAAAGAAGCCCGCGCCCGGGAAATTATGGAATTTCAGCAGGAAATCAGTTACCGTAAAAATCAGGAAAAAGTAGGGCAAACCCTTCCGGTTATTATTGACAGAAAGGAAGCAGGCCGCTATATTGGGCGCACCGAATTCGACAGCGTGGAAGTGGACAATGAAGTGATTATACAGGCTTCTCAAAAACTTTCAGCCGGCGATTTTGTTATGGTAAAAATTACCAAAGCATACGATTACGACCTGGAGGGGGAGCTCACCTGAGTTGAATCGGTTGTTTTGTATAACTTCGGAACACATGAGTTTTAAAGCGCAGCATCTCCCTTATCGAAATACACATTCCTTTTCCCAGCTTGTTTATCATTACCTCGATACGGATGTATCGCTTCAGCCTTATTTTTCTTATCAACCCGATATGGAAGGAATTGGGAAGGCAATTGAAACCCGAAAATTTTCATCTGCTAACCGCAATGCACTGGTTGCAGAACTAAACCGGCAATACCTGGGAATTAATCCTCACCCGGCGGTAATTAAAAACCTGGAGTTGCTTGCCAGGGAGCATTGTTTCACGGTTTGCACCGCACATCAACCCAATATTTTTACTGGCCATTTGTATTTTGTGTATAAGATCCTGCATGCCATTAAGCTGGCTGCCCAACTTAAATCTTCGTTCCCAGAAAAAGATTTTGTACCCGTTTTTTTTATGGGGTCTGAGGATGCCGATCTCAATGAATTGGGGGAGGTGTTTTTTGGAGGTGAAAAAATGAACTGGCAAACCACCCAACAGGGGGCCATAGGGAGGATGCAGGTAGATAAATCCTTGCTGAAGATGTTGGATGATATTTCGGGCCAGCTTGGAGTTTTACCCCAGGGCGGAGACGTGATGGATTTATTGCGTAGAAGCTATGTGGCAGGAACAACCATCGAGCAGGCCACCTTTTCGCTGGTAAATGAACTTTTTGGGAAATTCGGGCTGGTAATTCTCCTTCCGGATTCTGCTCCAATTAAGCGGATGTTCGTACCCGTTATGGAAATGGAATTAAAGGAAAAATTCTCTGCCGGGGCTGTTAAAGAAACCCTGGCCGGTTATCCAAAGAGTTTTCGGATCGATTCTTTTGGCCGGGATATAAATCTGTTTTACCTGGATGAAAATGGGCGGAACCGAATTGAACAGAAAGGAGATTCATACTTTATAGAACACACTTCCAGACAATTTTCGCGGGAGGAGATAATTCAGGATTTGCATGCCCATCCGGAAAGATACAGCCCCAATGTGATTCTCAGGCCGGTATTGCAGGAGGCCATTTTACCCAATGTGGCCTTTATTGGAGGCGGCGGTGAATTGGCTTATTGGCTGAGGTTGAAATTGGTTTTTGAAAAGGCAGCAATTGACTTCCCCGTTTTGATTCTTCGAAATTCATTTCTTCTAATCTCAAAGAAGTGGGGGGCATTAATGAAAAAGCTGGATCTTGGGGTACCTCAATTATTTTTGGATGAGGTTACCCTATCTGCGGAGTGGGTTAGGGAACATTCCGGTTTGCAATTGATGTTGCAAAACGAGAAGGAGGAACTTTCCCAAATTTATAGGAAAATGGAGCAGGTAGCTGGAAAAGTAGATCCCACTTTGGCGGTTCATACCAACGCACTTTTGGTGAAAGGTTTAAAGAAGATTGATTTGCTTGAAAAGAAATTGGTAAGAGCTGCAAAGAAAAAGCATGAAGCCGCCATTCGCGAAATCGGATTTTTAAAAGGGGAATTATTTCCCGGTGGGCTTCAGGAACGGATTGAAAATATCATGTTCTGGCTGGCTATCCACGGGATGGAATTTTTGGATGTGTTGCTTCAGGAAAGTAGCTCGGTTGAACCCCGTTTTACCGTTTTGAAAGAAGTATGATTAATCGTGTAATTTCGAAACCATTTCAATTACCTGGCGTTCCAGGTCTTTTTTAAATGTGGCCAGCCTTTCCCCCAATTCCGCATCCGCCACTCCTAAAATTTGCGCTGCCAGGATGCCGGCATTTTTTGCACCGTTTAATGCAACCGTAGCTACAGGCACACCCGTAGGCATTTGTAAAATGGATAGTACCGAATCCCATCCGTCTATTGAATTGGAAGATTTAATAGGTACTCCAATTACAGGCAGGGTGGTATAGGATGCCACCATTCCGGGCAGATGGGCGGCGCCACCGGCGCCGGCAATAATAACTTTAATACCCCTTGCTTTTGCTCCCAATGCGTAAGTACGCATCCTGTCTGGGGTACGGTGTGCCGAAACAACCGTCATTTCATATTTAACGCCAAGTTGGTCTAATAAATCAGCCGCGCCTTTCATTACATCGAGGTCGCTCTTGC
>CAZYKA010000027.1:0-19765 GCA_964647915.1 uncultured Ferruginibacter sp. | reverse complement strand
CCAAGTTGGTCTAATAAATCAGCCGCGCCTTTCATTACATCGAGGTCGCTCTTGCTTCCCATAATAATTCCTGCTTTTACTTGCATAGGAAATGTTTTCTGCTCCTAAGTTACAAAGAGATTATTGAACCAGGGAACCTCTCAGTTGCAAGAGTTCCGTTTCGGCCAGTTTTGTATTATATCGAGCATTGATTAACCGGGCATATGCATCCGCTAAACTTTTCTGGGTCTCCCTTAACTCGAGGATAGTGGAAAGCCCAAGCCTGTTTCTCTCTAATGCAATATGCACATTTTCCCGGGCGAGAACAATGTTTTGTTCTTCCAGTTCCAGGGACCGCAATTGCATTTCGTAGGCTTTATAAGCACTGCTTACCGAAGTGGCTACCTGGTTTTGTTTATACTGATAAACCAGATTCTGATAGTTTAAATCCAGTTGCGCCGACCTGATATTTTTTTGTACGCTTAAAAAATTTAAAATAGGAATGCTGATATTCACCCCATAGTTGAAGCCAAAGTTCCGGTTGTACAGGGGGCTGAAGTTATTAACCACCGTGTTGTTATTTAGTTTATTGAAATTGTAGGCACTTTGTAACGATATCTTGGGGAACCTGTCTGCTTTTTTTTCCTTCAGGGTAAATGTTGCAATCCGGATATTCTGCCTGGCCACAAGAAGATCTGCATTTCCGGTTTCCGCTCCCGAAAAAATATCAGCTGCCACCAGTTGGTGATTATAAATGATGGTATCAATCACCGTATAATTACTTCCTGGTTTGAAGCCAATCAGCAGGTTGAGTTGTTCTTTCAATTGTTCAATGGCATTTAGCTGGGTAAGCCTGGCTGATTTTTGCGCATTCAAATCGAGTTTTGCCTGCAGGAGTTCCGGCTTGGCACCCAGGCCTACGGATAGTTTTTTTTCGGCCTGCTTCACCCGCTCCTCATTAATTCCCATTTGTTCCTCAATTGCCAATAATTGTTGTTTCTGACTTACTATATTATAATAAGTCCGGATTACATCCGCAACAGAAGTAATTACCTGGCTCTTGATATTCAACTCCCCCAGTTTAACATATTCTGCCAGTTTGGCCCGGCTGGTGAACATCTTCAACCCGTCAAAAATCACCCAGTTTAAATTGAGGGAAGTATTCAGGTTATTAGATCTGAATCCGCTTCCTTTTTTAATGGTACCATCTGCCAGCTTTTGTTTGGTATTGTTGTTATTGAAGAGCAATGTTGCATTGGCATTTACCTGAGGTAAGAAAAAGGCATTCCTAAATTTGTAATCCAATGCATAAAAACCCGAGTCTGCTTTTTGAATGAGGATGTCGAAATTATTTTTAAGGGTAAGTGCAACTGCTTCTTCGGGTAACAAGGTTTCTTGTGCCCGGGCAGGAGCAATCATAAGAAGGGGGGCTAAAAGAATGAAAAATAAATTCCGCATCTGCATTCTGTTAATGGATTTGAGAGGAGTTGGGATCTTCAACAAGAGGGGTTTCATCAAGGGCACTCCTGCGTTTTTTCGTTGAAAGGAACGAATACGTTGCGGGTACAACGAACAAGGTTAGCAGGAGGGAGAAAAGGACACCACCTACAATAACGATTCCTAACGGCATTCGACTGGTGGATGCATCGCCCAGAGATAACGCAAGCGGTAGCGCACCCAGCGACATGGCCAGTGAGGTCATTAAGATGGGCCTGAGCCTTAATACCGATGCATCAATAACAGCCTGCAATTTTTTCTCTCCCTGCAATTGTTTTTGATTGGCGAATTCAACAATCAGGATTCCATTTTTCGTTACCAGACCAATCAGCATAATCATCCCGATTTGCGAAAATATATTGAGAGTCTGCCCAAAAATCCACAACGATAATACGGCGCCTGCCAGTGCCAGTGGAACCGTGATCATGATGGTTAAAGGGTCGATAAAACTTTCAAACTGCGCTGCCAGCACCAAAAAGATTAAGCCAATGGCGAGAAAAAAAGCAAAATAGGTGTTGCCCGAACTTTCTTCATAATCTCTGGATACGCCTGCCAGTGTGGTTTGGAAACTGTCGTCCAGAATGGTATCTGCAATGGCCCTGATTTCTTTAATGCCATCCCCAACCGTTTTGCCTTCGGCAAGCCCCGATGAAATAGTGGCGGAACGGTAGCGGTTAAAATGGTATAGCGTAGGAGGGGTTACATCTTCCGTTATATTCAAAAGGTTAATCAGCGCAATGGATTGGCCTTTATTATTGGTAACATAAAAGTTCTTCAGGTCGTTGGGGTCGTCCCGGTTCGATCTTTCTACCTGCCCAATTACCTGGTATTGTTTGCCGTCTTTAATGAAATAACTTAACCGTTGGTTGGCTAAGGCAAGTTGTAAGGTTTGCGAAATATCCTGCACGCTTACACCCAATTCACTGGCCTTTAGGCGATCGATGGTAATTCTTATTTCCGGTTTGTTGAACTTCAGGTCGGCATCCACTCCCTGGAGTACGGTACTTTTATTGGCGGCATCCAGTATTCTGGGCAGGGCCTTCCTTAATTTATCGGCATTGATATTTTGAATTACAAATTGTACCGGTTGTGCACTCCTGCGGCTAACCTGAATGGTTTGCTCCTGTATGGCAAAAGATCGCCCCTCATTAAAGCGGGGTAGCTTTTTATTTACCCAGTTTACAATTTCCTGCTGGCTGCGTTCGCGATCTTTGGGGTCAACTAACGCAATGCGGATAAATCCCGAATTGGCGGATCCTGATCCGGTAAAACCGGGTGCCGTCATGCTTACGAGATATTTCTTCTCCGGAATGGAATCGATCAGAAATTGAGTGATTTTATCCATGTATTTATCCATGGCTGTATAGGATGTGCCTTCGGGAGCGGTAACCATTAGCCGGAAGGAGCTTTTATCTTCCATTGGAGCCAGCTCAGATTGAAGGTTGGAACCAATAAAATAGATGATGGCGCCACAGGCTGCCACAATAACCCAGGTAAGCCAACGTACACGCATAAAGGCGGATAACATGCGGCGGTACCCGTTCTCCATACCCGTAAAGAAGGGTTCCGAAAATCGGTAGAACCGGGAGTGCCGGAATGTTTTACCGGCAAGTTTAACATTTAGTACAGGCGTAAGGGTTAGTGACACAAAAGCAGATATCAGAACAGCGCCTGCTACCACCATGCCAAACTCCCGGAATAGCCTGCCTACGAATCCCTGGAGGAAAATGATGGGAAGAAACACTACGGCCAGGGTGATGGAGGTGGAGATTACCGCAAAATATATTTCATTGGAACCTTCCTTGGCCGCCCTCCATTTATCCATTCCCTGCTCCATTTTTTTATAAATGTTCTCGGTTACCACAATACCGTCATCCACCACCAACCCGGTGGCCAGCACAATAGCGAGGAGGGTTAGGATGTTGACGGTAAACCCCATCAGGTACATAATGAAAAAAGCCCCGATCAGGGAAACCGGTATATCAATCAGGGGTCGGATGGCAATAATGGCATCCCGGAAGAACAGGTAAACAATAAGAACTACCAACACGAAAGAAATGATGAGGGTCTCCTTCACTTCCCGAATACTTTTCCGGATATTATCGGTTTGGTCGGATGATACTTCTAACTTAATGTCTTCCGGAAGTTCTTTTTTAATTTCTTTAAGCCTCTTTTGAATTTCATCCGATATGGCAATATAGTTTGTCCCAGGCTGGGGAATGATGGCAATGGCGAGCATCGGAATCCCGCTTTCCTTTAAAATGCTTTCTTCGTTTTCGGGGCCTAAAATGGCATGGCCAATATCTTTAATGCGTATATCTGTTCCATTAATGTTTTTTACAATCAGGTTATTAAAATCAGATTCTGTATATAATTTCCCGAAAGTGCGGATACCCAGCTCCGTACTCTCGCCATAGATTTTGCCGGAAGGTAATTCCACATTCTCCCGACTGAGTGCTGCCTGCACATCCTGAGGAGTAAGATTATAGGCGCTAAGTTTGGCCGGATCGAACCAGATACGCATAGCATACCTTTTCTCACCCCAAACATTTACGGCGCTTACCCCGGTTACGGTTTGCAGCCTTTCTACCAAATCATTATTTGCATACTCCGTTAATTCCAGCGCATTCCGCTTGTCGCTTTGTAATAGCAGGATTACTACAGGGTCGTTACTGGCATCGGCCTTACTAACAACCGGTGGGGCATCCAGGTCGGAAGGAAGGGAACGGATTGCCTGCGAAACTTTATCTCTTACATCATTGGCAGCCTCTTCCAGGTTAATCCCCAATTCAAATTCAACCAATATATTGCTGCTTCCCTGCGAACTCTGGGAACTGATATTTTTAATTCCGGAAATTCCGTTAATTGATTTTTCGAGGGGCTCCGTAATTTGGGTTTCAATAATTTCTGCATTGGCACCCGGATAGGAAGTCCGAACGCTGATATTGGGAGGATCGAGTGCGGGATAATCTCTAACCCCCAAAAATTTATAACCAATAAGTCCAAAAAGGATGATGATGATGCTCATCACAATGGCAAATACCGGTCTCCTTAAACTAAATTCCGCAAGATTCATAATCGGTAAACTGAGGGATATTGATTAATTAACTTTTGAAAGGACCACTTTGGCATTTGGTTTCAGGCTCATAAGCCCGGTGGTGATAATCGTATCGCCCGGGTTTAGGCCAGATAGGATCTCTACCCGGGAAGAATCCCGGGCGCCGGTTTCCACATCTTTAAAAATTACCTTACCATCATTATAAACAGCTACCTGTTTATTTCTAGCCAATGGAATTACGGCTTGAGACGGAATCATAATTGCATTGGTATCAGGGGCAAAATCAATCGTCACTTTGGCAAATTTTCCAGGTAATAAATTGCCGTCATTATTTTCTACAAGAGCTCTTACAACCAGGCTCCTGTTTAGTTCGTTCAACCCCGATTCCTTCGCAATTACTATGGCCCAATAAGTTTTCGAATCACCTTCAGAGCTAAACTTTACTTTTTGCCCCCGATTAATTTTGGTGGTATATCTTTCAGGAACTGTAAAATCGATCTTGAGCTGGTTATTTTGCCTAATGGTGGTTATGATGGTGGAGGGGCTTACAAATGCACCCGGGCTTACCATACGCAAACCAAGGGTACCGGAAAAAGGCGCCCGGATTTCAGTTCGGATAAGGTTACTCCGGACCACATCTATATCTGCCTGTATATTATTAACTGCCAGTCTTATAAGATCATATTCCTGTTGGCTTACCCCCTGTATCTTCAATAATTCTTCATACCGGTTGGCAGTTTGTTGTTGAACCTTAAGTTGGGTTTCTAATTTAGCAAGTTGGGCCCGGAGGTCGCCATCAAATAGTTTCGCCAGCAACGTGCCTTTTGCAACCATTCTTCCTTCCGCTGCATTTAAATAGGTTAGCCTTCCCGAAATTTCGGGATGAATTTCGGTTGCTTCATTGGCCAGGATATTCCCCGGAATTTCTAAACGATCACTATACGGGGCATTGGTTACCCGGTATGCTTCCACCTGGGGGGTGGGTGGTGGACCGGCTTTGGGATTTGGTTTTTTCTTTCCCTTGGTACATGCCCCCAAAAAACTAAATGAAAAAAGGATCAGGATTAATTGAACAAGGCCGAAGATTCTCACAAATACGCAGTTTAATTAAGTTCAAAAAAATATTTCTTGTTTTCTAAATACTTTAAAAATTGGAAGCTGATTTCACATACAAGGTGTTTCTAATTTGGTTTGCCCGGTGAAGCAGTGCGCTGTCATTTGTATCGAGGATGGTTACATGGCCCATTTTTCTACCGGGCCGGGTAGCCGCCTTCCCATAAATATGCACAAATACATTATCCATTTCCAAAATTTTTTCCAGCCCTTCATAGTACGCAACTCCCGAAAATCCCGATTCTCCTACCAGGTTTACAATAGCAGCCTGCATAATCAGTTTTGGATTCCCTAACGGATAACCTAAAAGAATACGCCACAGCATATCAAATTGGCTGCTGTAACATGCTTCAATAGTATGATGCCCGCTGTTGTGTACCCTGGGGGCCGTTTCATTTACCAAAACCCGGTCATCCGCATCAATGAATAGTTCCACAGCAAAGAAACCAGGGCTTTTCAGGTCTTTGACGACCTTTATGGCAATTGCCTCCGACTTTTGAAAAACTTTTTCCGAAAGTTTAGCAGGACAGAACTGGTATGAAATTAAATTCAGGGTTGGGTCAAATACCATATCAACCGGTGGATAAATGGCCATTTTCATGTTCCTATCCACTGCAATTAGAATAGAAATTTCCTTTTTTATATTTACTTTTTTCTCTAAAACCGACCTTTCATTAAAGCCAAGGGGCATATCCGCCATGGTTTCCAGGAGTTGAACCCCTTTACCATCATAGCCTCCGGTACCCAATTTATGTACACCCGGGAAAAAATCCGGGAATTGTTGTAAGGCATCCCTACTTTCCGTGATTTCAAATTCACTGGTGGGTATCTGGTTATCCCGATAAAATATTTTTTGAGTAACCTTATCAGCAATCAACCGGAGAGTGGAAGGTTTGGGGATAATACAAATTCCTTCCGATTCCAATTGTTCAAGAGCATCAATATTAACCGATTCTATTTCTATAGTTACAACATCCAGCTTCCGTCCAAATGCCAAAACATCATTAAAATCCCGGATGTTCCCTCGTGTAAAATGATGGCATAAATGCGCCGCAGGACAGTCAGGGTCCGATTCAAGCACATGCGTTTCTATGGGGTAATTTGCCGCTGCCTGGAGTAACATCCGCCCCAGTTGGCCTCCACCCAGGATTCCCGCTTTAATCATGCCGCAAAGATAAACTCCCATTCTCAACAAGCAGGGATTTCCTAACTTTGCAACCGGTAACGATTGTTATTTTTTAGTGAAAGGGGATATATTTCATCTCCTTTTGGGATTGCATATTTTTTTAGGCTATTTTATTCTTTGAAAAAATTAATTACTTCATTATGTCAGCTACAAGCACACAGGAGTTAAATAAAAAAATCACGGTTGAGGATTTTCTACCCCTGGAGGGCACCGATTATGTTGAGTTTTATGTTGGCAATGCCAAGCAGGCAGCCATGTTTTATAAAGCGGCCTTCGGATTTGAATCGGTAGCTTATGCCGGTCCGGAAACCGGACAGAAAGATAAAGTAAGTTATGTGATCCGCCA
The DNA here is from genome assembly GCA_964647915.1 of uncultured Ferruginibacter sp. Taxonomy (GTDB): domain Bacteria; phylum Bacteroidota; class Bacteroidia; order Chitinophagales; family Chitinophagaceae; genus Ferruginibacter. The sequence goes on along the minus strand of CAZYKA010000027.1, from coordinate 12,586 downwards.
GCACAAACTCACCTTTGTACTTACTACTTCGCTCAGGCCGGATACCCTGATTGCCGAGCATGTAAATAAACATGGCGATGGAGTTAAGGTGCTGGCCTTACGCACAAACGATGCAAAAGATGCCTGGGAGCAAACAACCAAACGGGGAGGGAAAAGTTACCTGGCCCCGGTTTCCTTAACCGATGAAGATGGGGAAGTAGTGATAAGCGGGATCCATACTTATGGAGAAACGGTTCATCTTTTTATTGAAAGAAAAAATTATAAAGGAGCGTTTATGCCGGGTTTCCGTAAATGGAATTCGGTATATAAACCAGAAGGTACCGGTTTGTTATATGTAGATCATTGCGTAGGTAATGTAGGCTGGAACCAAATGAACCCCTGGGTAAAATATTATGAGGATGTGATGGGTTTTAAGAATATCCTGAGTTTTGATGATAAAGATATCTCCACCGAGTATTCCGCCCTAATGAGTAAGGTGATGAGTAATGGAAATGGATATGTAAAGTTCCCTATTAATGAACCGGCAGAAGGAAAGAAAAAAAGCCAGGTAGAAGAATATCTTGATTTTTATAATGGCGAAGGGGTGCAGCATATCGCCATTGCCACCCATGATATCATTTCAACCGTCACCGAATTGAAAAAACGAGGAGTGGAGTTTTTGCCGATTCCGGCTTCCTATTACGAAGACTTGTTAGACAGGGTAGGGCATATTGATGAAGATATTAAACCGCTTAAAGAACTGGGAATTTTAGTTGACCGTGATGATGAAGGTTACCTTTTGCAGATTTTTAGTCGCCCCCTACAAGACAGACCCACTTTATTTTTTGAATTCATTCAAAGGAAAGGCGCAAAAAGTTTTGGAAAGGGAAATTTTAAAGCTTTATTCGAAGCTCTTGAACGTGAGCAGGATGCGAGAGGGAACTTATAATAAAATATCAAACTAAATTACAATAAAGGCTTGTTTAACGAGCCTTTTTCTTTTTTAATTATTATTTTAGCATGAAGTGATATTTCATTAGCATGAAAAACCTGCTTTTCGCCGGATTTACAAGCCTGGTACTTCTGTTGGGCTATTCGGCAACCTCTCAAAATTACAATGCTTTCCGCCCCGAAGGAACGGGCGGGGAAGTCATGTATGGAAAAACAGAAGATTCCCTAAGGGCCGAATTTGAACGAAAGAAACTTACCTGGCCCCCCGAAGCCATGTTCATCCGTTCTTTTAAATACGACCGCCAGTTAGAAGTTTGGGTAAAAGGCAGTATTTCTGAGCCCTATAAATTATTTAAAACATATAAGGTTTGTATGCAGAGTGGTGCCATGGGCCCTAAGCGCATGGAGGGGGATTACCAGGTGCCCGAGGGGTTTTATTATATAAATGAATTTAATCCCAATAGCAATTATCACCTTTCCCTGGGCCTCAATTATCCCAATGCTTCCGATCGCATACTTAGTGATACCCTTCGGCCAGGAAGCGCTATTTATATCCATGGAAATTGCGTTTCCACCGGCTGCATTCCCATTCGCGACCTGCCCATGGAAGAGGTATATGTACTGGCAGCGAATGTAAAAATGCAAGGCTTCCAGGATTTTATTCCGGTACATGTGTTCCCTGTTCGGTACAATAACCGTAAATCATTAGAATACCTCAATACTCAAATTAAGGATAATAAGTACCTGCAGGATTTTAATAAGAACATCCGTGAAGCCTTCGATTATTTTGAACAGAAAAAACAACTGCCCATCATTTTAGTGAACCAGCAGGGTGAATATGTGTATCCGGGTATTTAAATTCCGCGAATTGGATTTGGTTTTTGGTCGTCAATATGGATCTCAGGAAAATTAAATGCGGTATAATGCCTGTAAAGTTTCCGTTGTTTTTTGGAGGAGGATAATATCCTTTCCCTCGGTGAGTTTATTAATAGTTTTTTCATCGTAATGCCTGATGGTAAGGAGTTGAAGGCCCTTCTCTACTTCCACATCAAAATAGGCGGCCGCAGCAGAGGCCAGTTTTCCCATTTTTTCAGGATGATCAGTAAAACAACAAAGCAAAGAAATGGCTGTGTTTTGAATCAAATTGGGCCGGTACTTTAACCCGGAAAACAATTCCTGCAACTTTTGAAGTGGCTCATCTTCCACAAATGAAAAATCCTTTGAGCGAAATCTTAAAAGAACCTGCACTGGCTTGATCACAATTAAGGGAGGAAGCTGCTTTACCGGATTTCCGGTAATGGCAGTTCCTGGCAGGTTGGGGTCAATAAAGCTTTTAACAAACAGTGGAATATTTTTATTTTGGAGGGGCTTGATGGTTTTGGGATGGATTACCTGGGCCCCGTAATATGCCATTTCTATTACCTCTGTAAAGCTGAGTGTGGAAATAATGGTTGCATCGGGAAAAAGCCTGGGGTCGGCGCTCATCACCGCATCAACATCCTTCCAAATTGTTACGCTTTTTGCCTGGATCAGATTGGCAAAAATGGCGGCGGAATAATCGCTGCCCTCCCTGCCTAAGGTGGTAGTCTCGTTTTCATCGGTGGCCCCAATAAATCCCTGCGTTAGTACTACATCATAGGTGGTAAACAGGGGTAACAATTTTTCCTGGATGTGCTTTTCAGTAATTTCCCAATTCACACCCGCATCCCGATAATTGTTATCGGTTCGAAGAATATCCCGCACATCCACCCATTTCAGGTTGACTCCCTTTTCCTTCAGGTATTGCCCCATGATGGCCGTGCTCATTAGTTCGCCACTGGCAACCACCTGGTCGTAATAGTAATCAAATCCCTTAACGGGCTGGTCGTGGAGAAGCCATTCCACTTCGGTAAAGAAATCCGACAATTGCTTTTCAGCAGCCTGCCAGTTCAGGTTGATCAGGTATTTTACCGTATCAAGATGGGCCTTTTTTATTCTTTGAAACAGCAGCAGGGCATCTTCCCGGTTCCCGGAGAAAAAAGCTTCTGCCACTTTTTCAAGGGCGTTGGTGGTTTTGCCCATAGCAGAAATAACAACCAATAGCTTTTCGCCGGCGTGCTTACCAATTATGGCAGCCGTATTTTGCATTCTTTCAATATTGTTGATGCTGGCTCCGCCGAATTTATATACTTTCATGGCCGATTGCTGCTAAAATTGTCGGGTTTTAAAACTTTCCCTGCTTTATTTTTAGGTTGCAAATCTAACTTTGTAAACTGTAAACCTGAAATACTTTATGAATGTTAACAGAAAGATCCAGACATTAGATGAATTCACTATCCAGCAAATGCGCGACTTCCCCCATGCAACGGGCGAACTTTCTGGATTACTGCGGGATATAGGTCTGGCTGCCAAAAGGGTCCATGTAGAAGTGAATAAAGCCGGGTTGGTTGATATTCTGGGAGATGCAGGTACCATGAACATCCAGGGAGAGGAAGTGAAAAAATTGGATGTGTTCGCTAACAACCAGTTTGTTGGTGTACTAAAACATGGGATTAGTTGTGCCGGTGTGGGCAGCGAGGAAATGGATGATATCCTGATTTTTAATGATGAAATCAGCAACAAATCAAAATATGTTTGCCTCTTCGACCCCCTCGATGGAAGCAGTAATATTGATGTAAATGTTTCCATTGGAACCATATTTAGTGTATTCCGCAGGGTTAGTGAATTGGGTAAACCGGCAACTATTGCTGATTTTTTGCAAAAGGGAGAGCGCCAGGTGGCCGCTGGTTATGTGATTTATGGCTCCTCCACCATGTTGGTTTATGCAACCCGCAGGGGAGTAAATGGATTTACACTCGATCAGTCCATTGGTGAATTTACCCTGAGCCATCCCGATATTGCCTGCCCGGAAAAAGGGAAAATGTATTCGGTTAACCATGGCAATTTTTACCGGTACGATGAAAATGTGAAAAGTTATATTACCGCCTGTCAGAAAAAGGAAAAAGCAGATGGCGGCCCTTATACTCAACGCTACATTGGAAGTATGGTGGCCGATGTTCATCGTAACCTGATTAAAGGCGGAATTTTTATGTACCCGGGAACTACCGACAAACCCAAAGGAAAATTGCGCCTGCTTTATGAGTGCAATCCTTTTGCATTTATTGTGGAAAGAGCTGGAGGAAAAGCTACCAATGGCGAAAAACGAATCCTTGAAGTACAACCTGCAGAACTGCACCAACGCACTCCCTTTTTCATTGGGAGTAAATTAATGATGGATGAATTAGAATCGCATACGCATCCAAACAAATAAGTAATTATGGCCGAACCAATCATATCAGTGAAAGAACTGATAAAAAATTATGGAGATTTTAAAGCCGTAAAGGGGATATCCTTTGATGTATATGAAGGTGAAATTTTCGGCCTCCTTGGCCCGAATGGTGCCGGGAAATCTACCACCCTCGAAATCATGGAAACCCTGAAAGCCAAAACCAGTGGAAAGGTGATGATAGACGGATTCGATTTGGATAAATCCCCCGGTGAAATTAAAAAGAGGATTGGGGTGCAATTGCAAACCTCCGGATTTTATCCCGGCCTGAACCTGAAAGAATTAATTGATATGTTTGCCGGCTTGTATAACCAGGATACCAATGCCGCCGAATTATTACAAAAGGTTAACCTTGCCGATAAGGCAAAAAGTAAGGCGAAGGAATTGAGTGGCGGCCAGCGCCAGCGTTTCTCAATTGCAACGACACTCATCAATAAACCCAGGATTATTTTTCTGGATGAACCCACCACCGGACTTGATCCGCAGGCAAGGCGAAACCTTTGGGACCTGATTCGGGATATCCGGAGCAGTGGTACTACCATTATCATCACCACCCATTATATGGACGAAGCAGAACAACTCTGTGATCGTATAGCCATCATGGATGAAGGGGAAATTATTACCCTCGACTCGCCCGATAAAATGATCGACGACCTGGTAGCCACCGGGTTCGAACGCCCGAAACAGGTGAAACACGCTAACCTGGAAGATGTATTCATTCATTTAACAGGAAAAGAAATACGCGAAAGCTAAACTTTACTTTCTTTGCAATTCCAATAAAATTAATAAATGAAAAAAATCGTAATCACCTCCATCGCCGTATTGGGGATTGTACTGTTTTCTCAGGCACAGGTAAAAAAAACACCTGCAAAAAATGTTCCGGTTAAAGCAACAGCAAAACCCAATGCTCCCATAATGAAATCCCTGAATGATTCGTTCAGTTATGCAGTTGGATTAAACATAGCTTCCAATTTAAAGCAACAGGGGGTTGATGTGCTGAATGCGAAACTGGTTTCCTTGGCATTGGATGATGCCCTGAAAGGAAATCCATCCGCCCTTAACTCAGAAGATGCCAACCGGGTAATACAAACCGAACTAATGGCATGCAATGCTAAGAAGCAGGCAGCAGATAAAAAACTGGCAGCAGTGGAAATTGCAAAAGGCAGAGCATTCTTAAATGAAAATAAATCGAAAGAAGGTGTAGTAACCCTGCCAAACGGATTGCAGTATAAAATTATAAAAGCTGGAGACCCGAATGGTAATAAACCAACTATCCAGGATACGGTGGTTGTGAATTACAGGGGCACTTTAATTGATGGTTTGGAATTCGATAGTTCGGAAAAAAATGGAGGCCCCATTACTTTTCCGGTTGCCGGCGTAATTAAGGGGTGGACACAAATCTTGCAGTTAATGACTCCCGGCTCAAAATGGGAAGTGTTTATCCCTAATGAGCTGGCTTATGGAGAAAGAGCCATGGGACACGATATCCCGGCAGGAGCTGCCCTCATATTTGATATCGATCTGCTTGAAGTGAAGCCGGCTGCTACGCACTAATCCTTGCTTCAATTTTTAGGTCCCACACAATCAGCTACCCTGATATGATTTTTGGTTAGTGCTATATTCATCAATATGGCAGGTAATCTCGTTTATTTCAACATTTTAAATTTATAAGCTTGTCATACCAAATCCTTTCTTCAGAATACATCAGTAAGCACCGGTATTTTACGGCACGGAAAGACGGTTATCAAACTCCTTCAGGAAAAGTAGTGGATCCTTACTTTGTAGTGGAATTGCCTGTAAGTGTGTGTGCCCTTGCATTAACCGCCGAAAGGGAAGGGGTGTTGGTAAAACAATACCGGTATCCCATAGGGGAAGAATTATTGGAAATTCCTGGTGGTTTTGTGGATCCGGGTGAACAACCCGGGCAGGCTATCATTAGGGAACTCCTGGAAGAAACCGGGTATGAGTTTGAATCAATTCATTACCTCGGAAATACCTGTGCCAATCCGGGTGTGCTTAATAATTATACGCACATGTACCTGGCTTTAGATGGGCAAAAAGTAAGCAGGCAGTCGCTCGATGATAATGAAGAAATTGAAGTACAACTGGTACCCCTAACCAAACTGAAATACATGCTGCAACAAAATGAAATTAAGCAGAGCATGCACGCGCTTTGTTTATTTTATGCATTTGAATTCCTTCAAAAAATGGGAATGGAAGGGCCGCCGGCATTGTTAAGGTAATTCAGCAATGATAAAGAAACTACCACATATTACGATTACATCTGATTGACCTGCATTTAGTTTTGCCGCATTCAGGGCCAGATTAACATGATCATATTCTTTGCCGGTGATTCCAAAACCTGCAGCCAGTATGCAAAGCTCTTTGGTTTCCAGGGCCCGCGAAATATGCGCCTTCGTGAAATAGTAATGCTGATCTTTTGGCAATAGGGAGAGTATTTTATCCAGCGGCTTGTCGTTAACAAATCCCATTATAAAATGCCAGTTACTCCTGGGGTATTCTTCTTTTAGTTGGCGTAATACCTGTTTTATGCCGTCTTCATTATGAGCAACATCCAAAATAATATCGGGATGCTCCTCTATTTTTTGCCACCTTCCCCTAATTCCGGTATTTAAAACCACCTCTTGCATTCCCTTTTGAATATTCTTCTCTTCAATGTTCCAGCCCAAGGTTTTCATTTCTTCAACGGCTGCCAACACCGTGGGGATGTTGAATTGCTGGTATAAACCGGCAAGTCCCGAATAATATGTGTGGGTCTTGCCCTCTTCTTTGTTTATGAATGTAAAATTATTTTTATGATGAGATAGGTATTTCCATTTGTCTTCCGCAAATACAAGCGGTGAGTGCATCTGCTCTGCCTTTTCCTGAAAGATATTTTTAGTTTCGGGAAGCAACTGGCCAATCACTGCCGGGCTACCTTTTTTGATGATTCCTGCTTTTTCGAATGCAATCTTCCCAAGCGTATCACCCAACATATTTATATGGTCGTATCCAATATTAGTAATTACCGAAAGCTCGGGATGGATTACATTGGTACTATCCAGCCTTCCTCCCAATCCCGTTTCTATAATGGCAATATCTACCTTTTCTTCTTCAAAAAATTTGAATGCCATGGCCACTGTAAGTTCAAAAAAGGAGGGTTGAATGGATTCGGAAAAGGATTTCATACTGCTCACAAAATCTACCACAAATTCCGTATCTATCATTTGGCCGTTAACCCTTATTCTTTCCCGGAAATCGTGAATATGAGGGGAGGTGTATAAACCCGTTTTGAATCCTGCTTCCTGAAAAATAGATGCGAGAAAATGGCTGACACTGCCTTTGCCATTGGTTCCGGCAACATGTACCGACTTAAATTTCGTTTGCGGGTTGCCGATATGGTTGCAGAGGAAAAGGGTATTGCCCAGATCCTTTTTGTATGCGGAAGCCCCAATCCGGCTAAACATAGGCAATTGGCTGTACAGGTACTCCAGAGTTTCTTGGTAGGTAGAAACTGCCATGAGACCGCCTTAATTAGTAGGTGAAATTGAATTCAACAGTTACCATAGATTCGCCGCTGGCTTTATCGAACTGCATATTCTTAAGGTATCGGATTATCTCATTGGCATAGGCCTGGTCGCGGCTGGTTGATCCTTTGTCGAAACCAATAAATGTTCCAATTCCTGCTGCATTAACTTTGATATTTGCAAAGATTTTTGCCTTTGGTAAATCTCCGGTAAAGGAATAATACCTTACAATTTTTCGACCCCCTCTAATCACTTTTGGTCCGCCTATTCGTCCACCTGCTGTATTCCCATAAGAATCTTTATCCCCACTGGGATCGCCATTATCCCCTTTTCCTCCGGGAGTATTTCCCTGGTAGCGGTAACCCTTATCTTCATTGGAATTATTGCCACCTCCTTTACCGGGGCCGTTATATGTAACTTTTGCTTTTTGCGGTTTGGGTGCCGGAGCCGGTTTTGGAGCAGGTGGCGCTTCGTTTTTAACTGGTTTTGACACAGTTTTTGCCGGTTTGGTTACCGGCGCAGCGTTGTCTTCCGCATTTTCATCCGGTTCCACCCTTTCCGGGGTAGAAGTTTGTGGGGACGACCTCCTGGGTGTAACAGTTGCTTCCAGGCTGGGAGACCGCTCTCCCTTAATCAAAGGTTGTTCTTCTCCAAACCCATCCTCATTGTTTCCCAGGTTAATTTCTATCAGGTCCTGCACTACAGGTTGGCTCACGGGATCTGTCTTCCACCGGATGATGAAAAATAAAATCAACAACAACACACAAATAATCACCGTGTAAATAAAAGCCTTCCTGTTTTTTTCTGCCTCAAAAGCGGGAATCATGTTGAAGATTTAAATTAAAGTTATTTTAAAATTGAGAATTAGACTCTATTTAAACCGGGTATTCCATAAAATGAATGGAATTTTAACATCTGTAAAAAAAGTGAGTTATGCTCTCGAACCAAAAAGCATGCTTCCAATTCGTACCATGGTACTACCTTCCTGTAATGCAAATCGATAGTCTGCGCTCATGCCCATGGAGAGTTCCGTAAAACCAGGTATCCCGGCATATTTCTCAAAAAGAGACTTTAGTTTTTTGAATTCAGAAAGGATGAGGTTGTTATCTTCTGTAAAGGAAGCCATCCCCATCAATCCCCGTAGTGCTACAAAAGAAAATTTTTCAGGATGTTCCTTCATATTTTGGATAAGAATATCTAATTCGGTTTCATCGAGGCCGAATTTTGTTTCTTCACTGGCAACATGAACTTGCAAAAGACAGGGAATAGTACGGTTGATCTTTTTGCCCTGCTTCGAAATTTCAGCTAATAGTTTTTCACTATCCACTCCATGAATCAGGGATACAAAGGGAACGATATATTTAACCTTATTGCTTTGCAGGTGGCCGATAAAGTGCCAGTTAATATCAGGGGGTAATTGAGAATGTTTACTTAATAATTCCTGCACATAGTTTTCCCCAAAATCCCGTTGTCCGTTTTCATAAGCAAGCCCGATGGATTCGATGGATTGCAATTTGGAAACTGCAATCAATTTGGCCTTGTAGGTTTGAACCTCCGCAAGGATCCGGGTAAACCGTTCCTGGTTCCAGCCCATGTTACTTAAGGATTGAGCGGCCTATTACAATACGTTGTACTTCACTGGTACCTTCATAAATCTGGGTTATTTTTGCATCCCGCATCATTCTTTCCACGTGGTATTCTTTTACATAACCATAACCACCATGAATCTGCACTGCTTCGGTGGCAGTCCACATGGCGGTTTCACTCGCAAATACTTTAGCCATAGAAGAGCTGAGCGCATAATCTATCTTCTGGTCTTTCTCCCAAGCCGCTTTAATGCAAAGGAACCTGGCGGCTTCAATGCGGGTAGCCATGTCCGCGAGTTTAAACTGGATGGCCTGGTGGTGCATGATTTCCTTACCGAAAGCCTTTCTTTCTTTCGAATATTTGATGGAGAGGTCATAAGCCCCGCTGGCAATTCCCAGCGCCTGGGAGGCAATCCCAATTCTTCCACCGGCAAGGGTTTTCATCGCAAACGTAAATCCAAACCCTTCCCGGCCAATGCGATTTTCCTTGGGCACTTTTACATCATTAAACAGGATGCTGTGTGTATCGCTGCCGCGAATTCCTAATTTATTTTCTTTGGCACCTACCTGTACTCCAGGCCAGTTTTTCTCCACAATGAAAGCGTTGATTCCGTGACTTCCCTTGGAAGGATCCGTTTGTGCAATGACCAGGTACACACTGGCGCTGTTTCCATTGGTAATCCAGTTTTTAGTTCCATTCAGGAGATAATAATCTCCCATATCTTCTGCCGTTGTCCGTTGGGAAGTAGCATCACTTCCTGCTTCGGGTTCACTTAACAAAAAGGCACCAATATATAATTCGCCGTCTTTTTTCCCCTGGGCAAGTGGTACCAGGTATTTTTGTTTCTGTTCTTCTGTGCAAAATTCCTGCAAGCCATAACAAACCAGGCTATTATTAACGCTCATGCATACACTAACACTGGCATCTACCTTACTGATCTCCTCCATGGCTAATACATAACTTATTGTATCCATTCCGGACCCGCCATATTCTTGTTTTACCATGAGGCCCATCATCCCCAGGTCGGCCAGTTTTTCAATTTGAGTTTTGGGGAATTTTTGAAGTTCATCCCGTTCTATTACCCCGGGTAAACATTCATTTACGGCAAAATCTCTGGCCGCCTGCTGAATCATAAGCTGTTCTTCGGAAAAACTGAAATCCATAGTTCGTTTTTAGTGCCGCAAAATTAAGGATTGACGGGTTATAAATGCCGGTTGGGGATATTTTAAACCCGTTTGGATTTCAATTTACGGCCTGTTTAATTTTTGGCTATGGGATGCCCGCCAATTTGATTCTATTTTCCTGATTTTTAGATGTTTATTTTAGTTATTTTGGCCCAGGTTGAGGATTTCGAAAGTAAAAATTTGGGGAATATTTCCAAATCCTAAACATAAATTGTAATTCTTGAAATGAAAACCGATAGATATGAAACGAACGCTGATTTCATCTGGTTCTGAATTTGAAATGAAAATTGGATACTCCCGTGCGGTGGTTGATGGACGATGGGTATTTGTATCGGGAACCACCGGTTATAATTATTCTTCGATGGAGATACCCGCATCCATTGAAGCACAGACTATCAATTGTATTAAAAATATAAATGGAGCCCTGCAAAAGGCCGGTGCGCTGCCTGAAGATATTGTAAGGGTACGATATATTCTTCCCGATGCAATGGAATTCCCAAAAGTGTGGTCTCTTTTAAAAGACTGGCTTGCCGGTGCCATGCCTGCTGCTACCATGATGGCTGCCGGCCTTGCCAACCCCTTAATGAAAATTGAAATTGAGGTTACTGCCCTTAAAAGAAATGAATAGGGGTTTCTGCTTGTATCTTTGAATAAAATTATTTTGAACCAGGCAAAGCAAAATCTTCGGGTACAACAAGTTATCGCACTGCTTTCGGTAGTGCTGCTTGCTGTTAAGTTTTTTGCCTGGATTATCACAGGTTCCGTAGCTATTTTAACAGATGCACTGGAGAGTATCGTAAATGTGGTGGCTGGTTTTTTCGGCGTGTATAGCCTGTACCTTTCTGCAAAACCAAAAGATCTGGAGCACCCTTATGGGCATGGAAAGATCGAATTTATTTCCGCAGCATTTGAAGGAGCACTTATTTCGTTTGCTGGCCTGCTGGTTATTTATAAAGCAATCCTTAGCCTGAGCCAACCCCATGCAGTAAGTAAACTGGACCTGGGTATTTACTTAGTTGCAATTACCGCACTTATTAATCTGTTTGCCGGCCTATACTGTATCCGAATTGGGAAGAAGAATAATTCACTTGCCCTGATTGCGGGTGGAAAACACCTTCGTTCGGATACCTACACTACGGTAGGGATCATTTTAGGGTTGCTGTTAATTTATTTTACGGGAATACAATGGCTTGATAGCGTGGTGGCCATGATCTTTGCCCTTATTATATTATACACCGGTATACGGATTATTCGAAGTTCTGTGGCAGGTATTATGGATGAAGCTGATTTGAACCTGCTGCGCGAGATGATTACTATGCTGAATTCTAAACGGAACCCCAATTGGATAGATCTGCACAATATGCGCATCATTAAATATGGGCCCATGTTACATATTGATTGCCATCTTACGGTTCCCTGGTATTTTAATGTGGTGGAAGCCCATCAGGAAATTGAAAACCTTTCTGAAGAAGTGAAAAAACATTACGGAAGATCCATTGAATTGTTTATACATTCAGATGCCTGCGTCGATTTCTCCTGCCCAATTTGTGAAAAAATGGATTGCCCGGTACGGAAACATCCGTTTGTTAAAAAGATTGACTGGAATCTGGAAAATGTATCGGCCAACCATAAGCACAGTCTTAACTCATGAGCCTGTCATTAAATAAAGCGTTTTGGGATAACCGGTATCTAATGGACCAAACGGGATGGGATTTGGGGGAAGTATCTCCCCCTTTAAAGGGGTATTTTAATCAACTCAAAAATAAGTCTGTTCGTATTTTGATACCCGGGTGTGGAAATGCATATGAAGCTGCCTGGCTGATGGAAATGGGATTTGAAAATGTTACGCTGGTTGACATCTCGGGGATACTGGTGAATGAGTTGAAAAGGAAACTCGTTCAATATGACGGGCAACGGGTACATATAATAGAAGGTAATTTCTTTGATCTCAGCGGAGAATTTGATTTAATTGTAGAGCAAACCTTTTTCTGCGCATTGCATCCCTCTTTCCGAAGGCAGTATTCCAACAAGATGTTTGAACTCCTGGCCCCGGG
>CAZYKA010000026.1:19280-38268 GCA_964647915.1 uncultured Ferruginibacter sp. | reverse complement strand
CTGATCAAAGCGCCATTTCCACCACCTCCCACTGCATAGGTAATGGGAGAAACCGGGCTACCGGCGCAAAGTATTTGGTTATTGGAACCTGGAGCTGAAGACAGGCTGATTGTACTGTTTTGATTTACTGTTACCACATTTCCTGCCAGGGAAGTACTGCATCCGGTAACCGGGTTATAAGACGTAAGGGTATAGCTGGTGGTTTGGGAAGGCGACACAGAAATGGTTGCATTGGCAGCAGATGGAGTTCCGGCTCCACCCGGCAACCCATTTACTGCAGGGGCAGTATTGGCCGACCAGGAATACAGCGGGAGAGAATTTCCATTAACAAGCAGATCGTCTATAGCCCACCAGGCAGATTGAGATGAAAAGAAATTGGCAGACACATTTCCTACAAAATTAAATCGCACCCAAACAGTTGCCTGATTCAAATAAGAAGCACTCAATGAAATACTTTCGGTAGCAAATGCATTGGCTGCTCCCACATTTGCAGCATAGCTGGTTAACAAAGTCCAATTCACATTATCCGTTGAAATTTCCACCGTAGCAGAACTTCCTGCTACGTTGCCTTTTTTATAGGCCTGTGCCCAGCTAAGGGTAACAGATGACATATTATTGGTATTGAAAGAAGCAGACTTCATCGTGCTGGTTGCAGTTGCGGGGCAACCACTAAAGCTGAAGCAACTGGTAATTGCTGCCATGGCCACTTCAATTCCACCCCCGTTGGGGCTGGTAAAGACCTGAACTGAGTTTACCGATACCCCGTTATTCTCTTTTGTCCAAATCTGTCCGCTATTATCGGCCGAACCCGTTACGGTAACATTAGGTGTACCGTTGAAGTTTTCTGATGCAATGGTGGATTGGGCATTTATACTCGCATTACCTGTAAGAGATTCGGATTCCCCAACACAAATTGTAGCCGAAGAAGGGGACACAGACAACCCTGTAGGTGCATCGTTAACAGTAATGGTACCCGTTTCAGGAGCAGAATTACAAATGCCCGTACCTACAACCGAATAATTAAATGTTCCGGAAACGGTTGGGGTTCCCGAAATAGTAACAACTCCACTTGAATAGGTTCCAGTTACACCGGCAGGTAAACCCGTTACATTACCTCCACTTCCTGTACCTCCTACGGAATAAGTTATATCCGTAAGCAAACTATTCATACAGAGGATTTGACTGGTAGTTGACCCTGCCGAGGTAAGCGTAAGTGTTGCGGCTTCTGTAACATCAATTGTACCCGGAAGTGAATTATTACCACAAGGGCTTTCTGCCGTTACTGTATAAGCAAAGGAACCAAATACGGTTGGTGATCCACTGATGGTATAAACTTTTGTTCCGGCATTGTAGGAGCCGCTGACCCCTGCCGGAAGCCCCGTAACAGAGGCGCTGGTGGCCCCTCCACCCAGTTGATATGTAATGTTGGCAATTGTTATATTCTGGCAAACAGACTGCGCATCGGTTCCGGCACCGGAGCTACGAATAATAGTAGCCACTACAGAAATATCCTGGTTTGGTGATGTATAGGCAGTATTGCCAGGCCCTACACCGCCCAGGTTCTGACCAAAATTAGATATCCCTTCATAAATCACATCTACAGAAATATTATTTACTCCGAGAGCTAACGGTGTGGTATAGCCGCCCGGGTTTACATAATTAGAAGTGGTGATGGGAAGTACATAAGTACCGGTAGCTCCGGGGGCAAGGTTGCCTGCATCTACCTTCACAAAATAATTGCTCCAATTGGCTCCGTTGGTATTCCATTTAATACCAATATTGATATCAGGGCTGGCATCGGTCCAGGTGGCAGTTCCATTATTTTTAATTTGAACGGTTATATTCCTGGTTTCCGGTTCGCACCAGGTGGTAGCGCCTGCATCCACACTTAATATCTGCGATTTAAAGGTTAACTGCGTATAGGTGATGGATACTTTACCTACTCCGCCATCCCCACCCGAACGGTTTGTACTTCCGGTGGCGCGGGCTGCACCGCCACCCGCTCCAAATCCGGGAGTGGGAGAAGCGGGAACACTTCCAGAAGTTACCCCATCCACCCCTGCACTACCGCCTGCAACAGCGGATGCCCCAAAACGATTGGTGGCGTCGATTCCATCTGAAGCCGTACCGGCGCTGGAGCCACCACCTCCTCCATAACTTGAAGAAGAACCATTGGCGCCTTTTCCTCCATAATAACTTAAGCTGAGTGAAAAACCTATATTACCCGAAGTTTGCTTAGCTCCTCCGTTTGCACTCGTGTTGCTACTGGCAGCATCATTTCCTCCTTTCCCCCCTGTTGCCAGAATGGTGGAAGAGGAACCAAACCAACTGCTTCCTCCATCAGTACCATCGGAGGTGGATCCATTTCCTCCTGCACCTACCGATAAATTATAGGTAACACCTGGTGTAACGGGATAATTGATCCTTTGCACGTAACTACCACCGGCTCCGCCTCCCCCTGCAGCATTCGAATTACCGGTAGCGCCGCCTCCGGCTCCACCCCCACCCCAGCACTCCACGGTAATGGTACCTACGCCCACAGGGCAGGTCCATTGATGGCTTCCCGATGTAGTAAAATTTTCTGTGGTTTACGCCTTAACCGATGATATTCCAAGGAATAAAATGGCACCAATGGCACTAAAAAGTAAAGAAATGAATTTGTGGAAAGTGGAAACAGACCATACTGCCATTTCCGTTGTTTTGGTAGTATTCATTGCAGTGTATTTAAGATAGAAAAACAATCAGGCTCCGAAAGGTTTTTCAAACAACCATTCAGGTGGTTAACCTAAACACAACAGCACGATGGATTAAATACTAAAGGCTTTAAATGGATAATATCCGGATTCAAATGCTATTTACCTGTATCGAAATAGCTATAAAATTAACAGAAGGATTATGGGAAAAGGCTGGTTTTGGGTGGGAATTGGAGGGAAACGGAAGTTAAAAGTAAAATCATTTTATTTGAAATGCAAGCATTATCATGAAAAAACTTTCAACCTACTCCAAAAGGATTAGCTATTAATTAAAAAAAAAGAAATTCAAAAAAGTAGGTGAATTTATTCGGCTGAAAATCAAGAAATAACTCAAATAAAAATTCAAATTAACAAATTCTGGCACGGGATTCTTCAAAACACTTAAAATTAGAAAAAAGGAAAACCGGAATTACAGAAAATTAAAGCGCCCCACACAATTTGTGCAGGGCGCCTATATTTTGCCGGTTTTTACAGGAAATCAGTTTTCAAAAACAGGTGCCGGCATATTACCTGTTCCTGAGGTAAAAATTTTATTCTTTAACCAGTTTAACAGACACTCGTTTCTCTCCCTGCGCCACACTCACATTGTAAACTCCCGAAAGAAGTTTCTTCCCAATTTGATATTGCATTTTCCCGGCTCCTTCTTCCTGCAGGACAATACGGCCCAACAGGTCGGTAACGGTAATGCTTACACGTTCATTCATCTGGAACCCTTTAAGGTTTAACATAAATTCATTCGCCGTAGGATTGGGGAATGCGCTTACAGAAAGAGAGGTAACATCACCCATAACCGGTTTTGAACCGCGGGCATTGTTATTGCAATTTTCGGGACCTACCACAATTGCATTTTCAGCAGTTGAGCCCACACAAGTCTTGCTGTCTTTTACATACCCGGTATAGGTGCCGGGTGTAAGTCCGGTAAACACGCTGCTGGCCTGGTAATTATTACCATCAAGACTGTAAGTATAGGGGCCAATACCTCCTGTACGATAAAGTGTAATACTTCCGGTACCTGCACAGCTTGGTGCATCTACTTTGTAAAATGTAACGGATATAGTATTAATGTTGATGCTCACATTGGTAGTACCGGTGCAACCACGGGAATCCGTAACCGAAACCACATAATTCCCGGCAGCCAGACCACTAAAGCTGTTCGACTGTTGTGCTGGGCCACCGTTGAGGGAATAAGAAAATCCGGGAGCTCCACCACTCACCACCACCTGTATGCTTCCATCATTTATACAGGCACTGGCATCGGATTTCCGGATTGTTAATGAAAGGCCTGCACCCTGCGGCACCACGGCCGCCTGTGAATAATCGCAATTCTTAGAATCCTTAACATGAACGGTATAGCTTCCGGCGGCAAGATTCAGGAATGAATTAGATCCCTGGTAATTTACCCCATCAAGGCTATATGTATAGGGAGGAATACCTCCTGAGCGGTAAACCATGATCGAACCATCATTGCTGCAACTGCTTGCTGCACCCACATAATTCGTTATAACGATTGGGGCAGCCTGACCCAAGGTAATAGCTTTTGTAGTTACACATCCACCATCATCTTTCACATAAATAGTATAAGGCCCGGCAGCCAGGGCAGTGAAGGAATTTGAGACCTGGAAGTTAGAACCATCCAGACTGTAAGTATAGGGAGCCACACCACCTGCCGCATATATGATCAACGAGCCGGTGGCACCGCAGGCACTGCTGATACTTCCATTGTGCGTAATAGTAGCAGCAAAAGCTTTTCCTACATGAATATTATTGACATCAATATTACAACCATTTGCATCTGCAATGTGCACATTGTAGAAACCATACATCAGGTTAGACTGGGTTGCATTATTTGTTCCATTGGCATAAGGCGTAGTAGCCGGGTTACCCGATCCAATAACACCCGTCCAGGTATAGGTAAACGGTGCAGTACCTCCATTTGGAGTTACCGTTACAGAACCATCGGGTGTAACTGCACAAACACTTTGCGCTTTAGTAACAAAACTGGCCGACATGGTTTGTGGTTCCGAAACTGTAATGCCACTGAGTTGGGCGGAGAAACCATCTTCATCCGTAACAGTAAGCGTATAAGTACCTGCACCTACTCCGGTAAAACTGGTAGATGCCTGGGGTGGAAAGTTTGTAGGCCCTGTTAAACTGTACATTAGTTGTCCGTCTCCGCCGGTTGCACTAACAACCATCGTAGTGGTGCCACCACTGCACGGAATAGATCCAGGGGTTGCTGTAAGGTTAGCAATGGGGATATTAGTGATCACGCCATTGGAAGAAGACACAAAACTATAAGAATAGTTATTACCTGAATTACCATCAGTTACAGTTCCTGCAGGAACAAGCGTTTTACCTGTTCCGGCGTTGGGCGAGGTATATGTTTCAGAGAAATTGGCCACATCTGATCCCTGAAGGGAGCCATTTGAAATGGTAGGAACAGCAGTCGCGCTCACATTACCATCATAAGGTTTGGTATTAGCTGTGGCCGTAACTTCAATCGCCATTGGGGTGATATCACCAGAGGTTGAAGCCTGCATAGATGAAATGGAATATGCCCCGGCCTGTGTTCCATTCAGGGTAGCCGTACCCGATAGGGTTACATTCTTTCCTGTGCCCACATTTTTATCATCGTAAACACCGGTTACGGAGCCTGCTCCCACAGTAACCACATCGCCATTTAATAATCCGTTAGCTACTGCAGTTGAGAAATCAAGATTGGCAGAAGTACCCGCATCATAAACCTTCGCGGTTGCACTAATTCCGGAAATTGTAACCGGTTGCGAGGAGCCAAACACCACATTACCGGTAGAGGCCGGCGACACCAAAGCAGATTGGGTTATTTGTAGTCCGGAATTGGAAACTACGCCCGGGTAAACCCATGTGGCACCATTGTAAACCCCCTGCCGTAAGTCAGCGTAATTAGGTGATCCTACTACATCGGCTGCAAGGTAATTGTAAGTACCTGAGTAGGATCCGGCAAAAGTACTTCCTGAAGGTTTAAATATCGACCACGCTCTGTTGATGGTGTTGGTTGTTCCCAAACTCAGGCTGGAATATCCGGAAACTGCATTTAACGGAGTACTTGTTGAAACCTGCAAATCGCCGGCAGTAAATCCGGATCCATCAATGTTGAGTCCAACCGGAAGGTAATTGCTTGCATCACCAATGTCGAAACCCACCGCACCCGATGCTGAAATACTCCTGGCCAGGTTTCCGTTCACCCATCCATTGGCAGCACTTGCACCACTTACAGAGGCAGCCGTAATCACATTGGAACCGGTAGTAAGAATAGCGGGAGAACCACCCTTGGCAACAAAACTCAGGGTACCCGTTACCTTTAGTGAGGCGGCATCCAAAGATGCCGATGTATTATTGATGATGAGGTTATTCATCGCAGAAACAGTTCCGCTTCCAGGGAAGGATTGCGGAAGGCTTCCTCCCAATTTGATTGTACCGTTATTCTGGATATTACCTCCGCTGATGAATATTCCGTTAATGGTTAAGGTCTTCCCCGCATCTACCACCAGGTTGGCACCGGCTGGAAGGGTTACGCTTCCAAAAGTTTGGTCCTGCGAAATCCGTAAAGTGGCGCCATTTGCCACACTCACCGCATTTCCGGTCTTAATGGTATTGGCAGAAGCACCGTTCAGTTGAAGGGTACCGGCACTAACCGTAGTTAGTCCTGAATACGTGTTTTGCCCTGTTAAAACCACCGTACCTACCCCATATTTGGTAACTGTATTGTTATTCGATTTATTGGAAATTACTCCGCTTACCGTAAAATTATCCCCCGAATTAGCGGTAAGTCCAACCGTAGTCATATCCGAAATAGCCAGGTTTTCAAAAACTCCATCCCGGTTTAATCCCAGATCGGCAATGGAAATTTGTTGAAGTTGGCCTGTGGCGGTAAATGAACGGATATTTAACCGGGAGCCACTTACAACCTGGAAATTAAATTCCTTATCAGAAATCACTTCTACTTCATAGGTTTGTCCGTTGGTAAAATCACTAAATCCGGGCATCCCGGTACGAATGGTACCGCCGCCATCAACAAGTTGCGAAGCGGCTTGCCCACCTTCATATTCAAAGCGGAGCATGGCTGCATCAAAAAACCTAGCCTGTGCATCGGCACCACTATAAAAGCTGGTTTTGTTTTTTAAGGCAAATCCAATACGGCCACCCGACTGAATTCCGCTTCGTCCTCCGCCAATGGGAGCCGAAACTTTAATGGTAAGCTTTTGTCCTACCATCATGGATTTGTTAGTACCCGAAGTGGTACCATCGGAGGTGAAGTTTCTTGAATTCACCTGGCCATCGGTAGCCGTAGATCCAAAAGAATAAAGGCCCGGGCCTCCCGTTGCCTGGTAAATGCCACTATTACTGCTCCATTCAGTTGACCAATCGCCGAAGGCAGTGGAGTAGGTTTGTGCATTTCCCAAAATTGTTATCAGGATAAATGCGAAGGAGAAACATAATTTCTCCAGGATTGCTGAAGTAGAATTCTTCATATGCAAGCTGTTTTAAATGAATAGTAAATTTAAATTACTTAATGGGTTTAACAATCCAAACCCAATGGATAAATTTAATACTGTGTAAAACTTACACAATATACACCAAATATAATATTTGATTTTAAATTATTCAGACAAAAAAAACCTGAAATTAGAGATTTCTGAAATTGGGAAATTACCCTTCCATCACCTTATTTTCCAGTACCAAAACCGGTTGTTCGTGGTATTGGTAGGGAGTAAATTCGGGAAGCAATTTTTGAATCAGTTCGAGGGTATCGTCGTTCTCGTGGGAAAGGGCCTTTTTTTCCAGTTCATCCAGTAAGGCCGTAAACTCCATATCCTGGTTTTTTGCTTTCTTGGCTTTTAAAATCCGCGGATGATCGGTCTGAATAAACTGTTCAGAATCTTTAAATAACTCCTCAAACATTTTTTCTCCGGGCCGCAATTTGGTAGTAACTATCCGGATATCAGCCCCTGGCCGCAGCCCTGCCAGGTGAACCATCCTGCGGGCCAGATCTATTATTTTCACCGGCTTCCCCATATCAAATAAAAGGATATCGCCAGACTGCCCGATAATACCTGCTTCCAATACCAGTTTAGAGGCTTCCGGGATGGTCATAAAATACCGGGTAATTTCGGGATGCGTAATCGTGATGGGGCCGCCCTGATCTATTTGCTTTCGAAAGGTGGGAATTACAGAACCTGCGGAGCCCAAAACATTTCCAAAACGGGTTACAATAAACTGCGTTTGAGAGTCGTAATGATCGCTTAAGCCCTGAACAAATATTTCTGAAATCCTTTTTGTAGCCCCCATAATATTGGTTGGATTCACCGCTTTATCGGTTGAAATCAACACAAATTTCCTTACATTGAAAAACAGGGACAGTTCGCCAATTAACCGCGTACCGGAAATATTGGTAAGTACTGCCTCGCAGGGAAAGGTTTCCATGAGGGGCACATGTTTATATGCCGCTGCATGAAAAACAATATTGGGCCTGTAGGTATTAAAAATCTTTTTCATCCGGAATCTGTCCCGAACGGAAGCTATTTCAACTTGAATGACCGGCGCTTTTTTCCCCTTCCCCTTTAACTCATATTCTAAATCGAATAATCCGGATTCCGACTGATCCACCATTATCAGTTTTTTGAAATTCACTTTGGCAATTTGCCGGCAAATTTCGCTTCCAATAGACCCGGCAGCCCCGGTTACAAGGATAACATCGTTAGAATACGCGTCTTTTAAAACATCATTGGGTAAATTAATCTCGTCTCTTTCCAACAGATCTTCAATATTCAATTCCTTAACCTGGTTCCGTTGAAAAAGCCCATCCCGCCATTGGCTGGCCCGTGGAATTACATTAATCCGGATATTATATGGAGCAGCAATATCTGTAATGGCAATTTTTCTGTCAACCGAAATATGATCGATGGCGATGAATAAATGGGTTACGCCCTTTTCTTTCAAAAACTGATCCAGTTTTTCACCCGAAGCAGGTAAGATCGGTAAGCCATCAATATTCTTTCCAATTTTAAAAGGGCTGTCATCTAAATAGGCAATAACATCCGTAACATTTTTAATATCCCCTAACAATACTTTCCGGGTAATTTGCCCCATCGATCCGGCTCCATAAATTACGGCTTTACTCTTTACAGAAGATTTAGATGCGGCACGGTAATAAATTTCCTTAACCAAAACCCGGAAGGTGACCAGGGCGAAGATGTTGGCAAAAAAATTAATAAACAACATGGCCAGGGGAACCGACGCGATAACCGATGGAATTGGATTGGTGAAAAACAAAACCAGCCAAAGGCAAAAATGTAAAATGGAAAACTTAATAATGCGGACGATATCATTGATCTCAGAAAATCGAATGATCCCCCTATAAATTGGAAATACCAAAACACAAGCTCCAAATAATATGGCATTTACTACAAGCGCCGGGATAATATCTGAAATATGGGGAATTTCAAAAAGGCGGGTGATTTCGTACAAGAACCTTCTAACCAGGACAAACGAAAAAAGGAAAATAATGGAGGTAAGGATAAGATCCAATAAAAAGATTACCCACCTTGGAGCAAACCGATCTAAAATTGGCTTCAACATATTTAATTTAACTCTTCAAAAAAAGCCATTAATTATTCTGCTTTCAAAGGGACGAAGAGCTGTGGTTTTCAAAGGATTAAATCCTTAGTATAGGTTAACAGCCCCGAAGGTAGTATCTTTTTTGAAGCAACCGGAGTATTTTTTATTGTTTGTGGGAATCAATACGTTATAAAAATGAAACCAGCTTAGTAATATCCGATTCGGGAATGGCAAATATTTTCATTCGCCCCCTGAAATCAACCCTATGGATTTAGGAAGGACCTTTTAACAAAGAGAATGCAAGGTTCCGAAACGATCTATCAAAAATGCAGATACCGGTTCATACCAATCAGCAACAATAAACAGAGGGAAAAATACCCGAAACTGGGTAATGCAGCATGCAGGAAAAAATCAGCCAAAAACCGTACGAAAAATTATCCGCAGGTAGTTGAAAACGGTAGGATCCTTGATAAACACCTGGTTTAGCCTAATTTTTTGAGGCATGATGTCTTGAATATAGGTTTGCTCGGGGTCGATGGAGTGAGCTAAAATTTCATTTTCATTTCTGAACTCAATAGAGGCCATATCGGTAATGCCTGGACGAACATCTAAAATCTGTCTTTGTTCAGGAGTGTACAGGTTTACATACTTGCGAACTTCGGGTCGGGGTCCCACCACGCTCATATCACCAAACAAAACATTCAAAAGTTGGGGAAGTTCGTCGAGTTTATATTTTCGGAGGAAATAACCGGCCCTGGTAATCCGCGGATCCCTCCCTCCCACGGTCAGCAAACCGGCTTTGTCTGCATCTACCCGCATCGACCTGAACTTAAATAAACGGAAGTCCTTTCCAAATCTTCCGACCCGTATTTGCCGAAAAAAAACCGGGCCACGGGAGTCTGATTTCACCCAAAGGGCTATCAGTATAAGCAGGGGCGATAACAGCACCAGGCCTACAAAAGAAAACAGCATATCAAGCAGCCGGATCACCAATTACTTTGTTATAAGCATTAACCACACTGTTAATAATATACTCCACCTGTTGGGAGTTGAGTTGCGGATAAATAGGCAGTGAGATTTCGCGTGAATAATTATCATAGGCTACCGGAAAATCTTTCACATCATACCCTAATCCCTTAAAAAGACTAAGCATAGGCATAGGGATAAAATGCACGTTTACGGCCACTCCGCTCTTACTGATCTCATCAATCAGGGCATCGCGTTTTGCTTCAGAAATCCTCTTTATTCGCAGGGCGTACAAATGATAGGATGAATTTCTGCCCGGCAGATTTTGGGGAGGCAGTTGGGCCCAGGGATAGGTAGAAAAGGCAGATGAATACTGATCGAACACCCGCTTCCTTTCCAATAAAAGTTCGTGATCATATTTTTTTATCTGTGCCAGGCCAATGGCAGCACAAACATCGGGCATGTTAATCTTGAGCCCCAAATCCACAATATCATAACGCCATCCTCCTGCTTTTGATTTGGTAAATGCATCTTTGGTTTGTCCATTCAGGGTCATCATCCGCAAATACGCATATTCGTCGGCGTTATTAAATGGTTCAGGCAGGTTGATACATACTACTCCTCCTTCTGCCGTGGTGATATTTTTTACAGCATGAAAAGAAAATATGGTGATATCGGTAAGCGCTCCCGTTTCTTCTCCGTTAAAAGTAGCTCCAATAGAATGGGCTGCATCCGATAATACAAGGATCCTTCCCAGTTTCTCCTGGTTTTTATGCGTAGGGATAAACAGGGTTTTAACTGCAGCATCCTGTACCAAATCATTGATGGCTTTATAATCTGCCGGCCATCCTGCAATATCCACCGGCATTATCACCTTGGTATGGGGGGTAATCTTTTCCCTGATTTTATCAATATCGATGGTGAAATCGTCTTTAATATCCACCATCACCGGTACCCCACCGCAATGCAAAACGGCCAACGCAGTAGCGCTGTAAGTATAGGCCGGAATAATCACTTCATCACCCGGGCCAATCCCAAACCATTTCAACATCAGCATGGCTCCGGAGGTCCAGGAGTTCACACAAAGTGCCTGAGGCGCCCCACTCAGTTTAATCACTTCCTGCTCCAGTGCCTTCACTTTGGGGCCGGTTGTAATCCATCCCGATTTTAAGGTATCCACCACTTCATTCAGCACATCATCATCAATATAAGGAGGAGAAAAGGGTATGTTCATAAATCACTTTTTTGTTTTAATTAGACCAAGTAAGAATCCGCTTCCATAGGCCAGGTGCAGGGTTAAAAAGGAAAGAATGCCGATTAAAATATCGTTCCCCTTTTTAAATTCTTTCCAAAGTACAATTGTTGCTAAAAAGAAATACAGGATTAAGGGCAATACAAATATCCAGTGTAACCAGGCGAAGAAGGGAAGGGTAAAAAGGTACAGCGTAAACAGGCCTGGTACCAGATGGCGCAGCCGGATCCCCGACCGGATTTTATTTAGCACCATGGGTTTATACAATCCATATTGAAAGTATTGTTTCCACAAGGAACCGAGATCATCCCGAACATAATATACCGATTCCATTTCGGGTTCCATTAAAATCCGGAAGCCGAAATGATTCAACCGGTAATGAAACTCATCATCCTGATTTCGAACCAGTGCCTCATCGAATAAACCCACCTTGTCAAATACTTTCCGGTTATAAATGGCCATGGCCACACTATCTACATACATTCTTTTTTTGGAAGTACGGAACTCCGTATCGCCCACACCAAATTTTGAACTCATGCAAAACGCAATAACCGATGCTTTTTCCGTTTTTCCTTTTTGAATCAGCGGTCCTCCCACGGCATCACACTCCCCCGAATCAAGAAGTTCCAGGCCTTTCCTGAAGTAATTAGAAGGATATTCTGCATGGGCACCCATCAGGGCAATGTATTTTGATTGGGTCTGATTAAATGCGAGGTTAAACCCATGGCTCACAAACCGCTCCGGGTTATTCACCAGGAGGATATTGGTATATTTATTCTGCCATTTTTTTATCAAATCAATCGTTCCATCAGTACTTCCTCCATCAATCAGCACAATTTGTTTGGTAACCGGTTCCGTTTCAATGACCGAACTGATGAGTGAATCGAGAAAGCGCACTTCGTTATAAACCGGGAAACAAACGGTTAATTCCTGCATCAAAGTTTTTTGAAATAACCCATTACAGGTTTATTGGTAATCTCGGGTTGCCACCCGGTTTTTTCATAAAATTTTCTCGCCCTTGCATTGGATGCATAAACAGACAGGCGTACGAAATCATATCCGGCAGCCTTCGCCCGATCGATAAAAGTTTCCATCATCCTGGTTGCAATTCCGCTCCCCTGCGCATTTTCGGCTACCCCAATTCCCACTAAGGAAAGTATTTTTCCTTCATACCTTGCACTCGTTTCTCCAATAAATTTATTCAACCCAAGCATCGTTTTTATACGAAGGCAAACCGAAAAGATTATCTTTTTGTGCACCAGTAACCAGGGTCTTTTGAACATTTCAATGGCTGCAATTTTTAATAATGATCTATTCATTTGTTGCTGGTAACCCCAGGATGCACCCACAATGTACCCGCCGGTAGCACCCTGATCCATTATACCTACCACGTTTATACAATCATCGCGACCAATAAACCATTTCAGGAAGGCACGGATGTAAGTTTTTCCGAGCAATACATTTAGGTGATCTTTAAACGCCCACATGTGCAGGTCGCACACCACATCCAGGTCTTGTTCTTTAAAATTCCTTACTTCCATGCGTTAACCTCATTTTCAAAACTGGTAAAATTATGTCCTCTTTTGATACATAAATCGATGACCCACTCAAACCATTCCTTATACAAAGAATACGCCGGATGGAATAGCATATCATGAAAATTTATTACGAAGTAAGGTTGCCCCGATTTTTCTGCCTGGTTCAATTCATCCGTAGTATATTTTTTTGCTTCTTCCAGGGTTTTGTGGGTAGGCCGCACACAATACACATCCATTACGGAAATTGGGAATTCCAGCATGTTCTCCACTTTATAGGGTGATGCGTTTCCATAAAGAGTAGAATCAAAACGGTACCCCGTATGCGCAAGCCTTTTCAGGGTATCCTCATTATTCCGGAGGTAGTGCATTCTTACTCCAAAATTTTTAATCCCGGTGATTTTTCTAAAATCATCAAACTCCTCCTTCATGAGCGCCTCATCTTCATACGCCATCCCATGAACACCGGCATGGTGTCCATTTCTCAACACCTCTTGTATTATTGGAATCGCTTCCTGTGCTGTATAGGCTACCCCTAATCCGGGCCGCATCACAAAAAAATAAGTAGCACAGATATTCTTAGATTTTTCAAAGGTCATAAGTTCTGCCAAACGGTTCATCCGGTTATCGCTCCAAAAATTCATC
The DNA here is from genome assembly GCA_964647915.1 of uncultured Ferruginibacter sp. GTDB lineage: Bacteria > Bacteroidota > Bacteroidia > Chitinophagales > Chitinophagaceae > Ferruginibacter. Next base: position 24,520 of record CAZYKA010000026.1, on the reverse strand, counting down.
CGGGAGAAAGCTGTTTTAAAAGGGATCACTCCCCGGAATGCCAGCTTTACCGACCTGAACCAAAGCTTGGGAATATAGAGATCCCTGAAATAATGGTCTCTCCAGGTGAGGTGGTCCACATCATGCGATACAATTACCTTCATTTAAGCGAAGTTAAAATATCAATAATCTGCCTTGACGTGGTACCATTACCGTAAGGGTTAACCGCTTTTGACATTTTATCGTACATCCCATCCGTATTATTCAATAACCCTTCCAGGTTGGATACAATCATCTTCTTACTCGTACCCACCAGCCTTGCGGTCCCGGCATGCACCCCCTCCATCCTTTCTGTGACATCACGCATTACCAAAACCGGTTTCCCAAGTGCTGGCGCTTCTTCCTGTATTCCGCCCGAATCTGTGAGGATGATGGCACTTCTTTCCATCATCCATATCAACCGGGGATAGTCGAGTGGGTCTATCAAATGAATTCCGGGTACGTCAGACAATTTCCGGCTTACCACATCCCGTACATTCGGATTAAAATGAACCGGATATAAAAATTGTACCTCCGGGTACTTTTGTTTTACTTCCAGAATAGCATCACAAATTTGCTCAAAGGGCTCTCCAAAACTTTCCCTGCGATGTGCAGTAATTAATATCAGGGGCTTTGAAAAATTAAGGAATGGAAATTCAGGGCTATAATCAATCGACCTTACCTTCAGGTTTTCCAATCCCAGCAGCAAGGCATCCACCACGGTATTGCCTACAACCCAAACATTTTCGGAGATTCCCTCTTTCAATAAGGCGTCGGCCGCCAGTTGGGTGGGTGCGAAATGATAATCGGCAAGTATTGAAACCAATTTTCGGTTTGCCTCTTCGGGGAAAGGCGAATATTTATCGCCACTGCGCAAGCCTGCCTCCAGGTGAGCAATTTTACATTTCAAATAAAATGCCGCCAGGGCACCTATAAACGCGGTGCTGGTATCGCCCTGTACAAAAACGAGATCAGGCCGGTACGACTTCAGGATGGGTTCCAAGCCGGTTAAGGCACCTGCTGACACATCAAACAGGGTTTGATTGGGTTTCATCAGGTTCAGATCGTACTGGGGTTCAATCTCAAAAAAATCGAGCACCTGTTGTAACATTTCGCGGTGCTGACCGGTAACGCATACACGAAGTTCAAATGCAGGCTCCCTCTCCAATAATTTAATAAGGGGGGCAAACTTGATAGCTTCGGGCCTTGTACCCATTATGATGAGTAATTTCATGTGGTTGTTAAAAGGTTTTGATAAAGCGATGTGTAATTGAGGGCAAACGAACTATGACTAAAACCCGCTACTACATTTTTTCTTGCAGCCTGGCCAAGTGTCGATACCAAGCCGGGTTGCTCCAACACCTGGATCATTTTTTGAAATAGCCCTTCTGCATCGGGGGTGGCACACAATAAACCATTGGCATTATCCATAATTACTTCCGGAATACCCCCCACCCGATTTCCAATTACCAGGTTACCGGTAGCCATGGCTTCCAATGCCACATTGGGTAATCCTTCTTCGAGGCTGGGAACCAGGGCTACATTTCCCTTCCGGTGAAAGTCGGCAATGGATGAGGGATCTATCTTTCCAAAAATCTCCACATTTTGAGGCGCAACCAATTGCTTCTCCCATTCCTTAACCTGCGGTAAATCGGCATCGGGGCCTGCAAATAAGAGCTTTCTTTTTACAGATGTATACTCCGTTTCCAGTTTCTTCCAGGCTTCCATCAGGTTCATTCCGCCTTTGGTATTACGGCCATGGGTAAATGTAGAATAGGCAGGTAACCCTCCCAGGAAATAGAAAACAATTTCTTCCTCCATTTTTTTATTTGAAGGATGAAATATATCCGTATTTACACCCCGGTAAATTACCTGAGAAACGGGATGTGATCCAAATAGTTGGTTGAAGTATGCCTGTAGCGACTTACTGTTAAAAGTTACTGCATCCAGTTTTTTCAACCAGTCCTTCATCCAGGATTTACGATAAATTTTAGCCAGATCCTGATTCAAATCACCTCCAATAAACTGCACAAGCAATTTGAACGAAAAACGCTTCTTCAGCCAGGCTGCTACCACACCCAGGTTCCCATCGCTGGCATGTACCAAATCGGCATCCTTCAAAATCCCGGAAGCGAAAAGCCGGGTAAACCGGTAAATAATCCGGTTATTGAAATAATACAACTTTTCTTCTCCTACCGGGCTGTAAGGCACACAAAGAATAATTCGGTTAAACCCGTCTTCCTTTATCTTTTCCACCAATTTTCTCCCCGGCTTAAAAATCCGGTATTGAATAACGGTAAGGTTTACATGCTCTTTTAGCGCATTCGCTGCCCGCAGATTGAAAATACCATGAGAAGGATTATCCGGTGTGGGAAACCCACTGGCAAGGTAAACAACGTTCAATCTCAATGAACTCAAAATAACTTCTTACTGATCTTAGCAAACAACATGGCAATGCCGGCTCTTGTCCGTTTAAAAGGCGATTGGGCGTACCCTGCAAACCGATCGGCGTAGATGCTCAATTTATCTTCTCCGCTCAAAAGGGCCAGTGCTTTTAGCTGGCATACATGCAAGTTGTGATACATGGCACTGGCTATGTAGTGCGGTTTATTAAGCCAATACCAGCTCCAATAACCGTTATCAAAAAAATGAATGGATTCAACTACCGACTTAATTCCCGTTTCCAAATATTCTTTCACCCAAAGTTCGCCTGAGACAGCATACAAATCCCGCAACCCGAATAAAGAATAATTATGTCCATTCAAAATCATCTTACCCCCTTCGAGGTACCAGGGCGCCCTATTCGGCTCCAGGTAGCCACGCACACCATCCTGGCCATAATCTGCGCCAAAGGAGATGGCCATTTTTATTGCAGCATCCAGGTAGTTGCGATTATTTGAAATGCAATAGGCCCGGCATAACACGCTTATACTCTCACCCTGGTTCATACCGCAGGTAACCCCATTGTCTCTCTTATCCGAATCATAATCCAGGATCATCAATGATCCATTACTCCGGGGTTCTGCCATTTTTATAAGGTAATCGGCCACTTTCAGCACATGGCCTGAATGGGCGCTATCTCCGGTATTCAAAAACTCCTCCCAATGAGCAAAGGCAAAGGAGCACATTCCCGTGCAGAAATGTACCAACTCGCCGGTGCGGGATGGGAACATAGGCAAACCTTCCGCATCAAAATCGATATAATGCCCCTGGTATAACCTGTCGCGGAATGAAAGCGGGTAATAACCAATAGGGTACTTATGAAGTTTATCCGGATCCGTTAGCTTCCAATAATCCGGCATGGCTTTAAAATACATCTTAAATTTTTCGAACAGATCGCGCAAGGTTAAATAAGTTAGGGTGACTGAAGCCGGCCTTTCCCATAGAGGTAAAACAGGAAATAGGCCAGGCTCAAATAAACCGGCATAATATCCGGACGGGAAGTAATCATCTTCTCATCAATGGGAAATTGATAACGCCTTAGATGCTGAACAGCTTCGGAAAATAATTTATACTTAGCAATATAATTTTGAAAATCCTTATTACCGGCCTGGGCAAATTTTTTGTCCAGCTTTTCCTGGTATAAATCTTTGGGTGAAAATTCTTTAACGAGGTATTTCAATTTATTCTTCAACGGCTCTCCCTGTGTAAAACTATATCCATATCCGCTGGTAACAGCAGCCAGTTCGGGATCCATTTTCCGGATCATGGCCTGTTGGAAATCGTACGAAATTCCCTGATGCGGCAGCGACCGGTATGAAGTTTGGGTGAGTTGCCTGTCGATAAATGGAGTAATAAAATGCCCAAGTACATTTTCGGAGTGGGTGCGAACGCCAAGAAGGCTTGCTACATATACCTCATTGTAATACTTCTTAATATATTTTTTTGAAATCCTCTTTTCAAAAGAATTCAAACCTAATTTTCGATACAATTTGGATTGCAGGTATTGAAAGTAATTCTTCTCAAATTCCGGATCTGTAAAACTCTTGCCGGATAAATGATAAGCAAGTCCGTAACGTACAAAATAATCGGCACTCCAGGAGGCACGTTCCAAATGCCATTCGTTTCGGTATTGTTCTCCACCAATACCATTCATGCCCAGCCTCATATTTCCCAGAATTTTCATTCTGTGTTCAACCGTATGATAATCTTCCATCAAAAAGCAGTGCATCCGGATATGGCCATCGTAAAAATATAATGACTTCCGAAGGGTGTCTTCCAATTGTTCTTCCGTTTTATCAAATTGGTGCGTGCCTTCCACAATTTTCAGGGGTACGCCCGCTTTATCTGCCACCTTTTCAGCCACAGCTATTTCCAGATCTTTTGATTTTCGCCAGAAAGAATGAACCTGAAAATTATTAAAATACTTTTTCAATTCAATTAAAATCATCCGGCTATCATGCCCTGCCGTTAGTCCGGAATCCACTCCATAATAATTTCCAAAATTCTTAATGTCCGAAAAGAATTGATCTATGGCTTCCACCTGTTCATCCACACTATCTACAAACGACTGCCGTTTTTCATTTGGAAAACCCAGAAGCAGGGTATCTGAAATCACCTCAATATCTGCCAAACGCGGAGTAAGACTGACTTCCAGGCGTTGGATTTCATTAAAAAGGGTATCGGGGCCAATCTGCCTTCCGGAGGTAATTACCTCTGTAGCCGCCAATGGATGGAGGGATACTTTCTTTTCCAATCCAAATATCACCGCAAGAAAAGAACTGGAGATAATATTCATCCCGGTATCGTAATACAGATTTGCAATTCCTGCCTGATCCGTATACAGTTTAATTTGGTGCCCGTCCTGGGAAAAAACCAAAGAATAGGAACCCCGGATATCGTGAAAATTAAAAGTCTGGCCGATCAGGTTCTCAAAAATAGAATTAAGACTTTCTTTAAAGTTATGTGACCCTTTATATACGGGTGTTCCGGCGCAAATCAGTACCGCTTTATCTTTTCTGATAAAATGTGGTTCTTCCGAAAGTATTTTACCATAGCTCCAAATATCCCAGGCTCCAATAGAAAAAGTTTGAGGAGACTTTAATCCCATCCGTTCAAACACTTCCAACGATCGCTTTACCGCAATGCTGGAACAATTTCGTTTCACCAACAATAAAGATCCCAATTAATTATTTTATGGCTTTATGGTATTTGTAAAATGCTTTAACGGCCGGATTTTGAAGAAGGGGAGCGTGCGCCTGGTGAAGTTTCAAATCGGCGCC
>CAZYKA010000026.1:17917-19180 GCA_964647915.1 uncultured Ferruginibacter sp. | reverse complement strand
GCACAATTATCAACCGGTGCGGAACCGGAATTTCCTATCCGGTGAGCGGCAGCTCCAATAAAAGGTTCTCCGGTTTGTGGATCTACCATGGTTAACAATCGGATGGTATTTACGCTGCCGCTAAAAATTGTATTACTATAAGAGGCCTGGTTCACAAAATCAGAAACCATATAACCATTCAGCGTCGAAAAATTTTTAAGCAGTTTGTCTTCTGTAATTTCTACACCATTCCATTGAAAAATTTCTTCGTTGATGCAAGAAACTTTTACAATCCCTATCCCACCATCGCCATCAAAAGGTTTTAAAATTAATGGGCCGCGGGTTTTCAGGTGCAGGATGGCTGCCTGTTCGCCAAAACAGGAAGTAGTATGATAAGGCAAGAACTTTCCGGCATAAATAAGGGCCCGGGTTTCCGGAGTTTTAAAATAGCCGCCGATGACTTCTGGAAAAAGCAATTTATTATTGAGAATTTCTGTGTTTTTATTGATTCGGCAAACACGAAAGTTTTCTTCATAATCGGTTACAAATTCGGAAGAGTTGGAAGTAGCTAATTTGAAAAGGATAAAATTTTTAGGGAAGAAGCCATTAAACAGACACCAGAAAATATTTGAAATACCAATTGGCTTATAATTGGCTGTGAAATATTGCATGAACCGAAAATACCGGTATGGGATTAATAACAATCTCTTCATTTCTACTTTTTGACGTTATTTATCATCAGCCTGTGTTTGCCGCCTGCAGACATGACAAATTCAGTAGTTTTATTCAATTCAATTACAAACTCCCGGCCCAACCGTTGCTGAAATACGGATAAAAGGTGGTTCTTCTCCTCCCCGCTTAAATCCGTTGAAAATGGTTCATACTTAAAAGTTATACTTCCGGGCTGTGTCTGTATTAACTGGTATCTCTTTATCTTTTCCGAAAGTCCCGAAACCTGCATGGTTTGAGTTGCCAGGATAGACGAAACATAACTCCCATCTGCTTTCAAAAACATATCTGCAGTTCGGCCACTCAATTCCTGGATTTCAGTATATTTTTCTCCCTGCACCAACTTTCCCGTGTCGCCATTTAAATACCTCAATAAGGGTGTGCGATAATTATACAAAGAAGTAATCAGGAACGTATTATCAATTCCTGTTTGCGGATGTTTACAATTCTCCATGTGTACAATCTCATCGGGAACAATATAGTTCCCTCCCATTTTTGTTTGAAAACCCAGGCAGTTGATTTCGGCACACCCAAAGAATCCTTTCACATCACATT
>CAZYKA010000026.1:6651-17817 GCA_964647915.1 uncultured Ferruginibacter sp. | reverse complement strand
AGTTCATTAGAAACCCACTTTTTTATTTTATTCTTTAAAGTTGGAGCGTTGTTTCCTCCAAGGCTCCCGCCAAAAAATTTTACCATAGATTGTCCGGGAGAGTATCCCATCCACCGTAAACCCCGGTAATAAAAATAGAGATCGTTTATGCGTGCCTGTTTATTAATCTCCATCTTAATGGGTTCACCCGTTGTTCCTCCCGAATTCCGGGTAATACATTCCGACGAGTCTATATTCATTGAAAGCAGGGAATCCCTTTGTGCTTTAATATTATCCTTTGTCAGAAAAGGCAGCTTTTGAATATCCGATATATCTTTAAAGGAGGAGATTTCCAATCCATGTTCTTTAAAAATCTTTTGGTAATAGGGGCTAAACCCATATACCTGTTTGATGAGATTTAGAAACGCCTCATTTTTCATCTCTTCAATACCCAACCTATCAGCATTATCTGCCCGGTCTAACAATCGGTGAGCAGCCCGTACCTCAGCATTGGTTAGTTTTTCAAAAAACAGGGCAGCATCAAAAAGAAACTTCATTTCAAATGATTAAAGAAAAACTTTTCTAATTCGGCCAATGCCGATTCAAAATTATATTTATTTAAAACAGCCTGCCGGGCATTATGCATTGCCTTTGATAATACCTGTGGTGATTGCAGCAGGGAAATGGCTTTTTCGGCAATATCTTTAGGCGATTGTGAGTTAACCACCGCTCCGCAGGAATTTTTCTCAATTACGTTCTTTACTTCCGGGAAATCCTCGCCCAAAACAGCCAGCCCCACATACATATATTCATACAAACGATTGGGAAGGGTAACCCGGTTGTTGAGATTATCATTATAAAATACACAACCTATATGCGCAGAAGAGATGCGCGTGAAATTCTGCATCCAGGGCAACATACCGGCGGTTTCAAAATTTGAAGAAACGCCGAGTTCATTTGCTCTTTGAATCAGTTCTTGTTCATACGCAGCAGGTTGGAATCTCCCCACAAATTTCATCATCACATGGGGTATTGCTTTTACCATTTCGGGCAGGGCTTCCACCGCTTTCATACAATTCCTTTTATCAGAATGGGTACCAGATGTGATGATGGTAGGTCTTGTATCTTTTTGAATAGCCAGTTGCACATCGGCGAGGCGTCTTAAAAAAGGGACATTATCCACCACCAGAACCGGCGTTCCGCTGGGTGCCAGTTTATTGGCCATGGTTTGGGTTACCACGGTAATTCCATTAAAACTCCGGCACAACCGGTTCTCCCATTTCCGGTACCATTTCACTGCCGGTTTTCGAATAAAATCAGGAAGAGGGAGGGCTTCCACCCGGGCTTCATAATTTTCATGGATATCAATAAAAACTGCATGACCCTTTTTTGCCCAGCGCCGCATTCGCCACATCATATTCGGATTGAAGAACTGGTACACATCGGCATCTATTGTCTTCATAATCCGGTATGCATCGCGGGGGCCAAAAAAGTGCTTCTTAAGCCGCGATCTTTTAGGAATAGCTCTAATATGCACTCCTTCTTCTTCCCTATCCTGATCTGCCGCAGCAATATATGTTACATCATGACCCAGCAAAGCCAGTCCTACCGCCGCCCGTTCAAAAATGCGGTCGTCATTCCAGTCGTGCATACTGGTTACAAAACAGATCTTAAGTTTTCTTTCGGTCATTTTTAATCTGGTTAGCAGCTCTCATTAGGGAGTACCGCAGGGAGGAAGATTTCTGGACCCGGTAACAGGGCACCTGGGTTCCTCCCATCAGGCGGCAAAATGCCTCTACGCCCTTCAACATGCTTCCTTCAAAATCAAATATTCTTCCTGTAGTCAATGCAAATTCAATGGCCTGATAAAGCAATAATAAATTTACCGTTTTCAATACCGGGTCGTTCACTCTAACTGAAGCGTTAATCAGGTTATATACGGCTTTGTTATCGTATGGAAAAAATCCGAATGCAAGCACCCCATGTTTATGGGAGCGAATCGTAATTTTCTTTGCAAACGAATCACCGGCATTCATCACAAATTTAATCGCCTGGCTGCTTTGGGTATTGTATCCTTTTCTTTCGCCCGTTTGCCGGAGCAGAAAAAGCAATTCATTTTCCGAAATATGATCATCAATAGCAATCTCATTATTAAAAACCAGATCCTGAAGTTTTCTCAATTCGCGGAGTTTATTCTTGTTCAGATATTTCAGATAATCTTCCCGGGTTCCCTGGATGATATGGGTGATCCGAACCGAAGATTCAAAACCCTGCCAATGGTATGGAAGTATGGTATGGTGTCCGGCAGGCAATTTAAAATCGATATGCCCTGCAGTTTTGAGGGTGTTTAATAAAAGTGTAACGCACTCATGTTCTATTGATATGGAAATGCGTTTATCGCTTTTCTTTCCATACAGAGGAGAAAAGTATTGCGTATAGGGGGGGATATGAAATCCGGTCACCCCGCTTTTACTTGTTTTCGCCAGCGCCATACCGGCCACAATTTCATTTTCCTCTTTAATTACGGTAACCTCCACATTTTTAGAAAGCAAACTCAACCAACGCGTACTGTGAAAAATTGTTCCAAAGTGGCTTTCCTCTACAAACCGGTCCCATGCCGGAAAGGAAGAACTATCTAACGTACAAATAGAAAGGCTCATTTACTGCTAAATTTCACCGGGTAGGCAATTCGTGTACTTCGAATTTTAAATGAATAAATAATAAACAAACTCAACACAACCATTTGCAATTGGGTAAACCAGTTTGGGTTACTGATTCCATAAAGCACTTCTGAAGCGAATCCTAATAAAAGAATATGATAAATCTGCAAATCCCTCTTATCCCGCAACCAGGACTTAAGTTTCCTGATTCTGCCTGCCAGTTTAACATAAATGGAAGCATAAATTATTCCTGCAAAAATACCAAGTTGTACAAAGATATCCAGTAAATCGGTATGCGTAATCGGGCCTTTTGAATAGATCCGGAACTGGTTTAACCCAACCCCCACAAAGGGATGTTCCAAAAATAAATTCCAGGCTAGTGTATATAATTTAAGCCGGGCCTCATTCTCTACTGCACCCGATACGCTGTCGTTTCGTGTAAGACGTTCAAATAAATAAAATCCCTGCAGGAATTCTTCCGCAAAATAAAGTGCCAGATTTCCAAACAGGAAAAGGAGAACCAATAACAAAATCAATCGCCAACCACTGAAATATTTAAAAACTACATATCCGCCCAAAATAAAAATAAGGTTGGCAAATCCACCACGGGATGCTGTAAGGATGATGGTATATGAGAGATACAGAATGGAAATCCAAATAAATATTTTCCAAAATTTTTTCCTGGTAAACTGGAGTACTATCAGGAATGCGATGATGGCCACCCTGGCATAATTCGCGGTTCCATTTGCATTGCCTGTTAAACCGGTAAGCCTGAAATATTCTTCATCCATAGCCTGGGCTCCCTTGAAGTAGCCCATCACAGAAACCAACAATCCAACCATAGCTATAATTTTCCAGGCAAGTTCCCATTCCCGGATATTGTTTATGGCAAAATACACAATAACCATCAGTACAAAATTGGCAAGGAAAACCTGCAAATACCGGTAAAAAAACTCCTCATTAATCACATTTACGTATCCCAGAAAAGCAAAGCCTACCATACTCAGGTAGAAATAATATTCCTTCGGAATGGTTCCCAATTTGCCGATATTGGGTTCAATGATAAAAATTGCAAGGAGGGGGCCAAAAACCCACAGGATAATTTGGTTAATAGTTTGAAATCCTTCATTCCCATATAATGCCAAAAACAGAAATGCAAAAAGGTACAAAGAAACTATAATAGCTCTATTTGAAATGGTATATGGAATGAACTTAACCATTTAATGTTGCTAAAACTTTTTCCCTTACAGACTTCGGGCTAAATATCTCCAGGCATTGCCTGGCATTTTCAATCCGGTCATGATACTGATTATAATTTTTACAAACCTCTTCCAATTTTTCGAAAATTACCTTTTCGTCCCGACTGTCGATTACCACCCCGCAATGGTGATCTAAAATAAATTTTGCCAAAAAATAATGAGCCGGGCCGTTGTAAACAATTAAACTACCGCTTCCCAGGTATTCGGGGGTTTTGGTGCTAAAAATAGTTGCCAACTCATCTTCCTGGATCGAACATTCATCTGGGTAGTTCAAACCTAACAATACTATTTTTGATTTACTCAGGTGCTCAAGGTACTCTGAACGATTTGGGTAAAAGACTTTTTGAATATGAGTTCCGGAAATTCCATAACCCTTCAGTTGTTCTCTGGTTTTCCCATTCGAAATCGAAAACTTCAACCCCAGCTTCTCTACAGCCAGATTTAGCCGAAGCACCGATTTATAATTGATTTCATATACATCACCAGACCAATGCGCTCTATATTCCTTTTCACCAAAAAATTTCACAGGAATTTCCGGATAGATATGTTCCCAGGCTGTAGTTACGAGGTTATACTTTTTTTTATACAAGGCCCTCATTCCTTCGCTCATTACGGCAATTTTCTCGGCTTTAGCGAAAATTCGATGTTGCACGATTCTCGCAAGTTCCTTTCCCGGACCGGAATTTGCTGCTTCTTCAATCGTATCATGTAAATAAGGAACAAAAGGAACCTGATACTTAATCGCTGCTGCTGAGCACAAATCAAGCCAATACAAGTCCGGATATCCAATAACTATTTTCACAGGTTTTATCTTCCTGATATAATAGCCAAGCAATATGGGGATTGTGAAGCGTTGAAGCCGGGCTAATACCCGATGAAGTTTTGAAGATATAAATTCTGCACTTAAATATATAAAATGCTGCTTTACAGCTCCCGGGACCCTTACTTTTTTTGCCCCCGGAAAAAATCCGGAAATAACAACAAAACTTCCTGGGTCAAATTGATCTAATAAATGTTTATGCACCACCGCAGAAGCAGTAGGATTGGGCGGATAAGCAATGGTTAGAAACAATATCTTTCCTTTTTCAGATAGCGGCGGTAACATTTTCTGAATACCAATATTTCAATAAAAAATAACCATAAATAAACCGGATTCCTCTATAATTTGAAAAATCCTCCAAGGCGAAAGCTATCCCATTTTCTTACTCTTCAATCTCACTCCTGATATCGATACAACAAAAATTTTAATTTTCGCTTCCCACCTCCCAGGTGGCAGGAACCTTGTTAACCGGAACCTTTGACAAAAACAATGCCCGAAGGTTAATAAACCCCCGTAACAGTTCTTTAATGTCTTTGAAATAGTACACCGATAAAATATAACTGGCAAAATAGGAAAGTGAACTTGAAATGGCTGCTCCAATCAAACCAAAACGACCAATAAAAATAAAGGCAGTGATAATTCCGATTATGGCGGAGAAAAGTTGGATATAGGAAGTGTAAATTATTTTTTTTGTTCCAACGAAATACTTCGTTAAAACCATAGTGCCAATATAAATACCGGAGCCTATTAAATAAATCTGCAGCGGTTTAACAGCAGGCAAAAAATCTCTACCGAATAGAAAGGGCACAATGAATGGAGAAAGCAGAATGGCAGCGATGGTTAAAATAAATCCAAGAATCATAAAAAATGCATGATACCGGGCAGTAATTGCTTTCCTTTCAGCATCAGATTCGATAGCCGCATTTTTATTAAATAAAATTTGCCGGATGGAGCCCGGAATCAACCAAAGTAATTGAGAAATGTTCCCACAAATTGAATAAAGACCCAGATTAACCGGGGCCAGGAAATAACTTAGGATTAACTGATCGGCCCTGTTATTGGTTGTTACAGCAATATCGCCTATCCACCCTTTGATTCCATAACCGAACACATCTTTTACAAACCCTTTTTCATACTGAGGATTGGTACTTAGGCTGCCGTAAACCTTCTTGAAAAAATATAATGTGAAAAGTAAATTCGCAATATTGGAAATTACAATTCCAATTAATACGCCGGTAAATTCCAGCCTTAACACAACCACAAAAAGGAAAATAATTAGAGGAGAGGTTACTGAGAATATTACATTGAGCTTATTTCCCTCCATATACTTCGAATCAGACAGCAGGATCCGATGAAACGATTCCTTTATCAGATTTAAAGGAAAAGTAATGAGGACAGGCAATAATTCCCAAATGGTTAATTTATTCCCAGTTTCACCAAGCCAACCCAAGTAATGCAGGATAATCACCACCAATACAATTACACTCCCCCTTGCTACTGAAATCCACATGACAGATTTAGTAATATACAGCGGCAAATACTTTTTGGACGAAACAAAATATCCCAGTCCTGCAATAAACCCAAAAGAAAAAATGGGAACCAGAAAAAATCCAATTATGGAAAGAAATGAATAATAACCCCTTAATTCTGGCCCCAGAGTACGAATAACAAAAATGGCGGAAATAAAAACTACAAACTGAGAAATAAGGCTTGCGCCCAGAAAGCCTAAACTGTCTTTTGCGCTTTTCGAATTCTTCAGATGATTAAAAAAATGCTTTGTCATTTCAAACCCTGTATAGTACGCCGGGCTACCATGGCTGCTGAATAACCATTACCTAACTTTAATTTAATAAGGGAGAATTTGCCATCTTCTGAAGTACCTCCACCACCCTTTCCGTTGCTCTCCCATCGTCTATACCTACTTCATCAAACAGGATGGATTTCATTTTTTCCATACGGGCTTTTGGATTGGTTATAGCTTCTGAAATGGCATCCTGTAATTCCTGGTAGTTGTTTGTTTTGGCAACAGCTCCGGAATCGATAATATTCCTAAAATGTTCGTATTCCATGGCCCGTTTTATGGATAGATGCCAGGGAAGTTCCTCCTCATTATCAAAAGCTGTAACGATTACCGGTTTCAGGTAACATAAGGCATCAATCGACATGGTAGATCCCGAATTGATTACGGCCGCAGCATTCGCAATCAATAAACTCATTTCAGGCATATCCGATTGCTTCATACTCCAGTGGATCCCGGATTCATTATTTATTTGGGGGTAATCCACTTTAACTTTTGCCGATTCAATATGCTTTAATCTTCCAAGCCAGGTAAGGTCGGCCATATTCCCAATCACATTCTGCGGGTGTGGCCTTACAACGAATTTTAACCCCGGCCATTTATCTTCCTCAATCCATTTCGCAATTCTCTCCACAATATCAATTTCCCTTGGCGCAAAATATGGAGAACTCATGGCAAACAAAAGGTAATCCCCTTTTGCCTTCCCCTTCAATTCTTCCCGATTTTTGAAATGCAGATCAAAATGAGGAACCCCGCATTCATAAATATTCCTGGGTTTAATGCCATAATACCGTTGCAATTCCTCTTTCATAATTCGCCCCCATACAATAAAATCGGCAGACAACATTCTAAAATGCCCTTTGCATGTAATATTATCCCAACTGAGGATTTGAGTCACCGTTCTCACATTTTTCTTTGCCGCAGCATATAGGATGGTTGCTTCCATAACCGAAACCGGAACAGTGCTGATCACTATGGAGGGGTTATATTTCCTGATAAGTAAATCAGCTTCATAATTATGAAGTTGTCTCTTTTCCAAATTTTGGTACAAGGTTCTTCCAAATGGTAAATACCGGGAAATACCCGAAGCAAAATTGGCAAGGCGCAACCGGTTACGCATCGATCTGCTCGTCCGGGCCTGATCTACCAAACGCAGGTGTTTTTCGTACAATGCCGGATTTTGTTTTACTTTCTCCAGCATGTACCTCCGAAACAATTCTTTATAAGGCATCCATTTATCGGCTTTTACATTAAACCCGATATTCTTAATGCCATTGTTCAAACAATACTCTGCTACGGAAGGATCCGATGCATCCATAGTAACCAACCCCACCCGGAGCCCATTTTGCTGTAACTTGGTGAGCAAATCGGTTTGCAACAACATTCTGACAGCAAACCCGTGGGATGCGATATATAGGATATTCAAATTTTCAGAACCGGGCATCATATAAAGCAAATAACAGGATTAGAAAAAACTTTTCCTTTTCCCTTTGGATTTTCACTTTTAGGTAAAACTATGCAGTTGAACCAATTCTATAATGAGGGAACAATACAACTTTGGATATTCGAAAAAGCAGACGGCGAAATCTACACGTAAAGGAAGTAATACTGTGCTTCGGGTAAAGATTGTGAAGCGCTCCCCTCAAATTAAATTACCGAAACCATGTATTCTTCGCATGCCCACATGGCATCATAGGTAGCACCGCCCAAATGAGGGGTAATAATAATATTTTCTCCTTCCTGCTGTGCCTGCCACAAGGCGCTGGTACGAATATCAATAAGCTCTCCAGACAACACATCAGCAGCAACACCGGCAATTCGCTTTGCCTTCAATGCATCCACAATAGCCCGCTCATCCCACACGCCACCCCTTGATGTATTCAACAAAAAACACCCTGGCTTTATTTCTGCAATATTTTCCTGGTTTATCAGGCGGGTGGTGGACGCTTCGAGGTGAACATGTAAACTAACGACATCGCACACCCTAAGTAGAGAATTAAGTTCAGAGAATTTCTCAAAATGACCATCCTCAACATGAGGATCAAAAAAGGCGATCTTCATCCCAAAACCGGAGGAAAACCGGGCCATCATGTGGCCGGTTCGGCCCAGGCCGATTATTCCCAATGTCTTATCCTTTAGCTGGTATCCCCGGAAGGCATCCCGGTTCCAAACCCCCTGTTTAACGGATTCGTTTGCAGCAGGAATATGGCGTACCAAAGCAAGCAGCAGTCCAAAACAAAGTTCGGGCGTTGAAGGGATAGTCTTTAAAAATGCATCATGCCCCCGCAGGCTTACTAACCTGATTTTCCGGTCGGCTATGGCCTTCAGGCTGAGGTGATCGTGACCAGTGGTAGCTGAAACGAGGGTGGTTAAATCAGGAAACCTGCCCAGCACCTGGTCGTCTATTTTCCGTTGTAATCTAACAATTAAAACAGAAACCCCGGGAAAACTATTGGTTGCATCTATTTCCTGCCAGGAGGAAGGGCGATAGGTATATCCCCTTTCCTGCCAGGCTTTAACAGCCTTTGAAGAATACCCTGTTGTTTCAGCATTTAAAACAATCATCCCAATAATCCTTTTTTCCAGGCCGGGATCAAGGCTTCAGCCATCAGGATATCCCGGGGTTCATCAATATTCAGCAGCCAGTTAAATGGCATAATATAGGGTAGCATCGGTTTGGGCATCAGGCTTTTAAATTCGCGTATAGCCTTTGCCGCTACCAGATATATAGATCCGTTCCGGTAATAGGCAGGTGGAATATCCTGCCTTCTGACGGTTTCATATTCCCCTAATACAGGGGCCAGAAAATTCCCATTTTTCCAATACATACGTGCGGGGTGGATATCGGTCATTTCCACCACAGAAACTACTGACCCGGCATCCGGGTTTGATTCCAGGAGCTTCACCGCATCAACAATATTTTCCTTCGTGCGGATGGGGGCGGTAGGTTGCAATAACATGATAGCCTCCGCATCGCTATCTTTAATTATATCCAATACGGTATCAATAACCGGGCTTTGGTCTGTTGCCATCTGGCTGGGGCGATGGTGCAATTCGATCCCCGGGTAGCCCTTCGCAATTTGGAGTATAGCTTCCTCATCCGAACTAACCACGATGCTGTCGAATACCATACTCTGCATGGCAGCCTCCAGGGTATAGGCAATGAGCGGTTTACCATCTATGATTTTCTTGTTCTTGCCCGGCACTCCTTTAGAACCGCCCCTGGCAGGTATAATGGCAATAACCTTCACTAATAGGAAATGGTTTTATGAAATTGAAGTGGGAGTTCGGCTAACAGATCGGCTATTTTCTGCCCAGCATCTCCACCACCATACACATCTGATGTTTTAGGCCGGGATTGCTGAAGCCATTTTTCAATTGCGTTGCGAATTTCCTGATGGTCGTATTTTACATCCAGGATATTATAGCCCCGATCACGCCGGTTTTGCCGGGTGCCAATATTCACTACCGGCACACCCAGGAAGGCGCATTCCCTGATTCCGACACTTGAATTTCCAATCAGGCATCTCGAATTATATAATAACCGAAGAAAATCCTCACCTTCCATATTTTTGAAAAAATGGATTTGCGCATCCGGATTTTTTTCACGGAAACTTCGAATACCGGCAGAGGTTCCATCTGCCCCCGCATCTACATTCGGCCAAAACCACAACACGGGTAACGCTAATTCTTTAATGGCAAGCAGGGTTTCTTCAATATGTTTGCGACTGTCGGCATACTCCGTAGTAACCGGATGTTGCATTACCACAACATACCCATTTGAAAGATTTGGCACGGCCCCCACTCCGCCATATTTTTTATATGGATCAAAATTAAGCTGATGGTTAGCCTTTACCTGAGCCGCAATATCAATAGAGGGGCAGCCGGTATTATAAACGGCATTGGGTTGTTCTCCTAATTTCAACACCCTTTGTTTTGCCGATTCAGAGGCCACAAAATGATAATCAGCAAGTTTTGTAATGCTGTGCCGTACCTTTTCATCTATATTTCCGGTAACTTCTCCTCCCTGGATGTGGGCCAGCGGGATATTCATAAAACTGGCCGCTACTGCTGTGGCCATGGTTTCGAAACGGTCTGCAATAGTTACAATAATATCGGGTTTGATATTATCAAAAACCGTAGATAATTCAAGGATGCCAATTCCGGTAGTTTTTGCGGCAGCGGTCAGGTTTTCACCTTCCAGTACATTAAACACCTTGGCTTCTATTTGAAACCCGTCTTTCTCAATATAATTCACGGCGCTACCGTACCGGTCGAGAAGAGCCGAAGCGGCTACCACCAGTTGAAGTTCAAGCTTTGGATGGTTTTTAATAGCCTGAAGGGCTGTTTTAACCCGGCTATAACTGGGCCTGGCGGTTACTACAACACAAATTTTTCTTTTCCTCATCAGTATATTTCAATCGAGATCGGATGCATTCAGAAAATCGTTTGCCTCCATATCCTTATTTAATTTCCTGCCAATGACGCGTTTATAATCCCGGGCATCAATGCCATATCCGGCCGGTTTCTTCGCATCCAGGTCGCTGGCAGATAAGATATGACCTGCAGGCAGGAATTGATTTACAGAGAGTGATTTTTCAAAAATCTTTTTGAGTGATGAAAAGGCTTCGCTGCTTTCTTTACTTTGAA
>CAZYKA010000026.1:0-6551 GCA_964647915.1 uncultured Ferruginibacter sp. | reverse complement strand
TTTTCAAAAATCTTTTTGAGTGATGAAAAGGCTTCGCTGCTTTCTTTACTTTGAAGCGTATTCAGGTCGTTGAAAATTTCGTGGCAGGATTTCACCAGGGAAACTACCTGGTTTATTTCAAGAGACGCCCGGGCATCGGGCCCAAACATCCGTTTATCGAACACCACATGAAATTCCAAAATCTCTGCACCCAGAGCGGTTGCGGCAATGCATGGATGTATTTCGCCACTGTGATCGGAAAACCCTACCGGCAATTTAAACCTTTCTTTCAATTGGGGAATAAGGGACAGCCCCCACTCGCCGCTAACAGTGGGATAAGCCGTGGTGCATTGCAATAATGATACCTTGTTTCCAAAGGGAGCAATGGAATTAATGGCCATATCCAGTTCGGCATAAGAACTCATCCCAGAAGAAAGAATAATATCCTTTCCGGTGGAGGAAATTTTTTCCAACATCAGCAAATTGCTCACTTCCCCACTACCCAATTTATACTTTTTAACTTCCAGCTTTTCCAATAAATCAACCGCTGCCAGGCTAAACGGAGAAGAAATAAATTCCATTCCTTTCTCTTCGCAATGCGTTTTTAATCCGGCCCATTCTTCCAACGTAAATTCCATCCTTTTCCAATAATCAAAACGGGTTTTATCTTCGTAACTAAACTTTACCCGAAAGGGTTCAAAGGAACTGCTTTCAGCCTCTGCTATATGGGTTTGAAACTTTACGGCATCCACTCCGGTTCCCGCCAACGCATCAATATAGGAATGAGCAATTCCCAAACTACCTTCATGGGCTTGTGCTATTTCCGCAATAATAAACAAGGAAGTAATTATTTTTTACCCAGGAGTTTTCTCCACCAGGGGATATGTTTTGGAGTTTCCGTATACCCGTAACCGTAACCATAGCCGTAGCCATATCCATAGCCATAACCATAACCATAGCCATAGCCATAGCCATAACCCCGGCCATAGCCCAGCATCCGCTTATTGTTAATCCCGTTGAAAACTAAGTTAAGATGCGGAAAGTTCCCTTTCTGATAATTTTCATTTATAAGTTGGAGGAAACTTACATCGGTATAATTATGGCGAATTATATATAATGTTAGATGTGCCATGGTGGCCAATATCTTGGCATCGGTTACCGAAGCAATGGGTGGGGAGTCAATAATTATATAATCGAATTTTTGTTTTAGGGTGCTTATCAAATTCTCCAGTCTGGGCGTGCTCATAAGTTCGGCGGGGTTAGGAGGTACCGGACCCGATGAAATAATATGAAACCCATCCACATCCCCATAAGGCTTAACAATTTCATCAACTCCAACTTTTCCAATTAGATAATTACTTAACCCCGGCTCCTTGGCAATCCCCAATACAGCACTGATTTTCGGCTTTCTTAAATCAAATTCAAGCAGCACCACCTTACTACCGGTGAGGCATAAACTAATTGAGGTGTTGATAGCTACAAAACTTTTCCCTTCTCCGGGAACGGAAGAGGTAACTAAAATTACCTTACTGGTATCCGGAATATTCACAGTAATATACCCCAGGTTAGTCCTTAATTCTCTGAATTGCTCTGCAATAAGAGTACGTTTACCGGAGCCAACCACCATGGGCGATTTACCATTATCCGGCTGGAAAATTAACTCTCCAACGATGGGTGCCGAAATTTTATCTTCAATCTCCGACCGGAACAGGATCCTGCTATTGGCAAATTCCGAAAGGTAAATGATGACGGATGAAATGAGTAGCCCAATGACCAATGCAAGGATATATACTTTTCTAGGGATGGGCATTACCACACCCGATGATTCGGGATGTTCAATAATACGGTAATTAGGAACAATGGAAGCCGCATTGATAGCAGCTTCTTCCCTTTTTTGAAGGAGGAAGGTATAGATGGTATTCTTCACTCCCTGCTGGCGCGAAATATCTATTAGCTGCCGTTCCTTTTTTGGGAGTTTAGACAAATTTGCAGAAAGTGCGTCATTCTCTGATTGCAATTTCCTGCGGCTGGCATCAACTCCCATTTTAAGGTTGTTAAGGCTCGCCAGGATACTCGGTTTGAGTTTTGCGATATCACTTTCAATCACCTGGATTTGCGGATTTTTTGGCCCGGTGCTTTCCTTCGTCCGGGCCAGATCGAATTCCGATTTATACAACTGGCTCAACAGATCTGTAAGTACCGGATCAGTTAAGCCCAGGGTAGCAGGAACTTTTGCATTGCTGTTGTTTCGCCGGGTTACATAGTTTTCAATTTCGCGGATAACTTCAAGTTGAACATCCAATTCGCTTATTTTAGAATCCGTTTCTTTTAACTGATCCAGGAATAATGATCCTTCTGTGCCGAGATCGGTAATCCCCTGGGAGGATTTAAAATTCTCCAGGTTCTTTTCTACTCCATCCAGTTCGTTAGATACAATCCGCAATCGTTCATCCAGAAACTTAAGTGTATTCTCAGAAATCCGGCTTTTATAATCCACGGTTGACAAACCATAGGAGACAAAAAGATTCTCCAAAATTTCTACCCCTCGGGTTGGGATATGATCCTGATAAGTTACTTCAAGGATAGATGATTGTTTACTGATGGGACTAACATTCAGTTTTCTTTTTACATTATTTACCGTTGTAGAAACCGGTTGAATATTCAGGTAGGTTTTATCTAAGGTCTGGCTGTATGCCTCCCAATCGATGTGCCAGCTTACCATCCCCATTTGGCTGCTTTGCGGTACATCTACCTTGAAATTTTGTCCCATGAAATTTACATGGTTGCTGTCCACGATCCGGATTTCGCCAGAAAAGGGAACTTTTACAGAATCAGGTTGCAACAATTTAACCGTAATGGGTACTCTTTTATTAAACTCACCAGTACGTACAAACCCCTTTTGGGAATATTGCACATTGAGTTGCAATTTCAAAACCAGTTGGCGAAGCAGGTCCTTGGAACTCAAAACTTCCATCTCGCGTTCTGTTTCGTTGCTGATATTCCGGGCATCAATTTTAAAGGCCTCTAATAGGTTGGTGCTCTTTTCCTGCGAGTCGTCATTTACGATCACCCTTGCTTGCGCTTCATATATGGGGGTAGAATACCTTAAATACAGAAAGGCACAGCCCAGGCAAAAAATAAGGATAAACAATATTAATGGCCAAAACGGAAGGATCCGGAAAAACAACCGCTTTACGTGAATTTGCTGGGCTATTTTATCCTGTGGCGACTCAACCGGTTCTGTATATGAAGCATTCATCAGATGGGGCGTGTTTAAAAAACTATCGGGTTACATTGATGATGGTGATGAGCAGGGATAATCCAATGGCAGCTATTCCTACATACTGGGGAACACCGGTACGGGCAATGAATTTTGTTCTTACCGGTTCCACATAAATCACATCATTCGTTTTCAAATAAAAATAAGGAGAAGTAAAAATATTTTTCGATAATAAATTAAGCCTGCCAAAACTTCGCTGGCCATCTACTTCACGAATAACTAATATATCATTTCGTTTTGCCATATCGGTAAGGTCGCCGGCCAGGCTTAAAGCATCCAGCACCGTCATTCTTTCGGTTTGAATGGGAAATCTGCCAGGCTTTGCCACCTCACCCATAACAGAAAAATAATAATTCAGGAACCTGACGTTCACTACGGGGTCTTTTGTAAAATCTTTTAGCTTTTCTGTCAGAAAACTTTCGAGTTGACGCCGGGTAAGCCCTTCGGCCTGCACGGCTCCTAAAAAGGGAAGCTTTATTTTACCGTCTCCTTCCACCAAATAACCGAGCATGCTCGTGTTGGTCATAGCAGTACCTGGAGCACCGGCAGAAGGAAGCCCATCCGCAGAATTTATAACCAGTAAATCCTGCAGGTTCACTCCACCCACGGATATCCATAACTGGTCATTCTTTTGAATAGGGGATTCGAAATCACTCCTTCCGTTATAAAGAAATTTACCGACACTATCCTTCACCGAACCGGAAATCAGGGAAGTATCTTTTAAGTTATTAAAATACACCACCTTACTGGGTGCGGTACAGGAAAATAAAAAGGCAACCAAAAAGAAAGAGGCAACCCCGGAGAGAAAACGGGAAAATGAAAACAACATGGGCAAATGTAAATCTATTTTTATTTTAATTTAAACTTAGATTAGCTTCCTGCAAGGCTTCGCCTGCCTCAGTCCCATCCGGAACTGAAAGTAGGAGCAACCCTTAATCCTGAATAAAAAAGGCATAATTTGAAGCCAATCTCCATAGGGATTTCCAAACCGGCCTTTAATATTTTCAAATGAAGTGCGCAAAATTATCGCTTTCTTTCCGATAAGGGGGGTAAAATCTGGAACTTCAAATGGGATTCATTTCACATTTGGGGAAATCTTTCCATGGCTAAAATCCGTGTAAGTTCAATATGAAACCAGCTATTTTTCCCAAAAAAAACCTCTTTTTTTAGGAATATCCTATATTTACCGCATTATTCATGATATCTAACCTAACTGTTATGTTGCATTTTTTCAAAAAGCAAGGGATATCCCTATTGATTTTGCTTGCTTTTAGCTTACCCGGTATCTCGCAAAACAAAGATGAGGCTATTAAGCCCTTCTCGGGGAAAACTCCATTCAGGAAGTTTACTGTTGGCGTAAATGCTGGGATGCTGAAATCATCAGTTGCCGCTGGTGGATCCAATGATTTTACCAAAAATAAAATCAATTTTGGTTTTGGATTAAGTGCCCGTTACCAGATGACGCATTGGTTAGGATTCCAGGCTGATTTTATTCATGGAAAACTCAGTGGCGACCAAAGTAAGAAGCAGGGTAATGACAGTTTGAATTTAACCAAACCCATAACCAGTTTCCGCACCAAACTTCATATTGCAGGCTCATTATCTGCACAATTAACTTTCGGTAACATCAACTGGCTCAATATGAAGAACTTTATGGTTCCTTATATTGGCGTGGGTGGCGGACTTGCCCTTTGGGATACCTGGATGACTCCCAAAAATTCTACAGAGAGAAAATATTCTAAATCAAGTGTAAGCGAATTGTATATTCCTGTAACCTTTGGCTCAAAGTTTAAAATTAACAACCGGATCAACCTCGACCTGTCGTATCACATGAATTATGTTGATGGCGATAACCTGGATGGATTCGTTTATTGGCAGGTTCCGCAGGGAGAAAGCAGCACCACAAAAAAGGATAAATTTTCATACACTACTTTAGGTGTTGAATTTGCCCTCGGAAAGGCTTCTAAACCCCAACTGATTTTCGATAACCCGGCCAGCCGAACCAGTAACTTCTTGCAAAAACAAGTAGATAACCTGAGTAACAGAGTGGACAGCCTGGTGGCTAAACAAAAGGGCTTAGACGATACGGATGGCGATGGCGTTCCAGACCTGTATGATAAAGAACCCAATACACCTGCCGGATGTGCAGTTGACTCCCATGGTGTAATGCGCGATACCGACGGCGATGGCGTACCGGATTGCCGTGATAAACAGTTAATCACCCCTACTGAGTGTCAGCCGGTGGATGCAGATGGCGTAGGCCAGTGTCCTGAACCGGAATGCTGCAAAACCCTGGGAGCCGGTAAAGGGGAAGGCGGGGTAAATGCGAATTGCCCTACCGACCTACCAAGCATTTCGTTCTCTGGAAATACCAGCCGGATGAATGCGGAAATGAAAGCAACGCTTGCCGTGGTTGCTACCAAACTTAAATCAAACCCGGGTTGTAACATCCTTATTAAAGGCTACCCCGAAACCAGCAAATCATCGCAGGCAACCTGCCAAAAGAGAGTGGATGCCATTAAGAATTACCTGATCGAAAGAGAAGGAATCAGCTCCGATCGAATTTCAACCAATTGCGAAGTGGGCGGTGGTGATAAGAATACGGTAGATATTCAGGCTAACTAATTAGAAAAATAAAGATTAAAAAAGACCCTCCTTTAGTGGAGGGTTTTTTATTTTATTTGCTACTTCTTTTTAGGCGGAAATAATTTTCTTAGCCATCTTGCCACAAAATTATCGTAATAGGGGGTTTTAAGCGTCTTTAAACCCTTCAGGTATTCCTCATTTCCCGTATCGTGTGATACATTGCCTGCCATTTGACAAGAAATATTTCCCTTGGAAACACAAACAACCTGCACTTCGCTCCAAATATGATTCAACTCTCCCGAAATAAGGGCTTTTTCTGCGGCTTCCTGTAATACAGGCGGACCGGCAAGCCCCATTACCTCATGGTAAACTTCGTACGGTTCCACCTTGTCGCAAAGAACCAACCGGTTCCCCTGCAACTTAAAACCCACATATTTGGCTGAATACTTTTTTAATCGAATATTTTCAAGAGCCTGTTCGGCTGCCCTTAGAAAAATTGGGTTCCCAGGTTCACTCATTATCAGCCACTGGCAAATATCTCTGTTAATGCCAATTTGAGTAGTAAATGCTGCTTGGGGGTCAACCCAATTGACCATAGGCTGATGGCATTTACAATCAATATCAGCATACACCCCGCCATATTTATACAATACAAGATATCGCCACAAATCAGCTTTGGAGGCTCCGTATTTTATATTATTATAAC
>CAZYKA010000025.1:0-38459 GCA_964647915.1 uncultured Ferruginibacter sp. | reverse complement strand
GTTCTTCCGCAGCACCTAACGCTATTTTCATCATTTTATTGAAACTAACGATGGTAACATCCTTTCCCGGGCGTTTAATAAAGCATTTACCTATCGGAAGGATGTATTCTTCTTCGGGTACTTCTCCCTTATCGCCATACATCACTTCACTTTCCATAAACATCACCGGATCATCATCGCGGATGGCAGCTTTCAACAAACCTTTTGCATCGTATGGATTACTAACTGATATAACTTTCAGCCCCGGAATGTTCGCATATAAACTTTCAAAGGCGGTAGAATGTTGGGCTCCCAACTGCCCAGCGCTACCATTTGCTCCACGAAATACAATTGGGCAACCAATCTGTCCGCCACTCATTGCCAGCATTTTAGAAGCTGTATTTAAAATTTGATCTAAAGCAAGGACGGCGAAATTCCAGGTCATGAATTCCACAATGGGCCTTAACCCATTTTGGGCCGCTCCAACGGCGATGGCGGAGAAACCAAGTTCGGCAATGGGTGTATCAATTACTCTTTTGGGGCCAAACTCATCGAGCATACCCTGGCTAACTTTATAGGCTCCATTATATTCGGCTACTTCTTCTCCCAGTAAAAATATGCGATCATCTTTCCGCATTTCTTCCTGCATGGCTTCGCGCAGCGCTTCCCTAAAGGCTATTTGTCGCATGAAATAAGTCTTCTTTTAACGGTTAATTGGAGGGCAAATTTATCTCATCAAAGGGAGATGAACAAACCCGGAATTCAACATTAGGGCATCAATTCGGCTAATTTATTTTTAAGATCCTGCCCAAACAGGTTTTTAGCCACAATTTTCCCATCCGGATTAATTAAAATATTAGAAGGGATTGCTTTAATGTGAAACTGTTCGGAAGTGGCATTTTGCCATCCTTTAAGATCACTCACCTGGTACCAGGAAAGGTGATCGTCGATTATTGCCTTTTTCCATTTTTCTTTACCTTTTTCATTATCGTAGGATACACCCAGAATTTCGAACCCTTTGGGATGGTATTGTTGGTAGGCAGCAACCACTTTAGGATTTTCCCGACGACAGGGCCCACACCAACTTGCCCAAAAATCGATCAGCACATATTTCCCCCGAAGGGTGGAAAGTTTAAATAAATTTCCACTTGTATCGGTTTGGGAAATTTCGGGGATCTCATTTCCAATGCTTACTTTTTTATATACTGTCAGCATTTTTTCCACTTCCTTCCCGGGTTTTGAAGCCTTAACGACGGATGAGAGCTCTTTAAATAAGGGCTCCACTTCAGAAGCCTCCGCATAATATCCATAGTTTTCTAAGATGGCGATGGCACTTAATATAGAACGGGGATGGCCTTTTACAAACCGGGCTATATAAGTTCTCTTTTCAAAAGTCATGTCATTCTCGGCTTTATCGAGGCTATCCAATTTTTGCTGGTTGTTTTCCTTTTTTGCCTGCATATATGCCTCCTCAAAAGCCTTTTCTTTTTTTTCAAATTCCTTCAATAGGGCATTAAGGTCTTCCTGGTCTTTATTAATTGGC
Source organism: uncultured Ferruginibacter sp. (assembly GCA_964647915.1). GTDB lineage: Bacteria > Bacteroidota > Bacteroidia > Chitinophagales > Chitinophagaceae > Ferruginibacter. The sequence goes on along the minus strand of CAZYKA010000025.1, from coordinate 36,937 downwards.
GAGCCAGTGATTTTTATACCGGATAACTTATCTTCTCCGTTTAGTAAAATAGTTCCCGGCTCAAGGTAAAACCTGAGGTAGTCATTTTTATCTCCTTCCAGTCGTAAAAATGCCGTAGTTCCCGGCACTGTTTTCCCCTTGAATAAAAATTCGCCTTTATCGATTTTTGCAGAATCCTTCGACTGCACACCATCGTTATATATCAATAAATAGACCGTACCCGATTTGTGGGGATTTAATTTCCCTTTTACCTCAAAATTTCCAGGTTCCTGGGCGTGGGCAAATAATAAAAAAATACACAGGAAGGATGTAAAAATGGATTTCATACAATTGTTGGGTTTAAAAATTTTGATTGGGTAACAAATTTCAGGTAAAAGTTTGCTATTAAGGGTATTTTTCGACATTTTTTTAGGAATTGTAATGGCAAGCTGTTCAAATGAGAACTAAAGGATGAGGCATAATTTGTCTTATATCGGATTCCTCATTTTTCGGCGGGGGCTGGATCGGTTTCAAATGAACAAAAAAAACGTATCATGGCAATCCAATGAAATATCTTAACTTATCCCCCTAATTCAAAATCAAATTCCCAGCAACGGATCGCAGTAGCCTACGCTCCCTTAAATTTTCAAATTTTAGCATACATGAATAGAACTATGGTATTTATCACTTTATCAGACAGCGGAATAGATAAAATTAAAGCCAACCCCGATTTGCCCAGGAAAGAAATGGAATTTGTAAATAAATGGAGAGATGAAGGTCTATTGGAAAGTTTTTTTATTTCCGTTTCAAAGAAAGATGCTGTATTAATTTTTCAAAACCTGGATGAAAACACAACCCGTAGTCTAATTGAAATTTTACCCTACTTTCCTTACATGGAAAAAATTGAGTATCATCAACTAAACAGGCAGTTCTGATTGAAATTTTCAAATCAATTTTGAAGTGTTTTAGCCTATCCCTCTATGAAATCCGGCGTACTGAATATAAATGGGAATGGATTACTTATAACCTGTCTCCTACTCCTTTTTTTCTGCCAGACACCCTGCTTATCCCAATCCGTTTCAGGGAACATGAATCCAATAAAGGATAGCGCAATAAAATTTGTTTCTAACCCCAATGGTTTAGCATCGAATATTAATGACAGGGAATATAAATTTTCAGATAACAAGTTAATCATACCAACAATTTGCATAGGCTATGGCGCCATCAGTTTGTTTCCAACCAGCTTAAAGCAACTGAACCGTTCCACCCGTCACGAAACCCGGGAGCATGTGGAGGCAGGCGCCGTTATTGATAATTATATGCAGTACAGCCCTGCCGCCCTGGTTTACGGATTAAACTTGCTAGGAGTAAAAGGGAAACACAACTTCCCCGACCGCAGTTTTATTTATGGAACATCTATGCTGATTAGCACGGCTATTGTTTACCCTGCAAAACATATTATCAGGGAATGGCGGCCGGATAGTACCGATAATCTTTCATTCCCATCTGGCCACACTACGGTTGCTTTTGCTTCTGCACACTTTATGTTCAAAGAATATAAGGATACCAAATTGTGGCTGGCCCTTTTGGGATATCCGGTAGCAGCCCTTACCGGTGTGTACCGGATTCTGAATGATAAACACTGGGTAGGTGATGTTGTAGCGGGAGCTGGCATTGGAATACTTTCAACTGAAATTTCTTACTGGCTATTCCCATCCATTTCTAAACTGACCAAACGCATATTTAAAAGAAACAATATGGCTTTTATGCCCGCATGGAATGGGCAACAGTTGGGGTTCACATACCGGAAGTCATTCTGATTAATTTATTATCTGAAATTTTAATCCTGGCATTTCCTTAGTTCAATAAATACCGAAATAACCCTTTTTCAGAGTTGATTGATCCAGTCGCCTACCTGCCATTTTATTTGGCCAAAAACTTATTATGTAAAATTTTCTTTTCAATCGATGTAACATAAGTCACGAATTACCCCATTTTCCAGGCTTTAATTTGCCGAAACCTAAATCAGATGCAAAAAGCCTGGATCAGTATTTTGTTTGCACTTTTTTACTTTCCTTCTCGTTCGCAGGATATTCTTTCTTTAGAAGATGCAATCAGCAGAATGAAAAAGAGCAATTCCCAACTTACAGTTCAACAGCAAGAAATCAACCTGACCGAGGAAGAAATTTCGGGTACTAAGGCTGGATTTCTACCCAGATTACAAATAGGATATAGTGCCTATTACAGCAACGACCCCTTAAACAGTTTTGGATTTAAGTTGCAGCAAAAGTCCGTAACCCAAAACGATTTTAATCCAGCATTGCTAAATGATCCCAACCCAATCTCCAATTTTAATGCAAAAGCTTCTTTACAACAGCCCATATTCAACTTCGAAATCTATGCGGCGAGAAAGGCCCTTCACCAAAAATTGGCCTCCACCAGGTTTCAAAAGGCCTATGCCGAAAATATGCTGGTGATGGAAATAAAAAAGGCTTATACCAATCTTCAATTTTTATATGAAGCCCAAAGGGCGGTTCAAAAAGGAATTGAAGCATACCGGGAGGTACTCCGTAACACCCTGAATTTGGAGAAGCAGGGATATGCAAAACCCACCGATGTGTTAATGGTAAAAACAGGATTGGTGGAGGCACAAAGCAGAGAGGTAGAAATCAACAGTAATATTTCAACCCTGTCCGATTACCTGTCGTGGCTAATGGGAATCAGTCCCGGGGAAATATATAAACCGGAAAAGAGATTGACCATTGCCACAGGTGCCAATGGAAATCCATCTATTTCAGAGAAAAGAGATGATATTCTTGCCTTGAAGGCGGGAATTGAAGTTCAAAATAATTTGTTGACGATGACAAAACGGATGGCCTATCCAAGGATAAACGCTTTTGGGGAATACAACTTCAACGATAAAAGCCCTTTGGGATTTAATGCCAATTCATACATGGTAGGTATTTCCCTTTCCTGGACCATCTTTAATGGTACCGAAACAGCCTCAAAAATACGGCTACAAAAAAAGGGTATTGAAAAGTCAAGGACAGAAATGCAGGTATATATCCAGAAGAACAACCTCGCCCTTCAAAAAGCAAATCGGGAATTAGCCACCGGATTAGCAAAAATGAGCCTGACGGATACTGCAAAAGCACAGGCAGATGAATCATTACGTATTCTAACTAACCGATACGCACAGGGGCTGGAGAAAACGTCCGATTTGTTGCTGGCACAGGCTGCCCAACTGGAAAAGGAAGTGAAACAGCTCGAATCGGTAAGAGATTATAATTTAACCTTGATCCAAATTGAATTTTTAACCCAATAAATACTCATTACAATAACCATTATGAAAAAGAAAGTTATCCCTGTTATCCTATTGGGCGTTGTAATTATTGTTTCATCCTGCAACCAGCAGGTGCCGCATGTTCAAAATGAGCAGCCCGAAATACCGGTCACTATCGGACAGGTACAACAGGGCGATACCGGCAAATTCATTTCTGTAAGTGGAAAAATGGAAGCCGTAAACAGCGCCCAAATAAGCACCCGGATGATGGGATATATCACCGCCATAAAAGCAGAGGTAGGTCAGAAAGTTACAAAGGGGCAACTTTTGGTTACCCTGAACAGCACAGATTTACAAGCAAAAAAAGCACAAGCTGAGGCGGGCGTTGCTCAGGCAAACGCAGCCTACCTCAATGCTAAAAAGGATTATGATCGTTTTTCTGTTTTGTTTAGTCAAAAAAGCGCTACCCAAAAAGAACTGGACGATATGGCCACCCGTTACGAAATGGCAAAGGCTGGGTTAGAAGCTGCAAAACAACTCAGAAATGAGATAATGTCACAATTTTCATACAGCCATATTACGGCGCCTTTTTCGGGACGGATAACTGCCGCATTTGTAAAACCGGGAGATATGGCCAACCCGGGCATGCCCTTACTCAACCTGGAAGGGGAATCCTCCCTTCAGGCGGTAGTAATGGTTTCCGAAAGCGAGATTGGAAATATAATCCAGGGTATGCCGGCAAAAATTACCATCAAATCCATAAACAAAGAATTATCAGGCAAAGTAACCGAGATAAGCCCCTCAGCCCAAAACACAGGTGGCCAATTTTTGGTAAAAATTGGGGTAGAACGACAAGAAAAAGCAATACTTCCCGGGATGTATGTAAATGTATTATTCGAATCAAAAAATAAACAGACTTATAACCTGCAAGATATCGTGTTAATACCCTCCAATGCAATCATAGAGCGGGGGCAATTGAAAGGAGTATATGTGATATCGGACAACAACACGGCCCTGCTTCGTTGGTTGCGATTGGGTAAACCTCATGATAACCAGGTGGAGGTGCTTTCGGGGTTGAGTGCCGGAGAAAAATATATTATAAATGCGGATGGAAGGTTATTCAACGGTGCGAAAGTTAAAGTGAAATAATCTGGTAGGAATATTACGGATAGGCATATCCCAAAATCTTTGTTTTAACTCAAAAAATATTTATAAATGCAGGAAGGTATTTCGGGCAGGATTGCATCCCTATTTTTAAAGTCAAAGTTATCGATGCTTCTAATGGTTGGATTGCTTGGCATAGGGGTGTACAGTTCTACGCTTATTCCCAGGGAAGAAGAACCGCAGATCAACGTTCCGATGGTAGATATCATGGTAGGATATCCCGGCGCCAGCCCCAAAGAGGTAGAAAACCGGGTGCTGGTGCCTTTGGAAAAGGTGCTTTCCAATATAAAAGGCGTTGAACACCTGCACAGCACTGCCATGAATGGGAAGGCAATGATAATTGTGCAATTTTATGTGGGTGAGGATATTGAACGGTCTTATGTTAAGCTATATGATGAACTTAATAAAAACAAAGGTATTTTCCCGCAAGGGGTAATGGCTCCGATGATCAAATCGAGGTCGATTGATGATGTTCCAATGCTGGCGCTAACATTATGGAGCGATTCCTACAACGATTACGAGATTAGGCAGATTTCAGAAGAAGTTTCATCCGAAATAAAAAAAATAAAGGATGTATCCACCATACAAACAATTGGAGGCCGTCCACGGGAACTGCGGGTTGTATTAGATAAGGATAAGATGGCCGAATCGGGAGTGGATGCACTGGGCATGATGCAGATGCTGCAGGCAAACAACAGCAGTTCCCAGTCGGGCAGTATAGTTCAAAACGACGAGGAGTACCTAATTAGCACGGGCCAGTTTCTTTCTTCGAAAGAGGATGTAGAGAATTTGGTGGTGGGAGTATCCGGGAATTTGCCAGTTTACCTCAAGCAGGTTGCCAGGGTAGATGAAGGCCCGGGTGTATCCACAAATTATGTGTCGTTTGGTTATAGTAAATCGAACGCCGGGTTTAGCCGTCATCCCTCAGAATATCCGGCCGTTACCTTGTCGATAGCCAAGGTAAAAGGTACCGATGCGATGAAAATCTCAAAACAAATCCTCGGTAAGGTGGAGCAATTAAAGAAGAATTTAATTCCTGAAGAAATAACGGTAGATGTTACCCGAAATTACGGTGAAACCGCTTCCCATAAAGTTAACGAGCTTCTTTTTCACCTTATGGTAGCCATCGCGGCGGTAACTATTTTGGTGATGCTGGCCATGGGTTGGAGAGGGGCTTTAGTGGTTTTTTTATCCGTACCCTTAACATTTGCCCTCACTCTATTCAGTTATTATATTTTGGGGTACACCCTAAACCGGATTACCTTGTTTGCCCTTGTATTTGTGGTTGGGATTGTGGTAGACGACAGCATAATAATTGCCGAAAATATGCACCGGCATTTCAAACTGCGCAGGGTGCCATTTAAAGATGCCGCTATTTATGCAATAAACGAAGTGGGAAACCCTACCATTCTGGCCACTTTTACGGTTATTGCCGCCATATTGCCCATGGCTTTTGTATCGGGTATGATGGGGCCGTATATGAGCCCCATGCCCATTGGAGCTTCCATAGCGATGTTGCTTTCCTTATTTATTGCGTTAACCATTACTCCTTATCTTGCTTACCATTTATTAAGAGAAAAAGACAAACAAAAAAATAAAGTATCCAGCGGGGAAAAACCGACCTGGATTTACCGATTCTTTAATAAATATGAAAGACCGTTACTGGATCGTTCCTGGAAACGGCGACTAATGCTTGGCGTTATATTTTTTATGTTATTGGGTTCTGTAGCCATGTTCTTCACCCGTAGTGTAGCGGTGAAGATGCTCCCCTTCGATAATAAAAATGAATTCCAGGTAGTGATAGATATGCCCGAGGGCACAACACTCGAACGGACTTCGGCAGTTACCCGCGAAATAGCTCAATTTGTTTCATCGGTGCCGGAAGTGGTCAATTACCAAAGTTATGTGGGCGCCTCCGCTCCTATCACGTTCAATGGACTGGTGCGGCATTACGATCTTCGCGGAGGAAGCAATATGGCGGATATCCAGGTAAATCTATTGCATAAAGAAGAGCGTAAATACCAAAGTCATGATATTGCGAAACGGATACGCCCCGGAATGCAGGAGATTGCCAAAAAATACGGAGCAAATGTAAAATTGGTGGAAGTGCCTCCCGGGCCGCCCGTACTGTCAACCCTGGTTGCAGAAGTGTATGGCCCTGATGAAACTACTCAAATCAGACTGGCAAACCAGGTTAAGGGAATTTTGGAGAAAACAGAAGATGTAGTGGATGTGGATTGGAGCGTAGAGGACCCTCAAATAGAATTCCGGCTGGGAGTGGATAAAGAAAAAGCCATGCTAAACGGTATTGCACCCCAGCAAATAGTGGGTAATCTTACTTTCCTGTTAAGAGAATTACCAGTATCCAATTTATACGACGAAAAATCAGTGGATCCGGTTGGGATTGTTTTGGCGCTCGACGACAAAGACAAGACCAGTATAGAAGATATTCAAAATCTGAAAATAAAAAGTTCGAATGGAAGAATGGTTCCTGTGAAAGATTTGATAGAACTCAGAAAGGATACGCTCTCCCATTCCATCAATAGAAAAGACCAGCAAAGAGTGGTATATGTATTGGCTGATATGGCAGGTCCGTTGGAGAGCCCTGCTTATGCCATTCTGGGTATGGATACAAAATTGAAGCAACTCGAATTGCCAAAGGGCTATGCATTAAATGAGATCTATTTGGGGCAACCCAAAGACGACAGTAACTATACGGTGAAGTGGGATGGAGAATGGCAAATTACCCTCGAAGTTTTCAGAGATCTGGGCATAGCCTTCCTGGTAGTAATCGTCATTATTTATATGTTAATAGTGGGATGGTTTCAGAATTTTAAAACCCCCATTATTATGATGATTGCTATTCCGCTTTCACTTATTGGCATAGTGCTCGGCCATTGGGTATTAGGAGCCTACTTTACCGCCACTTCATTTATCGGGATGATTGCCCTCGCCGGGGTAATGGTGCGAAACTCGGTGCTTCTTATAGATTTTATTGAAATCAGGCTTATGGAAGGAGTTCCCATTAAACAGGCTATTATTGATGCAGGGGCAGTACGAACTACACCTATTTTATTGACTACCGGTGCGGTGGTAATTGGTGCGTCCATCATTTTGTTCGACCCCATATTCCAGGGGTTAGCCATCTCCCTGGTTGCAGGAGCCATCGTTTCTACCCTGCTCACGCTATTTGTGGTACCGGTTATTTATTATATCGTGGAACATAAAAAATGGGAAAGGAAACAGCAGGGCCCGGCTTCCGAACACACAAAAACATAAACGAATATTAAGCCACGAAAAAACAATTGAAAAAATCCGATTTTTTTTAAAAAAAACCAATAAGGCCAATGAAACAATTAATCATCATCTCGGTTACGGAATTTGAAAAAAAGATAGTTGAAATCCTGGGCAATAACCAAGTGGCATCTTTTACTTATTACCCCGTTACCGGGTACCAACAAAGCAGAAGTGAACCTTTGAAGGATAACTGGTTCGGTTCGGCCTTTCACAGCATTGAATCCCTCCTGTTTACTGTTTTTGTACCCGCTTCCATTTCGGAACAAATTTTCAGGGACATAGAAGAATTGAATGAAACCTGCGGGCTTGAATCCAGGGTACACCTCATCATCCAAAATATTGAAAAATACATCTAAACAACCTTTTATGACACGCGAACGACTCATTAAAATGATTGCCGGATCAATGATCCTTGCCTCCGTATTCCTCACCTATTTTATAAACATACATTGGATTTGGCTGGCGGCATTTGTGGGCGCCAACCTCTTTCAATTCTCACTCACCAAATGCTGTTTATTGAACAGTATATTAAAATCTTTGGGGGTTAAATCGGAATTGGAGCTAAACCGGCAAACAAGCTGTACCTGATTTTATTTAGAAAATCCACGCATGATCGGTTTCTAAATTATCGTAACTACTTAGGATTCGGAACTTAGGCTATAACCGGGTAAAGTTTCTATGGTAAATATGCCGTATTTTGTATTTTTCAAATACTTCCATTCAGGAAACCTTCCTTCCTTTTTATGGCAATTAATATTCCCGGACACCTTAAAGGACTTACCCATGAGGAAGTAATTGCATCTCAAAAAAGATATGGATATAACCAGGTTGAGGAAAAGGAGCATAATTCAATAATTCGGCTGTTCCTAAATTTCATTAAGGAACCTATGCTCCTCTTGTTGATTGCGGTTTCTGCTATTTACTTTGTGGTTGGTGAATATGGTGATGCATTCTTTATGTTAGCCGCCCTGGTTGCCGTTTCCGGGATTTCCATATACCAGGACAACAGAAGTAAAAAATCCCTTGAGGCATTAAAAAAGTTAAATGAACCCCTGAGTGCGGTTATTCGCAATTCTCACCTAGTACACATCCCCACCCATGAAATTGCGGTTGGGGATTTATGCGTAATTGAAGAGGGAAAATTTATTAATGCGGATGGGAGAATTGTGCATAGCAATGATTTTGCGGTGGATGAATCTGCACTAACGGGAGAAAGTTTTTCTATTTATAAAGATAGTTCCTCGGAGGACCCTCACGCTTTTAGCGGTACCATAGTAACCTCGGGAATGGCGGTAATTAAGGTAGAGCAAATCGGCAGGAATACCCGATTAGGGAAAATTGGCGAATCCATACTTTCCATAAAAGCGGAAACTACTCCGCTAAGCCTCCAAATTAACCATTTTGTAAAAACAATGGCCATCATTGGGGTAATCATTTTCCTGGCAATATGGGCATTTAATTTTTTTCATACAGGAAAAATGCTGGAAAGTCTTTTAAGCGGACTTACCCTCGCCATGTCGATATTACCCGAAGAAATACCCGTGGCATTTACCACTTTTATGGCCCTGGGTGCCTGGAGGTTAATGCAACAGGGTATCATTGTTAAACAAAGCAATATGGTGGAAACGCTGGGTAGCACCACCGTAATTTGTTCCGATAAGACGGGTACCATTACCAAAAACTCGATGGAGTTAGAAAAGCTCTACGATTATAAAACAGATTCGATTTATGACAAGATGGAGTTTAAGAATGAGAAGCTTTCTCCATTAATTAGTTATGCCATGTGGGCAAGTGAGCCGGTTCCTTTCGATCCGATGGAGAAAACACTTCACCAGGTATATTGTGAAACCCAGGAGGTAGACCATCGAAAAGAATTTGAGATGATACATGAATATCCCCTCGAAGGGCAACCGCCCATGATGACACATCTTTTTGAGAATCATCAAAAAGACCGCATCATTGCCGCCAAAGGCGCTCCTGAAGCCATTTTGAATGTGGTAGATTTACCTGCCGGAGAAAAGGAAAAGATCGAAAATCAAATAAAAGAATTGGGGGCGAAGGGGTTTCGGGTTTTGGGAGTAGCACAATCCGGTTTGGCTGGAAATGAATTTCCCAAAAATCAACAAGATCTTCCATTCAACTTTATGGGCCTCCTGGTATTCAGCGATCCTCCTAAAGAAGGCATAAAAGATGTATTCAACCAAATTTATAAGGCTGGGATAAAGGTGAAATTAATTACCGGCGACAATTCAGAAACCAGCGTTTCCATTGCGCAACAGGCAGGAATAAGAAACGATAATTTACCGGTTGAAGGCAAGGACTTAATCCATCTTTCTGAAGAACAGGTTATTCAGTTATCCGAAAAAACAACCCTGTTTACCCGCATGTTCCCGGAAGCAAAATTGGAAGTGATTAACGCCTTAAAGAAAAGGGGAGAAATTGTAGCGATGATTGGAGATGGCGTAAATGATGGCCCGGCATTAAAAGCAGCGCATATTGGGGTAGCCATGGGGCATAAGGGAACGGAAATTGCCAAAGCTTCTGCCGCCATTGTGTTAACTAATGATGATTTGGGCAAACTCATTACAGGCATTGAAGCCGGAAGGAGGATATATTCCAACTTAAAAAAGGCGATACAATACATTATCTCGATCCATATCCCCATCATTTTAACGGTATCGATTCCTTTGTTTTTGGGATGGGCATATCCCTTTATCTTCACCCCGGTACACGTCATATTTCTTGAATTGATAATGGGACCCACCTGCTCCATCGTTTACGAAAATGAACCAGGTGAAAAAAACAGCATGTACCTTTCCCCAAGAAAACACACCGAAAATTTTCTAAAACTCAGAGAACTCACATTAAGCATCCTGCAAGGATTAGCGATAACCGCCGGGATTATTTTTATGTATCAGTTTGCCTATTTCCGGGGAGGCAATGAAGAAACAATAAGGTCATTGGTATTTAGCACGTTGGTATTTGCCAACATTTTTCTTAGCTATTCCAATCGTTCGAGCTACTTCGGCATAGCCAATTCTATAAAATATCGCAATAAGCTACTAACCGGGGTTTCCCTTATTGTAATTATATTATTGCTGGTAATACTTTACGTGGGCCCCGTTGCCCGGCTCTTCAAGGTATTACCGTTGCGCTTTAGTGAATTAGGGTTATCGGTAGCGGTAGGGGCGCTTTCCGTTTTGTGGATCGAATTATACAAATGGAAGAAAAGGAGGAAATTTTTTGAGAAAAATTTACCTACCCATGCTTATGAAAAAAGATAAAAGAGATTGTTTGATATCCCCTTAAAAGAGACCACTTAAGTATCCTGATCCTGCCTATTTCAACATGATTCCACAAACCCGCATTCAAACTTTTGGAAATACTCCATTCAACTAATAATAATTATTGTAAATTGAAAACCTGATTTTGATTTTTTGATAAACCGATATGCCCGATTTTTTTTCCCATATAATGCATGAGTTTGAAATTCCATTGAAAAACCCGGTCTTAATTTTTTCATTGGTTCTTTTTATTATCCTTCTCTCCCCTATTCTGCTTCGGAAGTTAAATATCCCCGGAATAATCGGTTTAATTATTGCAGGGGTTATCATTGGGCCACATGGTTTAAAAATTCTGGAAAAGAATTCGGCAATAGACTTATTTTCCACTATTGGCCTGCTATATATTATGTTTATTGCCGGCCTCGAGCTCGATCTGAATGAGTTCAAAGCAAACCGAAATAAAAGCCTGTTATTCGGGTTATTTACTTTCATTATTCCTCTAAGTATAGGTTTCCCGGTTTGTCATTACCTGCTTGATTACGATTTTAACACCAGTTTTTTAACCGCCAGTATGTTTGCCACCCATACGCTGGTGGCCTATCCTATTGTAAGCAAAGTGGGAATCTCAAAGAACCAGGCTGTTGCCATTTCCGTGGGAGGAACCATATTAACCGATACGGCCGTGCTAATTATCCTGGCCGTAATTATGGGAAATGCCCAGGGAAATTTAAATAACGAATTTTGGATTCGCCTGGGAGTTTCCCTTACCGTATTCTGCTTAATCATGTTCCTGGTTATTCCGCGTATTGCCAAATGGTTTTTCAGAAAACTTGAAAGTGAGAAGCATTCTCACTATATATTCGTTTTGTCGGTTGTATTTTTTGCTGCTTTCCTGGCTGAGGTTGCCGGCGTAGAACCCATCATTGGTGCGTTTGTAGCCGGACTTGCATTGAATAAGCTGATCCCCCATTCGTCGGCTCTGATGAATCGGATTGAATTTATGGGGAACTCCCTGTTCATTCCCTTCTTTTTGATAAGTGTGGGAATGATTGTAAATATCCATGTTATTTTGACAGGCCCAATGGCCCTGGTAATTGCAGGTACGCTAACCGTAGTTGCCATTTTGGGAAAGTGGCTGGCGGCGCTGTTTACCCAACTGGTATTTAAATTTTCAAATGCGCAGCGACAATTAATATTCGGACTGAGTGGCGCCCATGCGGCGGCCACGCTCGCCATTATATTGGTTGGATATGAGGCGAAAATTATTGATGAGAATATCCTGAATGGCACCATCATCCTGATCTTGATTACCTGCGTAGTGGCTTCCTTTGCTACCGAAAAGGCTGCAAAAAAGATATTGTTGGAATCGGAGGATGATATCTCCGGACTATTAAAAACAAATGGAGCCAGCAGCGAGCATATTTTATTACCCATTGCCGATTCTCAAAATTTAGAGAAACTTCTGGAGTTTGCAATTTTTATTAAGGATAAAAAATCGGTAAACCCCGTATCCATTCTAACGGTTGTTTCCAATGATCATGAAGCTGAAATAAATATTTTGAAGACCCGGAATAAACTGGAAGAATTTGTTAGGCAGGCATCTGCATCAGAAACTAAAGTAAATATCATTACTACCATAGATCATAATGCCGCCAGTGGTATTGGCCGGATTTCTAGAGAAATTATGGCCGATATGATTGTGCTGGGATGGCCCAGGAGGAGTAGTTTTATTGATAATTTTCTGGGTAACAAGGTAGATGGCATTTTAAACAGTACGGATAAGACGACCTTTATCTGCTTCCTCAACAGGCCGCTGGCACTTCATAAGCGAATTGTGATAACTGCCCCACCGCTCGCAGAACATGAGAATGGATTTGTGGTTTGGTTTACCAAAATGTCGAAGCTCGCCCAGGAACTAAGTATTACCATACAATTATATTGCAACCTGGCAACCCGCAAAGCCATTGAAAGGATTTGCAGTTCTGCAAAAATTTCTGCGGTTATCCAGTCAAATGAATTTGCAAATTGGGAAGACTTCCTGGTTCTTTCAAGAAACTTTCATAAAGATGATTTAATTGTACTTGCTTCCGCCCGAAAGGGAGCAACCTCCTATTTCAGCCTCCTGGATGGTTTACCTGCAAAATTGGAAAAGTACTTTGCGGAAAATAGTCGTATTGTGATTTACCCGCAGGAATATGATGGGGATATACTTCGTGAACAGTATCACGATATTTCTTCGGAACCAATCAATAAAGGGATTGAGGCCGTTCAGAAAATCAGCAAGGGTATAGGCTCAATTTTTAAAAAGAATAATTAGAAAGTCAGCATTTATACCCCGATTTCATTTAAATGCAAAAAAATGCGCCGTATCAGAACAGCGCAACGAAAATTTATTTAAATCATACCCGGTTCAACCAATCCATTACATCAGGTTTTCAATAACCATAGCGCTTGCGCCACCGCCCCCATTGCAAATGCCCGCAGCACCATATTTAGCCTTGTTTTGCTTTAAAACGTTGATCAGAGTTACCAGGATACGTGCTCCACTACAACCTAATGGGTGGCCCAGCGATACCGCCCCTCCATTTGCATTCACTTTAGCAGGATCCAGTTTCATGCGCCTGCTGTTTTCAATCCCCACTACCGAAAAAGCTTCATTCAGTTCCCAAAATCCAATCTCTTCCATTTTTAAACCGGCCTTTTCTACTGCTTTGGGCACTGCAAGGGATGGTGAGGTAGTAAACCATTCAGGCGCCTGCTCAGCATCTGCATAAGATAAAATACGTGCGATGGGTTTAAGACCTAATTCAATTGCTTTTTCTTTACTCATCAATACTACGGCTGCAGCCCCATCATTAAGGGTGGAGGCATTTGCGGCAGTTACAGATCCGTCTTTTTGAAAGGCGCTTTTAAGGGAGGAAATCTTATCAAACTTCACATTGAAAGGTTCTTCATCCTTTGCAAACAAAATGGGGTCGCCTTTCCGTTGTGGAATAGCAACCGGGATAATTTCATTTTCAAACCGGCCTTCATTCACCGAAACCTGGCTCCGTTTATAGCTTTCAATAGCAAATGCATCCTGGTCTTCCCGGCTCACACCACATGTGCTGGCACACAATTCCGCAGCATTCCCCATGGCTTTTCCATCATATACATCTGTTAACCCGTCTTTAACCAATCCATCAATAAGCGACACATTTCCATACTTATTTCCCCAGCGCATAGAATCGGAATAAAAGGGAATATTGCTCATGCTTTCCATGCCACCGGCTACCACAATATCTGCATCGCCCAGCATAATGGATTGAGCCGCCTGGGAAATAGCTTTCATCCCGCTGGCACAAACCTTATTAACAGTGGTACAATTAACCTCGTTGGGCAAACCAGCAAACTTGGCAGCCTGCCGGGCGGGCGCCTGGCCCAAATTAGCCTGAAGTACACAACCCATGAGTACATCATTCACCTTTTCGGGAGTAACTCCGGCCTTTTCAAGAGCACCTTTAATGGCAAAACCCCCTAACTGGGTGGCACTAAAAGGTTTTAACGAGCCACCAAAACTTCCTATCGGGGTACGAACCGCTGAGATAATATACACTTCTTTCATAGCAAACAATTTTGCCGCAAAGGTAAGGAGTAGAAGCCAGCCCAAATAGAATCCATTAACACAAAATTTAATAGAAAAAATATACCTTTCCTCTCCAATTAAAACCGGAATAATGAAACACTTCTTTACGCTTATTGGTTTACTGGGTATTTTTTCATTAACGCATGCCCAAAACCTGGCTAAGGTTACAATTAAAACAAATGGAGATTTTGAATACTTTTCCATAGGAATTGATAATGGCACTACCATTAACCTTTCAAAGAATGGAAATATCCTGGAATTTGGGGCGGAAGTAATTTCAGACCGGAATCAGAACCTTACCCGGCTCGAAAAATTTATGGGCAGAGTGGAATATTACACCCAATTTGATAATGAAGCCTTCAGGGGTAAAGTAAAATATATCGGGATGACCCAAATTACCTATTATGCGAGTTACGACAAAGAGGAATTGAGAGGAAAAATACGCAGCATAGGCACCATGATTTTAGATTACTATACCAAGGCAGAAAGTGATATGCTGGCTGGTTACATAAAAACGCTGGGATCGAACCAAATTCAGTGGTATAGCAATTTCGACAACGAAGCCATGCGGGGAAAACTTAAATCGGTGGGTATTACCAACCTCACTTATTATGCCACCTACGATGATAAGGCGTATAGCGGAAAGATAAAAAGCATCGGCAACGAAAACTTCACCTATTATTCATCCATGGAACGCCGCGAATATGCCGGTATGATGAAAACCGGAAAACAAACCCTATACGTAAACGGCATCCGTTTTTATATAAAATATTAGAAACCTAATTCAGGTACTGCTTTAGTTTTTTTCATCGGACCATTCTTCGCCGGTTAATTCTTTAAGTTAACAGAAATCTTAAGGAAAAATTTGGCGAATGGAGATATTTGCCACTTAACACAAATATTGTAGCTGCCTATTCCAAAATTCTAATTTTAGGAACTGGCTGGTATTAAAATTTTGTATCCAGACAGATCATTAAACCCTAATTGAAAAATTGGGATAAAGATTTAAACACATTATAGGATGATGCGGCTTGGAATAATATTCGTGATTTCGCTGTTTATAAATGCACAGATAAAGGCGCAATCAGTCTCTCCAATTGAAAAAGAAGTTATTCAACTGATTGCCCATAAGGATTTTTTTAAAGCAAAAGAGTTCATTGAAAATTCAAACCTGAACATCTCTCCCACTTATCAGGAATACTTTAAAGCAATTCTTGATAATGCCTTTAACAGACCCCAATCATCCAACAAAAGAATCGATCAATTATTAAATAGAAATTTCAATTTACCGGATTCATTAGCCCTAAAATTGCTCAAGGTAAAAATAGACAATTCCATAAAATGTGATGAGTACCGGGATGCCAAAGAAACCATTCATACCTTGTTGAAAAGGTATAGAAAATTACTTTCCAGTGAGGATGAAAACGACCTCCGTAACAGCTTGAAAATATGGGGTGCATTGGAAAACCAACCCAAGCAGGAGGTTAGCATACCGGAAACCAACCAAATAATAATGGAAATTGATAAAGCCGGATTAAAGAACCTTCGCCTATGTGCGGGCGGTGATTCCATCAATTTCATTTTTGATACGGGAGCAAATTTGTCTACTGTCACCAAATCAACGGCCCAAAAATTTAAAATGAAATTATTAGCTGGCGATATTGAGGTGGGGAGTATCACCGGGAAAAAGACCAAAGCGCATATTGCCATTTGTCCTCAATTTACCTTTGGTACCATTAAAGTTACCCATGCCATTTTCCTTGTTTTTGAGGATAGTGCTTTAAATTTTCCGCAAATTGAATACCAAATAAATGGGATCCTTGGCTTCCCTGTTATAAATGCTCTGCGTGAAATTGAAATCACTCAAGAGGGAACTTTTATCGTACCCAAAGAAGAAACAGTGAATCGGTTTCCTTCCAATTTGGCGCTGGATGAATTGACCCCGATTATCCATATCGATGGAAAGAATTACAGTTTCGATACCGGTGCAGATCAAAGCATGTTATACCCGAACTATTATGAGGAAAACCGGGATTCCATCAATAAATTATACAAACCCGTCAAAATAAGAATGGGCGGTGCCGGAGGAATAAAGGAAATGGATGGATTTATCATTTCCAAATCTTTTCAAAATCAGGGTAAGCAAGTAGTATTGGAGCATTTACAGCTGATAAAAGAAGATACGGCAGACCATCAGGGGATTTATGGCAATATTGGCCAGGATTTTATTCGGCAATTCAAAAAAATGACGCTGAACTTTCACCAGATGTTTATCCTTTTTAACTAGTACTCCTGCATATTCCAAAAGGGAAAAAAGCAAAAGGAGCGATGAAGGTTTCATTCATCACTCCTATAAAATTTTTAGTCCAAAAAAATCAGCGGGGGCGAATTAATTCAGTTTAAACACTACCCCACCCTGTATGTAGGTAATATCATAACCTGCTTCTACGTTAAGCCCAAATTTTGGCGTAACATAATAGGAAGCTCCTACAAATCCACGGGGATAAAATACCGTTTTCTTTTTAGTTTCATGCACCGGGCCCCTGTTGTAATCCCAATGTTTGAATCCAACACCCAGGTTTGCACCTGCATAGGTGTCTAACCGGTCTACTTTCCAATTAGAATAGTGCCATGCAGTTCTGAATCCGGCAACAAACATCCTGGCCCTATAATCGTTGTATCCATAATAATCCCCCTCGGGGGTAAAAGCACCTCCCAATTCTAAACCAAAGGAAAGCACTCCGGTCCCGGCATTGAAGGCGCCCACTTCAAGGGCAATTTTAGTAGCCACATCATTATTCACCGGTTTATTCAGGTAATAAGCCGAAATGCCAACACCGGCATTTACCGTAACACTTCCCCGGGAAAAAATATTATCATTATTCTTTTGAGCAGAAGAGGAAAGTACAAATCCCGTAAGCAACAGGGAAAGTCCAAATGCAAAAATTTTTTGTTTCATAATGCTGGGCATTTCTTTTTTAAAGGCTTCGAAAAAAGCCATGATTCAATACAGCCAGGAAAAGCAACTCCTGTTCCTCAAAATTCCAGAAAGCAAATTTGAAGGATTTCGTTACCATGCCTGAATTTTAATCCGCAAAGTTAAATCAAATCATTCTTATAAAGATCTTTAATATACAATGGAATGTTAACCCGCGTGTTAAATCTGGTTATTGAAGATGATACACTTGGCCAGAAAGGTTGAGAATAATCAATTTTATTTAGTTCTTAGTTTCTCATATTGCAGGCTCATGAATTGAAATTCATGCAACCCGGTATGGTCAATTCCCAATTAATAAATCCCAAAAGTATTGTTGTGATTGGGGCATCCAATGATGTTTCAAAACCAGGTGGAAAAGTGATCCAGAATATATTGAGTCACCAATTTGAAGGAGATTTATTTGCGGTAAACCCCAAAGAAAGCCTGGTACAGGGCATACCCTGTTATACAAAAGTGGAAGATTTACCTGAGGTAGACCTGGCCATTATAGCTATTCCTTCAAAATATGTGGCGGAGGCAATGGAAATACTGGCATGGCAAAAGCAATGCAAAGCATTTATTATATTTTCTGCCGGATTTAGCGAAACAGGAACGGAAGGCAGGAGCCTTGAGGAACGATGCAGAAAAATTGCCTCTGATGCGGGTGCAACATTAATTGGCCCCAATTGTATTGGAGTAATAACCGGGAAGTACAAAGGTGTTTTTGCGGGCCCTATTCCTGAATACGATGAAAAGGGATGCGATTGCGTTTCTGCATCAGGGGCAACCATGGTCTATATTTTGGAAATTGCCATACCCCGCGGATTAAAATTCAGGAATATTTTCTCCATTGGAAATAGCGCCCAGATTGGTGTGGAAGACATCCTCCAGTATTGGGATGAGAATTTTGATGCGCAGCATAGCGCTAAAATAAAACTATTGTATTTGGAGCAAATTGAAGACCCGGCCCGTTTTTTAAAGCACGCTCGTTCCCTGGTACAAAAAGGGTGTCGTATTGCCGGGATTAAGGCGGGATCTACGGAAGCGGGTTCCCGGGCTGTGTCCTCGCATACAGGTGCGCTTGCCGGATCAAACGATGCGGTGAATGCCCTTTTTAGAAAAGCCGGCATTATCCGATGCTATAGCCGGGTTGAACTGGTGTATGTAGCGGCTATTTTCACCATTCCTAAACTAAAAGGAAACCGGCTTGCCATAATAACGCATGCAGGAGGCCCCGGAGTTATGCTAACGGACGTACTTATACGAAATGGAATGATGGTTCCCAAAATTGAAGGATATAAGGCTGAAGCATTACTCACCCGGCTCCATCCAGGATCTTCGGTGGGTAACCCCATAGATTTTTTAGCCACCGGCACCGCCCAACAGCTTGGGGAGATATTAGATTATGTAGAAAATGAATTTGAAGAAATTGACGGTTCAGTGGTTGTATTTGGAACCACCGGAATGTGGAAAGTGGATGACGTTTACCGGGTTTTGCACCAAAAGATGAGAACCTGTATTAAGCCAATATTTCCAATCCTTCCATCCATGATCCAGGCGGCAGAAGAGGTGAGTCATTTTCAAGCTATGGGCCATGTAAATTTTACGGATGAGGTTAGCTTTGGTTATGTACTTTCAAGAGTCAGCAAAACCGCACTCCCGTATCCCATTCCAGAAATACGGCCGATTAATTATGCGGCCGTCAGAAGAATATCAAGGGATGCGGATGATGGATATTTACCCGTTGAGAAAGTATTTGCCTTATTTGATGCAACCGGGATATCACGGGTAAAGCAAATGGTGGTATCCATCATGGAAGATGCAATAATTGCCGCCGGCAAATTGGGTTTTCCCTTGGTAATGAAGGTGGATGGGCCCTTACATAAATCAGATTCGGGCGGAGTTTTACTAGGCATTACAAGTTTGGAAGTTATGAAGCAATCATTTGAGCAATTAATGAGAATCGAAGGCGCTACCGGAATCATTATGCAACAGCAACTATCGGGAATAGAAGTATTCTTTGGTGCAAA
Organism: uncultured Ferruginibacter sp.; assembly: GCA_964647915.1. Lineage (GTDB taxonomy): Bacteria > Bacteroidota > Bacteroidia > Chitinophagales > Chitinophagaceae > Ferruginibacter. The sequence continues at coordinate 17,298 of CAZYKA010000025.1, read as the reverse complement.
GCGTGAAGATAAATTTGGGCATCTTTTATTAGTAGGGCTGGGAGGCATTTTTGTAGAAGTATTTAAAGATTGGTCATCCGGCCTCACTCCGATAGGGAAAGAGGAAGCCAGGGCAATGATCAGGAGGCTAAAATCCTACCCTTTAATAAAAGGTACCCGGGGTAAGGATGGGATCAATGAAAGCATCCTCATAGAAACAATTCTTAAACTTTCTGCCTTGTTGGAGGCCGCCCCCGAGATTGTAGAAATGGATATTAACCCGATGTTGGGAAACCTTAACGAACTAGTGGCAGTGGATGGTAGAATACGATTTGAGAAAAAGATGCCAGGGTTAAAATGTAATAGTTAGGACTTAATCTGACAGTTGCGATTTTCTTTTTTTCGTTTAATTTGGGAAAGGGAGTAAATTTTTAAGCTGCCGAACAGGACTGGTTCAGCAACTTTTATTTTGTGGCACTTATTGCTACCAATATATCCTTTGTCCCCGAATTGATGGAGTTGGTAAAGAGTACCCAAAATACTTCAGTTACTGCAGCCGAAAGGCTGGAATGAGGGCAAAGATGGCATCACTTGAGTTGGATTAGAGGAGCATTCATGTTATCAGGGTTTATACTGCTTTTATTGGCATTATCAAAATCTGAAAACATAGGTTCCTTTCATGAAAAGAGATTTTAATCCTTTACAAGAACTTGAAAGCTGAAATTCCTGAAGGGCCTTATATAATTAATCCCAAGAAACGGAAGTACAAGCATTTCTATTCCAGGTACCCCAGCATTCAATTATTGGAAAACTCCAACTTCTTCCTCCCAAAAATGCCCCATACGGGGAGCTCACATAATGTTCCAGCGGAGAGCGGGATTAACTTCATTGATCCCAGGATGGAAGAGATCAAACCAAAAAGCCCATTATTTTTTTTTCACTTTTGAAAGCAGGCTTTCATCGCTAATAAAACAAAAATGCCGGCTTAATGCCGGACTTTTTGCTTTGCGGAGAGAGAGGGATTTGTATAAGCCTCTGCAATCCTTTATTATCAATACTTTCAAGAGTTTGTAAACTTCGGGTAACCGAATTTACCCCCTCACTTTTCAAGTCATTTCTTACTAAATCGTATGACTGTAAAGTTACTGAAATCAACGCTTTTGCACAAATAAACCTGCCTGTTTTTTGAACAGGTTTTTATGCTCCTAAGAATAAAATAACTTCTTCTTTTTCAAAGCCGGTGTACCTGCAAAATTCTTCAATGGTAATAAACTGGTGTTCTTCTTTCTGAAAATGTTCCCGGATTTTTTGGAGCAGCATTCTGCCATAGCGTTCACTTTTGCCTGTGATACGCTGCACATCTTTGGGGTAAATACAGAGCCTTGTTTGCTGCGGTTTCATACTTTATCCATGCCTTTTGTATGGCTTTGCCATAACTCTGATGTATTTGATTTAGTAAAGGCATAATGCAAAAATACAATTCAGCACAGAAAGTAATAAACAGCAATAAAAGCTATTAGCGGCAATATATGCCGGTTTCGGAAGCTCATTGATGCAAACATCAATTTCATAAGCAAGTTTTGCATTTGTGAATTCGCAAAGGCTTAATGAAGTGTGCCACAAAACATTTCCATTACTAATCTTAAATCCTATTAAAAATGGCAAGACAAAAAGGGATTATCAAATTGGATGGTACCATTGGTGACATCACTTTTTATAAATCCAAAGACGGCTATTTAGCCCGTGAAAAGGGCGGCATACCTGCTGACCGTATCGCCAATGATGCTGCCTTTCAGCGTACCCGTGAGAACGGCGCTGAATTTGGCCGTGCCGGTAAGGCCGGGAAAATCTTACGCAACTCCATCCGTGCATTGCTGCAAAATGCTTCTGATAGCCGCATGGTGAGCCGCCTTACCAAAAAAATGGTGGAAGTAATCCAGGAAGATGCTACCAACCCCCGTGGCCTGCGTAATGTAATTGACGGCGAAGCCGAATTACTGGCAGGCTTTGAGTTCAACCTGAACGGAAAATTGGGCACCACCCTGTACGCCCCATTTACTTCAACCATTGACAGGGCTGCCGGAACGCTTGCAGTGAACATTCCCGTGTTTGTCCCTGCAAACATGGTTGCAGCTCCCGGAGGCACTACTCATTTCAAAGTGATTTCTGCAGGTGCAGAGGTGGATTTTGAAAACGAAAGCTTTGTTGCCGATACCCAGGAAACTGCCATCCTTCCATGGGACGCTACCCCTACTGCGGTAATCAACCTGAGCAATGCAGTAACTGCGGCCAGTACACATCCTCTGTTCCTGGTACTGGGCGTTGAGTTCTACCAACAAGTTAACGGACAGATGTATCCTTTGAAAAACGGCGCTTTCAACGCATTGGCAATCGTTGCGGTTGATGGCGACTAATCCAAACCCTTATGAGCATGAAACTGGAGCTAATCAGGACATATCATTCCAACGGCGTTAATGGAGAGCTTTTGATTGACGGTACAAAAGTGTGTAACACTATTGAGTTGCCATGGTTAGATAACCAACCAAGAGTTTCCTGTATTCCCGAAGGAACATATCAACTGACAAAAAGATACAGCCAAAGGTTCGGGCATCATTTGCTGGTGAATAGTGTAGCAAACAGAAACTACATTTTAATCCATGCTTACAATGATGCCCTGAAAGAATCTAAGGGCTGTATCGCCCCGGTTTCTGTTTTAACGGGTGAAGGCAAAGGGCTACGGTCTCGGGTGGCGTTGCAGTTAGTGCTATCGCTTGTTTACCCGGAATTGGAAAAAGGAAACAAAATTTTACTCACCATTAAAACTTAATTCAAATGTTTATTTTGATTTTACAATGGCTATTGCATTAATGGCAATACAGTGAATGGGAACAAACAACATTTTTAAACCAAAGCCTGGTTGATATTTCATTAACCGGGCTTTTAAATCCAATCAAATGAAAGAAATAATTCAAAGGGTTTCGGCCCCGACACCAAAGTTTTTCAAAACGCTTAGAAATATCGGGCTGATACTGGCTGCTGTTAGTACCACCATTATCACTGCCCCTGTTGCATTACCGGCTGCGGTGGTTACTGTGGCCGGTTATTTGGCCGTGGCAGGCACTATTGCAAGCGCCGTTAGCCAAACGGCTGTTGATGGCGTATTGCCCAAAAAGGACGGTGAAGAATGAACCAGTATTTTGACAGCACCACAAAAGCCGGTACTGCAGGAGGTACATTGCTCACCATTTTTGCCAATATCACCAGTGAGGATGTAATCAAAACAATTATCTTAGCCGGTATTGGAGCAGCTGTAAGTTTTACAGTAACCGTATTTCTAAAAGTGATGATTAAGCGGTTCAAAAAATAATTCTCGCCGTTCGTGTGGTAACCTTCGGCTGAGAGAATAAAGTCCCCCGTTTCCGGGGGATTTTTATTTTAACACCTGGTACATAAGAGCCTTTTTAGTTTGTTTAATAAGTTTGATTTGTTCCATGATGACTTTGCTTTTATCATCCAGTAATTGCAGGATAGAAATGTTTTTGTTGAACTGCTCCTGATTGGATGTAATTTTTTCCAAAGCCATAACAGCAACTTTTTTTACATCATCTATCCTGACAAAAGGAATAACCGAACCTGTAAGGAATGGCTGAAAAAATAAGCCTTGCCATAAACCATAAAACAGCCAGTACAGTTGTTGTTTTTCTTCTTCTGTTTTACAGATGCAAACAAAACAGTTAGGGCAAGCTGTATCTAAAGGTTTGCCGCTGTTGTTTCCTTTTGAAAGGATAAAGAAATGAGGCTTTGAAATTGCCTGATTGAGTTTGTAACATTTAATAAGCATAGTATGAGCATTTAAGATTATGCTCCGCCATATATAAAACCTAAAAGAGAAAGAAAAACCGAAAAAAAGAAAAAGAAAGCATTTACATCAGGTGGCGTGGCTAAAAAGCCAAAAGGAAACGGAATAAATGATAGCCTTGTGTGGCAGGCCTGTGTTTATGCCGTAGTCTTTTGGCTTTTTTATCTGCGTAGGCTTGTGCCAGCCACCTAACTTGCTGCACTTTTTTTGTTTGTTATTTATTTGTGGATTATTTCATGAGTGTAACCATTAAAGATTAATATTTTTATCGCTCACTAAACAATTTTAACGATGGGAAAGTTTGTCATTAAAACCGGAAGTAACGGTCAGTATTATTTCAGTTTAAAAGCCGACAATGGCCAAAAAATTTTAGCAAGTGAAGGCTATACTACTAAAGCCGCTTGTCAAAACGGTATTGATTCTGTAAAAGCCAATGCAAAAGATGATAGTAAGTACGATAAGAAAACATCATCCAACGGCAAATATTATTTCAACCTGAAAGCCTCCAATGGTCAGATTATTGGTACAAGTGAGATGTATGAAACATCAGCAGGCAGGGATAACGGTATTGAATCCGTGAAATCAAATGCACCAGGGGCAAGTGTTGTTGAAGAATAATTTTTTTATTCTATTCTTATTATAGTGAGGCTGATGCTTCACTTTTTTTATGCCGGTTTGATACAGCCGGGATATATTCAACCGATGCATCGGCTAAACCTATTCAACAGTTCAATAGTGCTATTCTGGAAGGGCAGGTAAATGTGTTTCAGCCTGCCGGTAAAAGCGCCTGCGGCAAAAAAGAAGATTAGCCGTGTGGCACACTTGTCCGCACTGTAGCGTGGGTGGCGAGCCGCCATAAGGCACTGGAGAGAGGAACGAACGGAAGTGCCTGCGAGCCCCACGTAGGGGCTGGTAGTAAAGCAGCAGCCACTTATCGGATAAATGAAAAGAAGCTTAGCCAAGTGGCTGCTGCGATGCCAGCTCCATAGGAAGCCACCGTAGTAAATTTCCCGTCAGGGTACGGAGGTGGCTGAACTATGCAAGAGAACCTTAGCGGTGCTTTGCGAAATGAGGTACGAATGAGCAATTAGCATCCGCAAGGTGAACGCAGCCGAAGTGGGCGGCCGGCGAGCCAAATAATAGGCTGCGGGTGGACTGAACGCTACTGAAGTGAATGAATGACATAGTGAAGCGGAATGGAACCCAGTGAGTATTGTAGCGTTGGCTTGCAAATGGCTGGTGCAGCCCTGTGTTATGATTTGTGCCTGGCTGATGGGCTGCCCGGCCATGAAGCAAATTGATTAGCTGCGAACGAGGTGTAATGTAGCGTAACGAAGGGAGTAATGAACGAAGTGGTGTGAAGGACACAGTAGCTGCCCGAACGAAGGCGAAGGAACTGCAAGCAGTATGACAAACCTGCGATAGCAGCCCGAAGGGCATTGCAGGTGCAGCAATACCATAAAAGTTTATAAACAGATGTATTGCTGCTGCTGCAATGGTTTGGCGTACCTGCTTGCTGACGCCGCCGTAGTGAGACCTTTTTACCGGCGAAGCGTGGGGTCTGTGCGGTAGGCAAAGAAGCGATTGGCTGGCAGCTTCCCGTCAGGCTTTGTGTATGGTACCGGGATGCTGCCGTTAAGGCAATCGGAGAAAGTTGCTGATTGCCGAAAGGCTACCGCCTGAATGAGCAAATGAGGAACGAATGCAGCGATATGAAGAAGGTGGCCTGTAGGCAGTACGAAATTATCTGTATCATCAGAGCAAAAGAAAAGCCCCTGCCAATGCAGAGGCTAAATGCACAAAGCAAATAAGCAGCTACACAGCAGGCACTACCTTATGCTGCCACGCAAGATGAACCAAAGGAACACCTGCAACAACCGGGCAACGATACACTACATGAACAAGTCTGCTATAATGACAACCAGTAACCAAAAAAGAAACCCACTGCCTGCGACGGCGACTTGGAAAAGGAAATGATGCTAACATAACAATACATTTAAAATGAAAAAATAAAATAACATGTTCCTGTCAGTGAAGGGAAACGGGTGTCTTTGCACTCCAAAAGGAAACGGAATAAAAGATAGCTTTGTACGGTGGGTTTGTGTTTATGCCGTAGTCTTTTGGATGCCCCGTTTTCCCGGAGCTATCTTGCATGTTTATTTTATTTTTTAAATGGATTGATGGCAGAATTTCTTTGATATAAGAGTAGTCTGCAGCGAAAGTAACACTTGCAATGAATTAAATTTGTATTAAACTGATATTATAAGATATGCAAGAGGAAGCAAGCAAATTAATTGATGGTCAGCCAGCACCTTATCCTTCAACTTCTGCTGCTGAGGTTGAAAGTAAAAATATATTTCAAGGTTTAATAGATACCAATTTTGTTAGAGGAGAAGTACGAGTAATGGATAAATATCCAAATTCTGATGGGATATTAGAAATAACAAATGCAGAGAGAATCACAGTTGGCAAAATTGACATACAACTAAAAACACTGCAGACTAAAAACTATGCTTCGCCATCTTATCAATGTGAAAGAAGTTTTTTTTCTTACTGTGAAAATTCTCCGCTTCCTGTTATTCTTGTGGCTGTGAACAGGCAAGATAAAAAAGCTTATTGGCTGCATATTGATGCCGCTACTTTAAAAGATGTGGCTTCTAAGATGACCGGAGAAAGCTATAACATTTCTTTCCCTGTTGAAAACTGTATTGATGGTGTGAAAAGAGAGTATATAGAAAAATGGACAGAGAAAGCAAAAGAAATTGTTACCAAGGTATGGAATTATGACACCTTACGGGAGCAAAAAAGAACTATTGAAACACAGTTAGAAGAACTAAATCACAGGCTGCAAAATCCTACGAAACTACCCTTACAAGCATTGAGGGCTATTCATAATTATTTAGACAAATACAACTACATCTTGGATATTGAATTTAGTTCAGTTAAGGAAATTCTTTATCCAAACTATTGGAAAATTGGAATAGGTATCATCAAGTATACATTTGCTGATATACAATATATCCTATTTCCGGTAGAATATAAAAAAGAGCAAACTCTGATTAAAGAAGTTGTTTTTGATGAAAATACTGATATCGGCTTGGAAATGATGAATGGCAATATTCTGGTTTTTGTAAGTAGTAAAGACATTAATGATTTAAGGGACTATCCTGTTCAAACTGCATATAAATCACTTGAAAATTCAATCTTGGGGGTAGCTGGTAAGTATAAATTCCCAATACCAGATGATTTCATAGCGCATGAATATCTTGTCAGTTTTATTGACCGTAACTATGTGTACCTGGATATGGAAGCTGGTCAAGATTCATATTCATTGTCGGAACTTAAATACATGCTATTTAAAGTACTACCCGTACTTGCTGCAACTGAATTGAATTTTGCGGGATGGGTAACAGAATGTAACCATGGTATTGATTCTTATAGCAATTGGAAAACTTCCTCTCATTTCAAGAAAAAAGTAGCTGATGCTATAAAAAGAGTAAAAGAGGGCTTTGTACCAAAGGTTAAAGTGACTATTACTTCTGAACTTTACAATATTGACCTCATTACGAATTACATTGACTATTTACAAAATAAGGGTTTTAATTCTGCAAACAGGCAATATGAGCCTGGTCAATTTGATGAAGCTAAATATAGAAATGCAATCCCTTTTAAGGATACATGGAACAGGAATGTCTTATGGAAAAACATCCAGTTATTTTTCAGGCAATACTATGAATCATATAACAAGTACATAGGCACACATTTTTCACACATCCAGCACTTGTTGCAGATTATTCCTGCTGAAACAGGGGCCGTAATTTGTCTTCTTATTACTGACGAGGCCAAAGGCGGACCCTACTTAGAGATGTATTACCTCCGTCCTGATAAGCTTGCAGAAAATGAGCTTTATTTTTTTGTTGATACAGACATTGATAATCCGATTGACAGAAAGAAGTTTTTTCTTAAGGATAAATATGACTGTATAATTAATAGCAAGGATTATCAGATTATGGAGATGCATGTGCAGACATTAGATTTTATGTTTGAAATATCACCCACTTATGCATTAATAAACCAAAAACTTCAGGAAAGATTACAGGAATTCTTTCGGGACAGATTGCGGAAATCAGATTAAATCAGGCTATGAAAATCTACAATTGTAATTAAACATCGGGCTTAATACAGCGTTAATACGGACTTATACCGGACTGTTTCTGTACTGTTCAAGCATTGATTCTCTACCGATTCCCTTTCCTGACTCTTGCCTGTTTTAGGTAAGCTTCGGGCAGATTAGCTAATAAAAACGCAGTAAAATAAGGGTTTTACCGGAAACAACTCTTGCCTGTACTCATGCCTGTTTTCCGGACATTTAACCTCAGTAACTCTTGCCTGCACTCTTGCCTGTTTTTAGGAAGGATGGCAATGTTTTATATTGATTTTCAACTAATTGAGAAAATGGGGCATATTTAACTCTTGCCTATCAGGTTGGATCAAAAAGGCGATTCTTCTTCCTTATCCAAAAAGTCCAGAAACTCTTCTCCGTTAGGAGTTACTGTGTACCTCTGTAAGCGGCTGTTGGGCTTATCGGGGATTGTATAAGCCAGAAGGCCAAGTTCCAGCAGGTTTGAAATTGCCCGTCTTAAAGCCCCGCTGGTGGCCTTTGTCTGAATCATCATAGATATAGTGACAGTTGACAGAATTGCATTTCTGGTTACTCTAAGCACCTGCTTGGCTGTCGGGGTTAATTTTAGCGTTGAAAAATTGATTTCCCGAAAGGCAGGGTGAACGGGTATGGTTACGGTAAGAGAGGTTCGTTCATCATCTGTTACAAAATCCGGCTCCGGTGAGCCGTTTTTATTCATGGCCTTTAGTATGGTTGGGATGCCGGTACACTTACCTTCCGTCAGTTTTAATTCTTTCAAGATATTGCCAATTTGCCTGTTGCGGTAACGCCGGGCAACAACCTTTCCGGCTTTCATGTCTTGCATTTTTATATAACTGTCGGGGCCAGGGAAACTTATGACCTGAATCATATTGGGATGAATCCGTACTTCAATTGGTTCTATTATTTCATAATTACGGTGGTAAACAGCATTAGCCAACACTTCCTCTAATGCTTCATAAGGGAAATTGAAACTGCGGATTGCTTCGGGCTGATGACTTACCTTCTGTACTTTTTCCTTTATCACCTGTGATTTAAAAAAGCGAAGCACATCTTTCAACTGCTGATGTATCGGTCCTTCAAAAACAGTTTCCGTAAAATTCTTATCTGCCTCCTCGTTCTGAAAAGACACAATTTCAATTTGTGCTTTAAGGAATATTTTTTCAGGATTGGGGTTGAAAAACATTAAAGCAAAGTTCTTTGGCTTTATGTATTCTGCCGGGCCTTCTACCAAATTCATCTGCCTGCATACATCTTCAAAAGTCAGTTTGTCAAATTCTTCAAACAGTTTGCTTTTTATTTCCTGCAAAAAGGAACGCACTAATCCCGGCGATAAATCATTGATACTGTATTTATGATTTACCCTGTCATCATATGGAACCGCAGCAAAGCGAAGCAACTCTTCCTTCTCCGTTTTATTTGGTTTTACGGTATTACTGAATTTTCGGATGTAATAATGCTTTGCAACAGGAACTCCTTTTGCGAAACTTTCCGGTGTTTCGTAAGGCCGTTCCTGACCGCCGGGACACCAAATTATTAAGATAAGTTTGCCTTGAAAAGTTACCGGCTCAACAATAGGTGTATAGTCAGGCTTTAATCGTTGCTTGCAAAGGTTGAGTAATTCTTTTTGAATTTTATCAGCCTGCTCAGGTGTTAATCCTTTGGGACGTAAAATTGGCTTACCGTTCTTCTCCGCAATACCTACAACAACATAACCGCCGCCCAGGTTGCTGAAATCATTTGCAAAAGCACAAATGGTGTGGAGTATATGCAAATCATTCCAGCCTTCTTTAAATTCAATACGTTCCCACTCTACAGTGGTGCCATTAATCAAGTCGTCTATGTTGATGGGAAGGTGCATGAGTTATATGGGGCTTCTTAAATTTCAACCATAATATTTTCCGGCGCTCTGCTACTACTTGCAGAAGTACCATCAAAAAGATTGATAAAAATAATGTAAAAAGCTTTGCCCTGAGTTTCAATTTTAACCGGCCATGTTTTTTCATTGGTTGAGCTTTGAAAGCTAAATTCTACGTGGTCAATAACAAAAACAATCAGATAACCAACAGGCTTATTATAATCATTTGCATACCTAACTACCTGATTGAACCCATCAATTACTCTTTGCTTCTTATATCCCTTCTCTGCATCATAAATCTTTATTTCAAGAACAAGTGGGTCAATAGTATCCAGCATACCTACAATATCTGCCCTGCCCGATGCACTCTTTGGTGTTGAAAATGGATTGTCGATACCGTTGTCAAAAAGATACAAACGCAAATCATCTTCTAAAAGTTGTTCGTAACTTTTAGTCAGTGCTTTGTATTTGTTCAAAAGTTCAGTCTTTAAAAAATTTTCTGTCCTTACTTTATATTTTTCAAGCAGATATAATACAGAACTTGATTCATCAAGAATATCCTCAACGTAGTTTGTGATTGGTTGAATATACTGAACAATAAAACTCTCCTGCTGCCCGTCGTAACTCCCTCCTGATGTGCTATAATTTTGCACCAGTGCTATAGCATCTGCTTTTTCTGAAATAAAGTATTGTTGCAGACAGTACAAAAAACCGGCTATATGGCTTTCATCATTAAATTGAAGTTTACTTAATCTGAATCTTCCATAGCCACTGGCTAATTGTTTTTTGGCAGTTTCTATTTGCTCTGCTATAACAGGGTTCTTATCTACTGCATCTTGAATTATTTTATTAATAAGACTTGTTGCTGTAATATTTTTAAAGAAGAAGTAATAACTATTATTGAACTGTTCGTATGTTGATTTATAAAGCCTGTTACGCCAGTTTTGAACTTTTACACGGAGATTATGGTTAAAATACATTCGATTATTTAAAAAGGTTATCTAAATCGTTGAAAAGGTTGTTTACATTATTAATTGTTGTGTATGCAGAAGCGTTGTCGTCTTTTAATTGTATAGTTATTTTGCAATTTGAACAGTGTATTTTGCTTTCAAATTTAATATCGAGCAATTGAATTTCGTTCTTATAACTGCATTTAGGGCATTCTATTTCTATCCATGATTTTTCAAAATTCATATGCATAACTCTTGTTCTGCAAAAGTAACTCAATTGCTCAACTATTTAACCGGGTAACAACTTCACTTTCCCATTACTAACCTTATCAAAAAGCGTTTCATTCGTTTTCATATCGTACATAAACGGCAGGAACATTTGCAGGGGTTTTGCCTGGCCTAACAGAATCATGGTGCATTGGACCTCTGTCCAGTCAGAAAGGATTCTCCAGGCGGTACGGCCGGCCTGCTGTTGTATCTGTGCCCGGGTGTCGGGCCGAGGCCGCTTTACATCCTGCCAAAGGATGGCAAAGCATTCTTCAACCTGTGCTTTAAGGTGAAAAGGTAAAGTTTGCTGCAGTTGTTGGTCGTATAGTAAGAAAGTGATGCCAGTGCAGATTTTATCTGCGTATTGTTTGTTGATATTACTGGCACCAATTTCTACCAACAGTTCTTCAATTTTTGCCATGCTGCGGCCGGCTTCTACTGTTGATGTGTAATTTTTGATATTCATTTTTTGATTTTGGTTTATTGTCGTTTATCAATTAAGCCGTTATTAAATGCAATCGGGTTAAACATTTACTCACTTCATTTTTATTTTATTTCGCTGTCAAGGATGCCAATATCATTTACTTTCGTTTGTCTGCTGAATTAGCATCGAATGAAATCAGATTGAGCATTTCCCGTAACCTGCTTCTTACCCGATTGCCATAGGCTTCTTCAATTTCACTGGCCGAAAGATTAGTAGTAACATGAGTAATGAGATTCTGACTGATAAAAAAATCATACCTGGTCAATAAAATTTCTGCCATTACATTGCACTCATTGCCGTAATATTTCAAGCTGCTTTCTACTCCTAAATCATCGAAGCAATAAATCTTCGGATTATACTGATATAATGCCCCTTTGCTGTATTTATGAATGACTGAAAAGCCATCTTCAATAAATTCAAAACCTGTATCCCTGCATGATTTCATAATGAACTTGTATTTGTTTTGTGTTACATACCTCATTAAACTCATTAATGTTGTTTTACCGCAACCAACGGGACCGCTTAATAAAATTCCTTTCCCCAAATCAAGCTCTAACTGTGGGGCTGCAATATCGTCTTGTAAGAACCAGCAAAGCAGCAGGTAAATGGTTTGCTTATCTTCCTCATGCAGTTGAAATTTTTTACCATAGATTTCTTTGCCTTTTTGTTGCAGCCACTCCCAAACATCGTTGTAGTTATAGCGGCTCTGAATAGTTTTTGTTGGTTGTTGCATGAAGATGTTTGGCTTTGGGCTTTACCGGTTTTCCTTTGGCAAATTTGTTTGCATTAAGCATCCAGTTACGGGCTGCAGCTTGCCAGTCTTTCATTTTTGTTCTGCCGCCAACCAGCCAACCATTGCTTTGAAAATAATTATAAAATTTTGCCGCTTCTACAGAAGAAAATTTTTGCAAAGCAAAGTATTCCTGTACCTGGCCAACCTGCGGAACAATGAAATCGCTTCTTTCTTTTTTGGCAGAATACCGATAGCCATCGGGGCTTTCGCCTTCGGCTTCAGCTTTCTTCTTTTTCTTTTGCCGCAACTTTTCTTTTTCTTCTTTTCCCAACCTGTTCACTTTTTGAACTTCTTTTTTTTGTGCCGGCTCATCCAGGTTTAAAGACGTTTGGTTTATAATGTTTGAACCGTTTATGTAAGGCTCTTGTGCTTGTTCAATACCTGTTCCGATTTTAGTATTGTCTGTACTATCAGGCTGTTCATTACCTGTCTGGAAATTGAACAAGTAAACAAAGCTTCCTTTGAATGGGTTATATGAGGGCTTGTATTTGAGATAGCCAAAATCATTCAGCTCTTTCATGCACTTGTGATAAGTAGCCTTTGCACTGATTTTGCTTATTCTCATTAATTCTCCCCGTGAAATGCTGATCGGATTTTTAAAGCGGCTTGCATTCCAAAACTGAAATAGTGAAACATACATACTGATATGTGTAGGATTTAGCCGTTCATCGGTGGACACCCGTTCGAAGAAGCCTGCAAGATGTTTTATATAATTCATGGATTACCTCCTTTTTTTAAATTGCCAAAGAGTGTATTTTCCATAAGGGCATGTTTCTTATTACTATCCAGCAAAGCTTCAATATCTTCATAACTGTAATAGAGAATGCTTCCGATCCTCGTAAATGCAAGCGTACCGTTGATGCGTAGATTTTGCAATGTGCCCGGTGAAATTTTAAGCAGTTTTCTGACTTCACTGCTTTTAAGCCATTGTTTTTGTTTGGGAGGCTTAGTATGGATGATTGTTTTTAAATCATCAAGGAGCTGATGCCTGAACTCTGTCAGGTCTTCTTTGGTAACGATATTTACTGCCATACGTTGTAGTGAATTTTAGTATGGCACAAAAAAATATGATTTGACCGGTTTTAGTACCCAAGATGCACCCAACTTGGGTGAAATAAATTTAAAAATATCCCGCCAGGCCGTATTCTATTTTTCTTCCGCTTCATCCATTCTTTTTATTAAACTTTCCCGTATTGCATCAATGAATTTTGTTCTGCCGGTTTTTCGTAACCTGATTTCCATAAAAGCCCTGTAATAATCACCTAAATCAATGTTGAAAATATTTTCAAAATAGCTGGCAATATCCTTTATATCAGCTTTACCATTATCAAATACAGCCCTGGTATGCAATGCGTATAAAAGCTCTATCAGTGCAGTTTTTTGTTCCGTCCAGGTAAGTTTTATTTTGGGAAAATCCTGCATTGGCATACTATTTTCTTTTCTTTCAAGTGATGAAATGGTATCTTCCAGGTAAACCTGCAGTAAATCATTTGCGATAATTTTTGCCACTTTATAATCGTGGCTGGTACTAAATAGCGGGTCTGTTTCAAAGTAAAATGTATCAAGCGTAAGACGAATGTCATGCTTACCTCTCACAAAATATTTATGGTCTAAATAGTTACTTCCTGTCCGGTAATATTTATAAAAGTCTAAATTATTATCAAAGTATCTTCGAAGATTTTGCAACTCATGGTGTAAATATTTTCTTGCAATTTTTTCTCCTCCTTTCGGCATCCGGCTATGAATATTGTAAACACTTATTTGAAAGATGAGCTTTGAAAGAAATTTTGGTTTTACGGTTTTGAAAAATTTTATTTCTTCAGATTGATATCTGAATTTTCGTTTAAGTACATGTTGTTTTAGCTGTTTTAAGGAATTTACAATTACCTGCGTTGATAGCTCTGCCTCCTTTAACGGATCATCTGTTTCAAGATTTATAAAGTTCAACTGTTCTTCCAGTTCCTGATATAATTTGTTGACAAATTCCAAAAGCAAACAGGTTTAACAGGTTAAATGATTAAACAGCTTTTAAAAAATTACACGTCATTTCCTGATGGCAATATGCTGGAAAATATAAAATTCAGCATCACCGTCATAATACCCGTAATACTGTTTATTATGAAATACAAACTGGTTTTTCATGGCGTTTCCTGTTTCGCTTACATAATTCCTTATCTGCTTTGCTGCCGATTCCGGTATCTTGTCTTTTACCGGCTTCAGAGTTACTGCATCCAGCAATAAACTGAATGAAGTGGTTTTGTAATAATTGGGCCTGCTCACAAATTTTGAAACACCCGGTACAGCATTGGTATAATAATAAGAATTGCTGGTGGCTTGTGTTGAAGGGCTTGTACCCTGCCCGAATTGAACCGACGTATGGTAAGCATCTCCTCCTCCGGAGCTCACCTGGATGTCATCGTAAGTACCAATGGTGATTAAATACTTTCCTGTTGCAGTGGTTTCAACTGCAATGCCTTGTGTTCCTTTTATAAGCGCTTTTGTTATTTTAGTAAAATCATCTATCATTTCGTCCTTTTCTTTGCTGCCTCTTCTTTCCTGGTATTTGCCGCCGCCGTTTGTCAACTGCTGTATGTTCGTTTCATTTATTTCCAGCTTGCTTAAATTTTTTCCATCCAGGTCAAAAACAGATACGGTAATTTTTTGTGGCACTACCTGCATTAAAAAAAGCCTGTTGCCGGTTATATAGGCATTGGTATATGCTTTATCTGCCTCTTTGCTTTCTGCATTTTCATGCTTAATGTATTTATTGCTTACGGAGAAATTAGTTGTATTGATTGTTACAACCTGTGCTGAGCCCCTATCATTTATAAGAAAGGTAAGCTCATCTTTTGAAGTAAATAATTTAGCGCTTCTTACCGCATCATCTAACCCCGGTTCGTCGGCTGCATTAATTGTTACGGTTTCTGCCAGGATATCTGAAAGTTTTTTTGCCTTTTTCCCATCCGTGTTTTGAACAGGGAATACAATTGTTTTTTCAATAGTAGCGCCATTTCCTGATAGTCCATATATTTTTAGGGAGGAAGTTTCATCCATTGCTGTAAGCAGGAAAAAATTATTGTATTCCGAAAAACCTGAAATCACCTTTTCATTTTTAGGAACGTTTATAAAATCTTTTTGTATAACATTTTTTGCAGCGAAATCAACCGTTTCAATTTTATAAGAATAATAATCTTTATTGCTGAACATTTTGGTGGCAGTGTGCTTGTATATAAAATTGTACTTGTTACCATCCGTGGTTGCTCCCACATAATTTAACTGGCTCAGGTTGGAGGCATCGTAATTAAAGATGGTTTGTTTGGCGGGTAAAGAAAAACTTGAAATTATCTTAAAATTTGAATCGGCCAAAACATAATCCGCCTTATCAATGTCCTGTAATACAAATGCAATATTTGAAGCGCTTTTATCTGCCATGATATATGCTCCCTTGTTAAAGGAGGCTGCATTGCTCCGTTTTGTGGAAAACTTGAACGGGTATTGCAGCACATTTTTTTGCGCTGTAACAATAAGGCAGTGCAGAAGCGGCAGCAATATCAAATAGCTCTTGTTTATAATGCTAATCCTTTTTTGTTTGAGTTCTTTTAATTTCATAAAAGGTTTTTGAAATGGTGATTTATTTTTCAAAAATAAATTAAATTGGGCTATAGTTTTAATTTATAAACGTGAATACCCTTACATGACCTTTGCTTTAAGTTTTTCAAACATCTGACTGGTTTCTTTATCCTGGTAGCTTTGAGCGAGTGCAACGTACCGGAAAAATTCTTTGCTCATCGGGGAATGGCCGCTTATTTTACGCACAATATGTTCCGGCATACCTAACGAAAGCATCGTTGTTATAGCAGTACGCCTCATTGTATGGGTAGAAACCAGGTCGCAGAAACGATAAGTAGATTTTTTATCGCCCGCAGTTTTATGAATTTCCTTTATAGTTCCCCTTCTTCCTCTTGTTTTAGGAACGGGCTGGACGAAGCCGGCAGCTTCTGTGAGCCTTTTAATGTATTTATTAAGGTTTACTATATTGAACCTCGGCAATAAGTAACCTCCCCGCTGCTTTTTATACTTATCGGCTATCTCCACAGCATAATCCGGTAATCTAACCTGTGTTTCAACCGCAGTCTTTTTTGAGCGGGTGAACAAATACCAGTTGTCGTTCATCTTCCTCAGGTTAACATTCCTGAGCGCCGACAGATCAGAAAAACGCAAGGCTACGGTACAACCGAAAACGAACACGTCTTTTGCTTTTCTTAATGTAGAGTTAAGGGATTGCTCATAAGGTTTGTTATAAATAAAGAAATTCAATTCTTCGGGCAGTAACGTAATGATGGGAATTTCTTCTTTGCGTACATATAGCTGTTTGTGAAAGCCGCCTGCATCAATAAGCAATGTTTTCTGGAGATACCCGAAAAAAGTGCGGATGTTTTTTATATTTAAACCCACATAATTATCAAAATGGTTGCAATCGTGGTATAGGTAATCTGTGAATCGTTTATAGAACTTGTTCCAGTAATTTTTCTCCGTTACCAGTTCTCTTTTCGTTAAGGATTTTACCGGCTTTATCCGCAATTGAAATTGTTTTTCTTCGCTGAATTTTTTCAGCAATTGCAGGGTTCCGGAATAAGAAGCGATAGTACCTGCTGAGATTCGCTTACCATTAACCTGTAACCGTTTTCCTGTAAGGCTATCTTTAATAAACCGGTGGTACAATTCAAAAAAATCCATTGGTGATGTGTTGTTAAATCGAGCCATGATTTGAGTTGTTTTTATCTGTAAAAGGTGTTAAATTTATGTATTATACGCCCTAAAAAGGGCTAATAAGGCATAATTGGAGTTCTTTGAAACCCTTTACCAGAAAGGATTTTGTTGAGTTTTATTCATTATCCGTTTGGGATGTTGATGCCAGGCAGGAAATATCAGCAGGGAAATTCCAC
>CAZYKA010000024.1:19501-39017 GCA_964647915.1 uncultured Ferruginibacter sp. | reverse complement strand
GGGCCGGGTGGAACCTGGGAATTACGATACAATATTTTTACAGAAAGGGGATGGTCTAACCCTTACCTGATAACCTATATGGAAAGCCATGATGAAGAAAGACTGATGACCAATTGTTTGAATTATGGGAATGCCTCAGGAGGTTATAATATCAAGAGCCTGAATACGGCATTAAAACGAATGGAACTTTGCGGTGCATTTTTATATACCATCCCGGGCCCCAAGATGCTTTGGGAATTTGGAGAGTTGGGGTATGATTACTCCATTAATTATTGTGTGAACGGTACTAACAGTTCCGATTGCCGCACCGATCCCAAGCCGGTTCATTGGGAATATCTTGCAGTTCCCGAAAGGAAGCATTTGTATGATACCTGGAGGGCATTGTTTGCGCTTCGCAAGAATTCAGCCTGGAGCAATTTGTTTACCTCCAACCAGATGAATTACAACCTCACGAATGCCTTTAAATATTTTATAGTTACATCGGGCAATCAAAAGATGGTTGTAGTGGGAAATTTCGATGTGATTCCATTGACCAGTTCGGTATCAATGCCGGCCTTGGCAAATACTTCCACGGACCACTGGTACGATTATTTTCAACAGGCCAACACCACTATTTCACCCTTCGCTCATTCCGAAAGTTTTACTCTCCAACCCGGAGAATACAGGGTATTGGTAAGTTCGCCCATTACGATTCCTGTAACCATGATTAGTTTCAATGGAAGGAAGAACGGAGATTTTAATATCCTTACCTGGAAAGTGAATAATGAGATTGACGTACAGAAATATGTAGTTGAACGCAGCGCCGATGGAATGCATTTCTCTCAAATTGGTGAAGTGAATGCAAATGGGGGATCGAACTATCAATACAGCGACGATATTGCGAGTATTACCGGGAATATTCAGTTTTATAGATTGAAATCAATTGATAAAGACGGGCAATATTCTTTCAGTTCCATTATTAAACTGCTGCGGAACCAACGGGGATGGGTAATAGAAGTGAGGCCCAACCCCTTTACTAAAACATGCTCTGTTCAGTTTGAGTCATTGACAAATGAAAATTTAAAAATCAGGTTGACGGACCTTGGCGGCCGGGTTTTACTTTCAAAAAGTTTAAGTGTAGCACCCGGATCCAATATTTTTCAATTACCGGAAACTGCCAGCCTGTCAAATGGAGTATATATGCTTACTGTGGAAAGTGCGGATGCTATCAAAACATTTAAAGTGGTAAAAGGAAATTAACTCCGGATTAATCTATTAATACCCGATGACTGCTATGGCTACAATTGCCGAAACAAAAGTTCCTGTTAATGTGAAGACCCTGAAGGCGATTCAAACAGAGGTTAAAAATATTAACCGTATTGCGCTTTCGGTGGATTGTGTAATTTTTGGATTTGATGAGAATAAATTGAAAGTCCTCCTGATTCGAAGCGATCTTAAAAAGTTTATGGGGAGATGGTCTTTGCTGGGTGATCTTATTGATGTAGCAGAAGATGTGGATGAAGCGGCATACCGGATATTGCGGGAACGTACCGGGTTAAAAGATGTGTACCTCGAGCAGGTGCATACCTTTGGAAAGCCTCAACGGCATCCTGCCGGAAGGGTTGTGACCATTGCCTATTGCTCGCTCATCAATATTCAGCATCATAAGCTGAGCAAGATGGAAAACGAATTGCATTGGCATGATGTGAATAATGTAAAAGATCTGGCTTTCGATCATCAGCAAATTTTTGATACCTGCTATCTCCGGTTGCAAAAACGCATCCAGGAACACCCATTGGGCTTTAATCTCCTGCCAAAGAAATTCTCGCTTCGCGAATTACAAAATCTGTACGAAGCTATTTTAGATACCAAAATGGACAGGCGGAATTTCAGGAAAAAATTCTTTTCCATGGACCTGTTGATTGATACGGACGAAATTGAAAGAGATGTTCCACACAGGCCGGGGAAACTATATAAGTTTAATTTTGATAAATACGAGAAAAGAAAGAAAAAATGGACTGGTATCGACTTTTAAAAAGCAGCAAATCGCGGTTTTTTTTTGTCTTTGATAGGTGAAAATCGAGGTAGATTTCGGGCCGGAATAATTAAAAAATATATTAATTCCCCGAAAAGCCCTTAATTTGTGTAAGTTTTACACATTATTTGTTTGCTTACAGTTGCCATTATTTCTGCAAAATGGACGTTTACTTTATTATTATAAACCAAAATTTGATTGTTGAATTATGAGAAAAACAACTCAAAAAATTTACCAGTTGCTAACGGTAATGTTGGTTTTGTTGTTAGGAGGTTTACAAACCTCGGCACAGAACCAGGTTTCGGGAACCGTTACCGATTCCAAATCGGGCCTCGGTATCCCGAATGTTACAGTTAGTATTAAGGGTGCCAATATAAGTACCCAAACCGGCGCCGATGGTAGTTTCCGGCTGAATGCACCGGCAAATGCTAAATCCGTTGTAGTTAGTTCGGTTGGTTATGCAACCCAGGAAGTTTCCCTAAAAGGTATTTCTTCGGTTGTGATTCGCCTTGTGCAAACCGATCAAAAACTGGAAGAAGTGGTGGTGGTTGCTTATGGTACCCGCCGCAAGACTGATCTTACCGGTTCGATGGTTTCCGTAGGCACTAAAGATTTTCAAAAAGGAAGTATTGCTTCTTCCGAGCAGTTGCTGCAGGGTAAAGTTGCCGGATTGGAGGTAACTACCGGTGGAGGCTCTGCCGGAGGGGGAAGTAAATTAAGAATCCGGGGTGGCGCTTCGCTCAATGCCAGCAACGATCCGCTGGTTGTTGTGGATGGCGTTCCGGTGGATGGTAATGATATTTCCGGATCGGGCAATTATCTCAATACAATCAATCCCGAAGATATTGAGTCGATCAGTGTATTGAAAGATGCATCTGCAACCGCTCTTTATGGATCGCGTGCTTCCAACGGCGTGTTAATTATTACAACCAAGAAAGGCCGCAATGGCAAACCGGTATTTAATTTTAACACCCAACTCTCGGTGGCCAAGGTGTATGATTATATTGATGTGTTAACGGCCGACCAGGTTCGTAAAATTGTTACCGACCAGGCAGATATTACAGGGAGTGATTTATATTTAAATAAGTTAGGACACGCCACCACCGATTGGCAGGATCGGATTTATCAAACCGCACTCACCTCCAATAATAACCTGAGTGTGAGCGGTTCATTACGCCATAAGAACTTTAACCTGCCCTATCGGATTTCCTTAGGTTATTTATACCAGGAAGGGGTTTTGCTCACCAATAAATTTGAACGTAATTCATACGCTGTGAATTTGTCGCCCAAATTTTTTGACGACCACCTTGCTGTAAATGTAAATTTCAAATATGCCCATAATAAAACCCGGTTTGCCGACCAGGGGGCTGTGGGAAACGCCGTTTCGATGGATCCTACCCAATATCCAATCAATAACGATCCCAAAACGGGAGGTTACTTTGAATGGATGCAGGATGGGGCTCCTTTTGCATTGGCTCCCCGGAATCCATTGGGCCTCCTGAATTTGAGGGATAATCTTTCCCGTGTTGATCGTGTAGTAGGGAATGTGCAATTAGATTATAAACTTCATTTCTTCCCCGACCTGCACATCCAGGCTAACTTAGGTTTGGATAATGCATTTGGCCGTGGAAACGATGTGATTGATTCCACCTCCGCCTCTGCATACGCTCCAACAGGAAGCGGACGCCGTTCTTATTATCAACAAAGAAAAAGGAATTATATAGCCGATCTATCCTTGTTTTATAATAAGAATTTTGGAAATGGGAACAGGTTAGATGTACTCGCATTGCATAGCTACCAGGATTTCTACACCTTAGTGTACAATTATCCTTCCTATAGAATTAACGGGAATGAAATTCCGAATTCTATGGCGCCATTTGCTACGGATAAACCGGAGTACCGACTTGAATCGTACCTGGGCCGTATCAACCTTACGCTCATTGATCAGTTCCTTCTTACCGGATCCATCAGAAGGGATGCGAGTTCTAAATTCTCAAAAGAAAACCGGGTTGGTTATTTCCCTGCAGGAGCTATCGCATGGAAACTGAATGAAACCTTTTTTAAAAACAGTTCCCTTGTATCCGATTTGAAAGCCCGGTTTAGTTATGGTGAAACAGGGCAGCAGGATGGGATCGGGTATTATACTTACCTTCCGGTTTACAGTTATAGTGCTTCCTCTGCCGAATATCAATTTGGAAATAGCTTCTACCAATACCTTCGCCCTTCTGCCTACGATGAACATGTAAGGTGGGAAAGCACGGCTACTACGAATATTGGGTTGGATTTCGGTTTTGCCAAGAACAGGATTTCCGGTTCAATTGATGTGTATAAGAAGAAAACCAAAGACCTGTTGAGTGTGGTTCCCATTGCCCCCGGTGCAAACTTCAATATTGAACTGCTTACCAACGTAGGTAATATGGAAAACAAAGGCGCTGAATTTGTGCTTAACCTGGTTCCTATCCGGAAGAGAAACCTGAATTGGGACCTCGGTTTCAACATCAGTTACAACGAATCAAAAATCACCAAACTTTTAGTTAACCCCGATCCCAATTTTAAAGGAATTGATGTGAGCGGAATCTCCGGAGGTACCGGAAACAGTATTGGTAAGTTCACTGTAGGATATGCACCATATTCTTTCTTCGTGTACAAACAGGTGTATGATAAAACTACCGGTCGGCCCATTGAAGGATTGTATGAAGATATAAACCGCGATGGGCAGGTGAATTCGGACGACCGTTACCTGTATAAGAAACCTGCGCCGGATTTTATGTTTGGATTTAATACCACCTTAACCATTAAGAAATTTTCTTTTGGAGTTGCCGGGCATGGTATGATCGATAACTACCTGTACAATAACTATAATTCCGGTTCTGGTGCCCTCACTTCCTTGCAGGATCCATTGGGAACCGTAAAAAATGCTTCGGTTGATTACCTGAAGACAGGGTTTACGAACAACCAGTATTTTAGTGATTATTATATTGAAAACGCTTCTTTCTTCCGTTTAGATAACATCAACATCGGTTACAACTTTGGTAAGCTAATTCATCCGAAAACTAATTTCAGGATGACAGCCAATGTGCAGAATGTATTTGTGATTACCAAATACTCAGGTGCTGATCCGGAAAGTGCAAGTGTAAGCGGGGTTGATAACAACATTTATCCAAGACCTAGAATATTTTCACTGGGGGCAAGTCTCGATTTTTAACCTAAACTGATTCAGAAAAAATGAGAAATAAAATTTTAATTGCATGTTTGGCAGGATTCTTCCTTGCTTCCTGCGCTAAGAAACTGGATCTGTTGCCCGTTAACGATCTAACGCCGGCAACTACCTATTCATCCGTAGCCGGGTACAAAGCGGTACTGGCAAAAATTTATGGCACTTTAGCATCTTCAGGGAACCAAGGTCCCGCAGGTAGCCCCGATATTAGCGGTGGTTTGGATGAAGGATCCCAGATCGCTTTTATTCGTATGTTTTTTAACTGCCAGGAACTGCCTACCGATGAAGCCATTGTGGCCTGGAACGACCAAACCATCTGGGATTTCCATAACATGAGTTGGACAAGTTCTGACCCTTTTCTTAAAGGAATGTATGCCCGGCCAATTTATAACATCACCTTGATTAATGAGTACATGCGCGAAGCAACCGATGCCAAAATTGCCAGCCATGGAATTACCGGTGCGGATGCAGCTTCAATTAAAGCCACTCGCGGTGAAGCCCGCTTTTTACGCGCGTTTAACTATTGGGTAATGATGGATATTTTTGGTAAATCAACCTTTATTACCGAGGCCGATGGTGTGGGTACCTTTCTTCCCCAGGAGAAATCCAGGGCAGAATTATTTACCTATATAGAAAGTGAATTAAATACCGCCCTTACCGAACTTCCTCCAGCACATACAGCAGAGTATGGCCGCGTAGATCAGGGAGCTGCCTGGGCTTTATTGGCCCGCATGTATCTGAATGCAGAAGTTTATACCGGAACTGCCCGCTGGACAGATGCCATCACCAATGCACAAAATGTAATTAATGCAGGGTATAGCCTGTATCCCGATTATGCTACCCTGTTCATGGCCGATAATGATAAAGCAAAAGATGAGTTCATGTTTACTGCAAATTGTGATGGAATTCATACTACCGGTTACGGAAACACTACCTTCTTTATTCATGCAGCCTCCAGTGGTGATGAAGCGGATTATGGAATTACCCCGGGTAATGGCTGGGGTGGTTACCGTGCTACCAAGGGGTTGGCAGATAAATTCCCTGATTTAACCGGGAATACCGATAAGAGGGCCATGTTCACCACTTCTAAGTTTGGAACCGGTTCTGCCCAACTGGCTATTCCTTCTATTGCTGATTTTACAAACGGGTTGCATGTGGCCAAGTATAGGAATATCCGTTCCGATGGTCAGCCTGTACATGACCCGGATAAGTTCTGGTCGGATATTGATTTCCCGATTTTCCGTTTAAGTGAAATGTATCTGATATATGCCGAAGCTGTTTTGCGTGGCGGCACAGGAGGAGACATTGCCACGGCCACTAATTATATCAATCTGATACGGCAACGTGCCTACGGAAATTCCAGTGGCAATATTACTTCGGGTCAACTCGATCTGGATTTTGTGTTGGATGAAAGAGCAAGAGAATTATATTGGGAAGGTCAACGCCGCACCGATCTTATTCGGTATGGGTTGCTCACCACCGGAACTTATTTGTGGCCATGGAAAGGAGGTGCTCTTAATGGAACTGCCAAAGAGAATAAATATAATTTATTCCCGATTCCTGCCACCAACCTTACCTCTAACCCCAACCTGACACAAAACGAAGGCTATAATTAAAATATTCAAACTTCAGCTAATGAAAAAGATAATCAACAGTTTGCTTTTCGCCTTTGTGGGGTTGCTAATTTTTGCTTCCTGCAAAAAAGACGAGCATAAAGATTTTTTTGAAGGAGGTAAAGCTCCCGTGCTTACTGCTTCTTCGGATGGTCCTTTTGTACTGAGTGTTAGTGCAAAAGACCAACCGGCGGTTACATTCTTTTGGACGAACCCCGACTATATGTTTACGACCGGGGTAAGTTCTCAGGATGTATTTTATACCATCCAGGTTTCAAAAACCGGCGAAAATTTTACAGCGCCAAACCTCGCTGAAATTTCAATTCCGGAAGACCTAAGCCATGCGTTTACCGTAGGAGATCTTAACAAGGCGCTACTGACTGCCGGAATGGTGGAAGACGTTTCGGGTCAGTTTGATATCCGTATTAAAGCGTCTCTTCTTAATAATACCGGCGTACTTTACTCCAATATTCTAACCTTTACGGCCACTCCATTCCTCGATGTAGTGTATCCCGTTCCGGCTAATTTATATATTACCGGTGCGGCTACTCCTGCCGGATGGCAATGTGGATGCGGAGAACCGGAAAATCTTGCTCAAAAGTTTACCAAGGTTACTTCATCCAGGTTTGAACTTACTATTCATTTGAATGGTTCCCAATCGTACCTGTTTATCCCTGTTTATGGGAGCTGGGCTGCTAAGTATGGTACCCTTGGCGATAATAATTCCAACGATCCATCCGGGGGGCCCTTTAAACCCAATGGGGGAGATATGATTTCGCCATCTGCCAGTGGTAATTATAAAATTGTAGTTGAATTTAAAACAGGTAAGTTCACAGTTACCCCTGCATAATCAGAACCTTCAAAATCAATAAAATGAAAAATATTTTTAGACTGATCATTGCCGCGGCCGCTGTTATTTTTTATTCGGCTTGTAACAAGGTGGATGATCTCCCATTATTCGGAAATGGTAAAGCGCCGGTACTAAGCGCTTCCGTTACAACTGTTGCTGCACAGCCAGCCGACTCCATGAATACGGTTATAACATTCAACTGGACAGACCCACAATATGGAACTTCCGCTTCAAACCAAAAATACATTTTGGAGATTGATTCGGCAGGGAGGAATTTCAGCAAGGCCAATGCTACCATTATTATGGGTAAACTGGATACCAGTTTTACTGCAAAGCAATTGAATGATATCCTGCTCGGTTTTGGTTTTAATTATAATGTGGCCTATCCGGTAGAAGTAAGGGTTACTTCTTCCTATGGCAACAATAATGAAAGGTTAGTTTCTAATGTATTAACGCTTACCGTAACCCCATACAAAATTCCACCAAAAATTACTCCTCCCGCTGCATTGTTTATTGTAGGCAGTGCTACCCAGGGTGGATGGACCAACCCGGTGCCGGTACCTGCACAACAATTTGCACAGATAGATGAAACTACCTTCATGGGGGTGTTTAACCTGAATGGCGGGTCTGAGTATTTACTATTGCCTGTGAACGGAGACTGGGGACAGAAATATGCCATTGAAGATAATAGCATACCGGGTGTGGAAGTTGGAGGAGATTTTCAATTTTATACCAGTGGAGGAAGTAATTTCAAAGGCCCATTAAATGCCGGTATGTATTTAATAGTGGTAGATTTCCAAAGAGGGAAGTATTCGGTTACTCCTTACAACGGGCCTAATTTGCCCGATAACCTGTTTATCGTAGGAAGCGCCACTCCGGGAGGATGGACTAATCCCGTTCCGCTACCAGCGCAACAGTTCACCAGGTTAAACGCTGTTGAATTTGAATTAACTCTTGCGTTTAATGGAGGATCGGAATATCTATTGCTTCCAGAGAATGGCAACTGGGGTATGAAATATGCGGTTGCGGATAACAGTATTGCGGGCCTGAATGAAGGTGGATACTTTGGTTTCTACACTTCTGGCGGATCCAACTTCCCCGGTCCAACCAACTCGGGGAATTATAAGATCAAAGTGAACTTTGCATTGCATGATCCGGCAGCCCCCAACGACCCCACTGCAAAATTCACAGTAACACCAGAATAAATTTTTTCGTCGGATGTTTTTGAACAAAACCGGCTTCAGAGATGGGGCCGGTTTTACTATATTTAAGATGCCATTTTTAATTAATTGATTTGTGTAATGAAACAAATTTTCATTTTATTATTTTCTTTTCTGCTGGGCAGCATTATGGCTTATTCCCAAAATTCAGTAAGGGATGCGGGAAATATTAAATCGGTAAGCCGGCATGGGCAGGAAATGGATATCCGTACCCAGAATGCTTTTGTAAGAGTTACCGTGTACAGCGCCAATGTGATTAGGGTTCGTATGGATCTGAGTCCGTTACCTTCTGATTTCTCCTATGCCGTTGTTGCTTCTCCGGAAAAGGTATCCTGTATCCTGAAAGAAAATGAACAGACCATTAGACTTCAAACGGATTCGTTGGTATTGATTATTGGAAAGAAACCATTGTCGTTTTCATTTCAAACCACAGACGGCCAGGTTATCAATGAAGATGAACCTGGCCTCGGTACCTCCTGGGTAGGCGAAGAGGTAACCGCGTACCGGCACATGCAGGAAGGAGAAAGGTTTATTGGGCTGGGCGAAAAAATCGGAAACCTTGATCGTACCGGGAACGGGTATACGAATTGGAATACGGATGCCTATGGATACTCCACAAACCAGGATCCTATTTATTCTTCTATTCCGTTTTATATGGGCCTACACCATCAATTAAATTATGGAGTTTTCCTGGATAACAGTTACCAAACCGACTTTAATTTTGGCGCCAGCAATAACCGGTTTTCTGCATTTGGTGCGCGCCATGGTGAGATGAATTATTATTTTATCTGGCACAGCAAAATGGCCGATATCATTAAATCCTATACCTGGCTTACCGGCCGTATGCCCATGCCTCCTTTGTGGAGCCTGGGGTACCAGCAGAACCGATATTCCTATTATCCGGACACAGAGGTACTTCGAATAGCCCAAACCCTCCGCGAAAAAAAGATCCCGGCTGATGGGATCACCCTCGATATCCATTATATGGATCGCTACCAGTTATTTACCTGGGATAAAAAACGCTTTCCCAATCCCAAAGCAATGACTTCAAAATTAAAATCGATGGGCTTTGAGACTACGGTAATTGTGGATCCGGGAATAAAAATTGAGCCCGGTGCCGAAGCCTTTGAAAGAGGATTGAAGGCCGATGTGTATATTAAGTATTCCGATGGGAAGAATTATGCCGGAGCAGTATGGCCGGGTTGGTGCTATTTTACTGATTTTACCAACCCAAGAGGAAGAGATTTTTGGGAAAAGGAAGTAAAATTCTTTTCCGATTATGGAGTGAAAGGAATTTGGAACGACATGAATGAAATTGCTACCTGGGGCCAGAAAATGAGCAGCAATATCATCTTCGATTGGGAAGGGAAGAAAACCACCCATCTCCAGGCTCACAATGTGTATGCATTGCTTATGGCGAAATCGAGTTACCTCGGAGCAAAGGCCGCCACCAACGAAAGGCCATTTAACCTTACCCGTGCGGGTTATGCCGGACTTCAACGGTATACAGCAATATGGACAGGCGATAATATTTCTGCGGATGATCATATGCTGCTGGGAGTTAGGCTGGTAAACAGCCTGGGACTAAGTGGGGTGGCATATTCGGGTGTAGATGTGGGAGGGTTTACCGGTGGCCCCTCTCAAAAATTATTTGCCCGCTGGATGCAGGTTGGTGCCTTTACCCCTTATTTTCGAAATCATTCTGCTGTAAATACAAAATCGGCCGAGCCATGGACCTTTGGTGAGGAGGTTACTGAGATTTCAAAAAATTATGTTAGCCTTCGCTACAAATTAATGCCCTACCTATACAGTAATTTTTATGAGGCTACCCAAACCGGAATGCCGGTAGCCCGTTCGCTCGCGATTGAACACCCCTTCGATAAAATGATATATAGCACGGAATACCAGAATGAATTTTGTTTTGGCCCTTCGTTGTTGGTAACCCCTGTGGAAAGTACCAGGATGATTATTAAAGCCTATTTGCCAAAAGGCCAATGGTACGATTTTTACAATGATAAGGAGATGGAGGGAGAGTCGGAAAATTATATTGATTTATCGTTGAGTAAATTGCCTGTATTTGTAAAGGAAGGAAGTATAATTCCCATGCAAAGTCTGGTGCAAACCACGGCCCAACTACCAACCGATACATTAATGATCCATTTGTATAAAGGTACCCTGGCTAATAGTTTTGTATATTATGAAGATGATGGTCGCAGTTTCGATTATGAGAAATCGGTTTATTATAAACGCATATTGAGATACGACCCGGTAATCCGTGAGTTTACCATGGAAAAACCTGAGGGATCATATACCACCCATTTTAAGTTTATTAAGCTGGTGTTTCATGGGTTTGGTGATGAGGATCGCTTTTCTGTGAATGGTAAAACCGTAAATTCTAAAAGAGAGTATTGTAATTTTCTGAATGCGGAAAATGATTTTATTTCCAATATTTCTGGGTTGACTTCTTCTGATTTCAGCATCGTTACCAGTCTTTTGTTTGAGAATTTGGGTTCCAGAATCGTTGTTAAATTATAAAGCTAATCCTTAAATAGTGAAAATAAATACCATTTATCTTATTTTTGCGTTAACCACAGAAAGGAATTAATGACTGCTGCAAAAGGAAAACTTCTGGCAATTGGTGGTGCCGAAGATAAAGGCACCGATTTAGAGTCTGGCCAGATACACCGTAACAACCTCAACTTTTTTGAATTGGGCATCCTTCGCCGGATTGTAGAAGAAACGGGAGGAAGTGATTCCCGTATTGAGGTAATTACAACCGCAAGTATGATCCCCATTGAGGTGGGGAAGAATTATCAAAGCGCATTTGGAAAAATCGGATGTACCAATATTGGGGTGATGAATATCCGAAACCGGGCGGAAGTAATGGAATCGGATCATTTTGAAAGAATCAGCAATTGTAAAGCGGTCATGTTTAGTGGTGGTAACCAGCTAAGGCTTACCACTATTTTTGGAGGCACTCCCTTCCTTGATAAGCTGATGCAGCGATATTGGGAAGAACCTGATTTTCTTATTGCGGGTACTTCTGCAGGTGCAATGGCTATGAGCAATACCATGATTTATGAGGGGAATGCTACCCGTGCCCATTTAAAGGGTGAAGTAAAAATTACTACTGGTCTTGGATTTATAGATGATGTAATTATAGATTCCCATTTTGAAAAACGTGGGCGCTTTGGACGCCTGGCGCAGGCAGTAGCTTCCAACCCTTCGGCTATAGGAATTGGGTTAGGTGAAGATACAGGTTTGCTTATTACGGCTGGCAACCGGATGGAAGCCATTGGCAGTGGCATGGTAATGATTGTAGACGGGCACGACATCCGCCATAGCAATATTGCAGATATTCCTGATGGCTGCCCCATCAGCATCGAAAATTTGAAAGTACATATCTGCGAGAAAGGCAATGGCTATCTGCTCCATGAAAAGAAATTTGTTGCCGAGATTGTTGAAAATGCCGGGATCAAAAAGCAGGTAAATGTTGAGTAACCTGTTCTGCAACATTTCATAAAATTTAGGGATCAATTAAAGACAGCCTGCTTAAGCCATTATAAATTTTTGTTCTGCTAACAATTTCATTGAGTTTATTCAGTTTTAATATTTTGGTTCTAAATATTTAACCCCAGCGATTTGGGGTGTTATCCCCCTGAACATTACAGGGGTTAACTGAAAAATTATTAGTAGAACAAAAGTTTCATTTGGGTTAAAATTTTATTCAATCTTTTTTTCAGCTATTTTTACCCCCGGGGTGGGGGCAGCAAAGTGCCCGAAATTTTTCCAACTCCTGAATATCCCATTTCGATTTGTTCAGATGATTTAAAGTTTTTTATTCGTGCATTCGTGGCTATTGTATTTCATTTGTGGCAGAAAAAAACAGCTCGAAATCTCTTCAACCCAAAATTTTAAATCGATTCAATCAGGAAATAATTCTTTTTTCCAACCTGCAGCATCAGATATTTACCATGTAACAAGTCTGATTGCTTTACCACCCATTGCGGGTCAGAAACCTTTACGCGATTGATACTCACTCCACCGTTTTGAATCATCTTTCTGGCTTCCCCCTTACTTTTGAAAATTCCTGTTTCAGAAACCAGGGTAATTACGTCTGTGCCATTAATAAAATTTGAAAGGGGATACTCCTGTTTAATAATTCCCTCAATTTGCTGGAGATCTTCTTCGCTTAGTGATGAGGCTGGGGCGGAGGTATTGGCAAAAAGCTTCTGCGTAGTTTCAATCGCTTTATTTAATTCATCTTCCCCATGAATCATTCGCGTAACTTCTTCTGCCAGCTTCTTTTGTAATAACCTGACGCCAGGATCCTTTTGGTGTTCGGAAATTAATTGATCAATTGTTTCTTTTTCAAGAAACGTAAATACTTTTATCCAGTTTTCAACATCTGCATCCGAAGCATTTAACCAAAACTGATAAAAATGATACGGAGAGGTCTTTTCCGGATCGAGCCAGATATTTCCTTTTTCTGATTTTCCAAATTTGCCCCCATCAGCCCGCTTTATTAATGGGGAGGTGAAAGCAAAAGCTTCTTTTCCCAGTTTACGCCGGATGAGTTCTGTACCGGTAACAATATTTCCCCATTGATCACTACCGCCCATTTGTAACCGGCAGTTCTTATGCTGGTAAAGCCAGTAAAAATCGTAACCCTGAATCAACTGGTAAGTAAACTCGGTGAACGACATCCCGGTTTCACCCTCAAGCCTTTTTTTTACACTGTCTTTGGCCATCATGTAATTCACTGTAATATGTTTTCCGGTATCGCGGATGAATTCCAAAAAGCCAATATCTTTAAACCAGTCGTAGTTGTTGGCCATCTCCGCCGGGTTGTGGATTTCAGTAGAAAAATTCAGGTACTTTTCCAATTGCCTTTTCACCCCATTTAAATTTTTTTGTAAAACTTCTGTACTGAGAAGACTGCGTTCTTCACTCTTTCCGGAAGGATCCCCAATCATACCGGTCGCTCCTCCAACCAGGGCTATAACCCGATGGCCTGCACGCTGCATATGCATGAGTAATTTTATTTGTACCAGGTTGCCAATATGCAGGCTGTCGGCAGTTGGGTCAAAACCGATATAGGCCGTTACCATTTCTTTTTTCAGTAAATCTTCTGTACCTGGCATAATATCCTGCACCAGCCCCCTCCATCTTAATTCATCTATAATATTGATCATAAAGCACTTTGAGCCTGCAAAAATATCAAAAATTGCTTCCTTTCCCCGGTAAAATCTCCTATATTTGTTACCCGTCTCTGCTCCACTTACCTCCTTTCAAAAACCAGCTCCAATTCTCCTGTTAAACAGTATAAATTAATATACTGGTATCCGGCATTTAATTAATTTTTATTACGTATGAGGATTGTATTTTCTTTATTCTTTTGTGTGTTAATTTTTGGGTATTCCCAGGCACAACCCTACAATAATGAATGGATAGATTTCAGTAAGACCTATTATAAATTTCCGGTAGGTTCAACCGGGCTTTATCAAATCTCCCAACCTGCATTGGCCGGTGCGGGACTTGGCGCAGTTCCCGCGCAAAATTTTCAGCTTTGGAGAAATGGAAAAGAGGTTCCTTTATATACTTCAGTTACTACCGGGCCCCTGGGTGTGAATGACTTTCTTCAATTTTTTGGCGAAATGAATGACGGTAAGGCTGATAAGGTTTTGTATAAGTACGACAGCCTTCAAATTTCCGATAAGTGGAGTTTGTATACCGATTCGGCAATGTATTTTCTTACAGTAAATTCATCCACTACAAACAAACGTTACGCTACGCTTGCTAATAATGTACAGTCAAATGTATTATTACCACAAACCGGATTTATTTATACACTTTCCAAATATTACAAGGATGTAATGAATAATGGGTTTGCAGTTGATTATGGGGAGATGTTATATTCCGCTTCCTATGAAACAGGGGAAGGGTGGACGAGCAATAACGTGGGGCCGGGTTCAATACAGGGTAATAATACGAACCTGTTTGTGGATAATAGTAGTTCATCAGGAATTTCCCTCGATGTTCAAATGGCGGGGAATATGGGTTACCTGCGTCATGTAAAAGTGAAATTGAATGGGACAGAATTGGCAGATACCCTCGTCAATGGATATGCCATAAAACGGTTTCATATTACCGGTCAGCCAATTTCCCTTATTTCTTCCAATACAGCATTGGTAGAAATTGTGAATGCCGGAACTGGTTCAGATAAAATTGTGGTCGGCGGATATCAGTTAACCTATCCCCGACAGTTTAATTTTGGCGGTCAATCCATTTTTTCTTTTAATATACCGGCCGGCCCCGAAAGGTATATTGAAATCAGCAACTTTAATTTTGGGGCAACCCCTCCGGTTTTACTTGACCCGGTAAATCTGAATCGTATTATGGGGGATATTTCAGGCGGAATTATCCGGTTTGTGTTACCTGCCACTTCGCTGGATGCAAAATATATCCTTCTGGATGCCAGTCCTTCAGGAATTAAAAATATTACCTCTTTTGCACTCCGGAATTTTATTGATCATTCATTACCCTCGCAACAGGGGAATTTTATCATCATCAGCAACCCCTTACTGTATGATGATGGAGCAGGGCACAACCAGGTTGAACTCTACCGTCAATATCGCTCCAGTGCAGCGGGGGGGAATTTTAATGCGGTGGTGATGGATATTAATGAATTGACCGACCAGTTTGCATTTGGTATTAAGCACCATCCTCTGGCCATCCGGAATTATGGATATTATTGCCTGAGCCATTTTATTTCGCCTCCTACCGAATTTTTGTTGATAGGGAAAGGGTTGAATTATAAAGAATTTAGAAATCACGAAAGCGATCCTAATATTTCGGAATGGGCCCTGGTACCCACTTTTGGTTATCCTGCTTCCGATAACCTGTTGTTTGCTCAACGAACCCAATCATACCAACAGGTGAATGTAGGCCGTCTTTCTGCCGTAACCGGTAAGGAAGTGGGGGATTACCTGTCTAAAGTAAAGCAGTTTGAACTCAACCAGGTAAGTGGCCCCCAAACAATTCAAAATAAAGGTTGGATGAAGAATGTGGCCCAGGTTACCGGAGCCATAGCCGACCCATCGCTGGCTACCCTAATCAACTCCTTTATGGCGGGCTATCGTAACAGCATTTCAGATACTTTTTTCGGAGGCCATGTGTATAGTTTTAACCGAAATTCAGGATCTTATACAGCCACTGAAAGTAATACCTCGCTCGATGTCTTATTTAACGAAGGGTTAAGCTACCTTACTTATTTCGGGCACTCTTCTCCCAACACCCTTGAGTTTAATTTAGATAACCCGCAGAATTATAGTAATACAGGAAAGTATCCGCTT
Organism: uncultured Ferruginibacter sp.; assembly: GCA_964647915.1. Classification (GTDB taxonomy): domain Bacteria; phylum Bacteroidota; class Bacteroidia; order Chitinophagales; family Chitinophagaceae; genus Ferruginibacter. The sequence goes on along the minus strand of CAZYKA010000024.1, from coordinate 22,748 downwards.
ATCATGGTGAATGGATGTAATACCGGTAATTTGTTTCTTTTTGATACCCTTCGTGCCTTTAATAATGGAACCCTTAGTGAAAAATACCTGTTTGCCGATCAGAAAGGGAGCATAGGATTTATTTCGGATACGCATTTCGGGTTACCGCAACAACTCGATTATTTCACATCACGCTTCAATAAAAATTTATCTGGTATCATGTATGGGTCTGCGTTAGGCAGTATTATGCGGAGTACGGCTGAGTATTTGGTGGTGAATAACCCCAACGATTATGCCACCCGGATTCATGCCGAAGAGATCACCCTGCATGGGGATCCGGCAATCCGGTTAAACCCTTTTTTGAAACCGGATTATGTGATTACTGATTCTCTTATTTCCATTAGCCCCACCCCCGTAACGGTTGGCGATACCGCAATCGTCCTTAACTTGAAAATACTGAATATTGGAAAGGCAATCAGTGATTCTATGAGTGTTATGATCCGGCATCAGTTGCCCGACCAGTCTGTGGAATTGGTTCAGGTTCTCCGCATTCCCTCCACGAGAAATGAAGATATTGAAACCATTCGTATTCCTATGGATCCAATAACTTTTCCCGGCACAAATAAGATTATGATAAGCATTGATCCGGATAATGAAATTCAGGAATCATCCGAATCGAATAACACGGCTGAGAAAGTATTTGAAATAATTAAAGATGCAATCCGCCCCATATTTCCTTATAATTATTCTATAGTGGGGAATGATGCCGGACTTACACTTTTTGGTTCTACTGCCGATCCCCTGATGAAGGAGAAATCCTACGTAATGGAAATGGATACCACCCGCTTTTTTAACTCGCCTCTTAAAATCAGCATGTCAGAAAGTGATTCGGGTGGCGTACTGTCTTTTATTCCGGGGAATTCTCTTATCGATAGCACCGTTTACTACTGGCGGCTCACCGTCGCCCCTGTAACGGCAAATTCATTTTGGCAAAGCAGTTCCTTTACCTTCATCCGGAATGCTGGAACTGACGGATATGCGCAGTCGCAGTTTTTCCAACATACCGATAGTAAGTATAGTAGTATGCAACTCGATACGCTGAGCAGGAGTTTTAGATTTGATGATAAAACACGGAGGCTGATGATCAACACCGGGTTGTATCCTTATTATCTCTACGACCAGATTGATGTAAATATTGATAACGACAAAGTGGAATTGTATGGTTGCCTTTATAACAGCCTCCAGTTTGTAGTGTACAATCCCCTTTCCTTAACTCCATGGAAAAACTGGAATGTGAATAGCAACTCCGGACGCTTTGGGAGTGCTAAAATTTGTCTTACCTCCTCATCCACCGACAATACCCGAAATTTCTTTGAATTTAATTACCCGGTGGCTGCTGCCCGGGAAGCAGCCATGAATTTTTTCGACAGTATCCCAAATGGCTATTATGTATCTGTCACCAACCTGGGAAAGAACAGCAATACCTCTTTTATTGATTCCTGGAAAGCTGATACGGCTTTACTGGGAAGTGGAAAATCGTTATGGCATAAGTTCCACCAAATGGGATTGCACCAAATTGATTCCTTCACCAGCAATAAGCCCTTCTTATTTTTTTTCCGGAAAGGGGATACGTTAAATTTCCCGGTTCGGCAGGATGTGGGAAGTGCCGCCAATATCCATATTTCAGATACTTTTATGATTCCCGGAAAGGCCGTATTGGGTACTATTACCTCCCCGGATCTCGGCCCTGCAAAACAATGGAAACGGTTTAAATGGAAAGCCGATCCCCTTACACCCTCTGCCAAAGTAAGTTTCGATTTATATGGGATCAACAATGAACAAAATGTGAACCTGGTTAAAACAGTAAGGGCAAGCAGGGATACGACTATGTCATTTCTCAGTGCAACGGTTTATCCAAAGATCCGGATTGTGATGAATACCAATGATTCATTGAATGCAGTGCCATACCAGTTGAAATACTGGATGCTCACCACTGATAATTACCCGGAAGGGGCAATTGCCCCAAATCAATTATTTCAAAGCAGGGATACTTTATATAGTTCCGACAGCCTCTATTTTAAGGTGGCATTCAAGAATGTTTCCGATGTGGATTTCGACAGTATAACGGTAAGGCTCACTCTTAAATCGCTCAGCGGTGCCGGCGATATGGTATTTGAAAATCTTCAATCTGGAGCCAGGTTAAAACCCCTGGTTGCCGGCGATACAGTTATTATTTCTTATGTAATACCCATGGCAGGAAGACAGGGAATGAATCAGTTAAAGTTGGAAGTTAATCCCGATAATGCCCAGCCAGAACAGTTTCATTTTAATAATATTTTGCAAATACCGGTGTATGTGATTCAGCAGGGATGTGCTGGGAATAATGTCCAATTTTCCGTTGAAAACATGCCGGGTAACAGTTATCAATGGCAGATAAATCAGGGAGCAGGATACACGAACCTTTTGAACGGTGGAAATTACTCAGGTGTAACATCTGAAACACTTCATATCAATGCACCGCTTGCAACTATGGCGGGTACCCTGTACCGTTGTATATCTTCAAATGCCAATGAATCGCTCTATAGCCAGCCCTTTGAACTGCGCTTTACCTCGATCTGGTTGGGTGGTACTTCTGCCAACTGGCACACGCCGGCCAACTGGAGTTGCGGCGAAATACCGGATAGCAACACGGATGTAATTGTTAAATCAGGAACTAATTTTCAGCCGGAAGTTAGTGCCAATGCAACCTGCCATACATTCAATCTTTATGATGGGGCATCGCTAAAAGTTAAGGCGGGTTTTATTTTACAGGTAACTGGCAAATAAGGAGTTATCTGGTAAGAAATAGGGTGATTGTTTTAAATTTATATAGGCTGGATGGAATTAATTTAGTAAGTAGAAAAGGCTATTTTGTATTAAATCCTGTATTTTTAGGTACTCTGACCCCACAATTTGTGACAGAAACCGTCGTTACAGTTAAGTAGCATGAAATACTGTTACAATTAATCTATCTTACTATGAATCGAAACCAGGCAGTAACCCTAATTCTGCTTTTCCTGATTCCTGCATCCTGCTTCGCTCAGTTCAGGAAGTATTCCAATGAATTTTTGAATATTGGCGCCGGCGCTCGTGGCCTGGCAATGGGTAATGCCCAGGTAGCTTCTGCCAACGATGCCACGGCCGGGTACTGGAACCCTGCCGGACTTACCGGGGTGAAAGACCATCCCAATGCCGGAATAATGCACGCCGAATATTTTGCCGGAATTGC
>CAZYKA010000024.1:13448-19401 GCA_964647915.1 uncultured Ferruginibacter sp. | reverse complement strand
GGAAAATTTGCTACTGCATGGGGATTTGGATTTGATGCCGGGTTGCAAATGCATGGTGATAAGTGGAATTTTGGCGTGGTTGCCAGAGATGTAACTACCACTTTTAATGCCTGGAAATTTAAATTTACGGATAGAGAAAAGGAAGTGCTTTATCTCACCAAAAATGACATCCCGGTGCGTTCCACCGAACTTACTTCACCCCGGCTGGTAATTGGAGGCGGATATAATTTCCATATCAGCAATTCGGTAAAACTCCTTGCCGAAGCAAATCTGGATCTTACTTTCGATGGGAAACGGAATACTATTTTAAGTTCATCGGCCTTAAGTGCCGACCCGCACATTGGGCTGGAGGCATCCATCAAGGATGTGTTTTTTGTACGGGGTGGAATTACTAATTTTCAACGGGCACTTGCCGATGGGGATACCCTAAATCAGAAGAAAGTTTGGATTTATCAGCCCAGTGTTGGCGCTGGGTTTAAGATTCAGAATGTGATGCTGGATTATGCTTTTACCAACCTGGCCAACCAGAGTAATCCATTGTTTACCCATATTTTTTCGCTGAGGGTTAATTTTGGAAAACACAAAGAAGAAAATAACTAACAACCAATCTGCTGCAGATGAAACGCATATTCCTGTTTTTACTACTTGTATCGGGCTATACCGTCAAAGCACAGTATAATAACAGTTGGATTGATTACAACAAAGCCTATTATAAGTTTTACCTGGGAAAGGATACACTTTGCCGGATCCCGCAAGCCACTCTTGCCAACCTGGGGCTTTCCGGAGTAAACGCCGATCATTTTCAGTTGTGGCGTAATGGTAAGGAAGTGCGCCTTTTCACTTCCGTAAGTAATGCAACTTTTGGCCCTTCCGATTTTATTGAGTTTTGGGGTAAAGCAAATGATGGCAAACCCGATAAGGAATTGTATCGCGATCCATCCTATCAACTTTCCGACCGGTATAGCCTTGAAACAGATACTGTAGCCTATTTTCTTACCGTGAATCCGGCAGGGGGCAACCTCCGATTTGTGGCTGCTGCCAATGGAAACCCCGGTTCCATGGTGCCTGATGCTTATTATATGCGGACCATAAATGTGGATTATCGCAACCAAATTAACCGGGGCAGGGCAGAAGTAATTGGAGAATATGTTTTTTCTTCCAGCTACGATGAAGGGGAAGGATACACATCCTGGGATACGGCACCCTGCTGCGATCAGGTGAAGGAACTTTTTGGATTGAATGTGTACACAGCCGGACCGGCAAATAGTGTTTCCTTTCATGCAACCGTTTCGGGGAATGCACCCAACTCCCGGAATGTGCAGATTAAACTGTTCCAGAATATCATTTATGATAGCATCATGAATTATTTTAACAGCATTCATGTTTCCCGCGAAAATCAACCTCTCTCTTTATTGCAAAACCCCGGCTATTTACCGGTGTATTTTAAAAATACTTCTTCCGAGTCCACCGATCGATTTGTAGTTGCGCATTTTGATATAACCTATCCATCAACATTCAACTTTAATGGAGAGAAAAATGTAGAATTTTCCCTAGCGCCTTCTGCCACCGGCAATTATCTTGTAATCGATAATGCAGGGTATGGATCTGTTCCTCCTGTACTTTTTGATTATACATCCGGCGCCCGGTACGTGGGTGATATTTCTGGTGGAGGCGGACAGGTAAAATTTGTATTACCTCCCTCCACCCAAACTCGAAACATGATGCTGGTGAATGAAGAAACCGCCAATATTTATAATATCACTTCAGCTACGCAACGCAATTTTGTGAATTACCTGGGAAATAACCAGCAGGCAGATTATATTATCATCAGCCACCCGGCATTATTTAATGATGGTAACGGGAATAATTTTGTGGATCAATATCGTGCATACCGGGCTTCGGTTGCGGGTGGCAGTTATAATGCGAAGGTTTACGACATCAACGAATTGACAGATCAGTTTGGTTTTGGAATTAAATTTCATCCGGCATCTATCCGAAGTTTCCTATTGTGGGCCAGTGCCAATTTTTCTGTTTCGCCTAAGTATTGTTTCATCATTGGCAGAGGATTGAATTATATGGAGCAGAAGGCCCACGAAACAAGTCCCATTGCGGCACAGGAGAATTTTGTTCCCACCTTTGGCTGGCCCGCATCTGATATGTTATTGGCATCCTTGCCAGGCCAAAGCCTTCCTGTTATTCCTATCGGCAGGCTGAGTGTGGTTAATGGGTTGGAGATTAGTAATTATCTGACCAAGATTCAGCAATACGAACAAGAGCAGGCTTCTCCTTCTTCCAGTATTGATGATAAATTATGGATGAAGAAGGCTATCCATGTAGCTGGAGGAAAGAACAATGATGAAAGCTTCCAATTCCAGGCCTATATGAATGGGTACAGAAATATTTATCAGGATACCCTCCTGGGTGGAAATGTGGAAACCTTCACCAAAACTTCCAGTAATGCCGTGCAACAGGCTGCCAGCGACCGGATCGAATATCTTTTCGATCAAGGCCTTGGTTTCATTGGTTATTTTGGACACTCTTCTGCAAGTACATTTGAGTTTAATTTGAGCGACCCGCAGATTTACAATAACGCGGGTAAGTATCCTTTCTTTAATGTAAGCGGTTGCAGTGCGGGTAATTTTTATATTTTCGATCCCCTTCGCCTTAACGGAAACCTCTCCCTTTCCGAAAAGTATGTATTGGCAAACCAGCGGGGAAGCATCGGATTTCTTGCGGATACTCATTTTGGCATACCCACCTTCCTTGATTTCTTTAATTCGGCATTTTATACTGCGTTCTCTAAAACTATGTATGGCAATTCGGTTGGCAACCAATTGAAGCAGGTGCATGCCCAGCTTGATGGTGCCAATGTGAACATCAATTACTTCATGCGGATTCACCTGGAACAAATTACGCTTCACGGAGACCCGGCCCTTAAGATTAATTATTTTGCAAAGCCTGATTATGCCATTGAGGATAGTAAAGTAAAAATATCTCCCAACATAATAACGGTTGCAGACAATAGTTTTCATGTAGATATCCGAATGGATAATATTGGTAAGGCAACCAATGATTCTATTTGGGTTTCGGTTGAACGCAGGTTGCCTAACGATTCGGTACACGTACTTTACCGGGAACTTCGCCCGGGAATTAAATATGAAGATTCCCTCATTTTGGATGTTCCGATTAACCCCATTACTGATAAAGGGTTAAACAAACTCGTCATCACCCTTGATGAAGGAAACAGGGTGGATGAAACTTACGAAACAAATAACTCTCTTACCAAGGAGTTTTACATTTTTGAAGATGAACTCCGGCCGGTATCACCCTATAATTTCTCCATCGTAAATAATTCGAACATTACGTATTATGCCAATACAGCCAATCCATTGAGTGGCCAACGAGATTATGTGATGGAGGTGGATACTACCAATTTGTTTAATTCGCCATTTAAGAAAACCTATAATAAAACAGGGCCGGGAGGAATTGTTGAGTTTAGTCCTACTAATATCCCTTATACTGACAGTACCGTTTACTATTGGAGAGTAGCCATGGTCCCCACCGGAACGGCCCAATATATATGGAACGCCTATTCCTTTATTTATTTGCCAAACAGTTCCAGTGGTTTTAATCAATCGCATTATTACCAGCATTTGAAAGATAATTTCAACAGCATTACGTTGGATACAGACCGTAAATTTCATTTTAACCAGACGGCTCATACCCTTACCATTCGGACAGGGCTTTATCCATACTACCTTTCAGACAGGATTAATGTAAATATGGATTTTGAACAATTGGAATTATATGGATGTAGGTATAATTCCATTCAGTTCTATGTGTTTGATCCCAATACGCTTGAAATTTGGAAGAATAGAAATACCGTTTTCAGCGGCCCCACACCCATTAAGGCAATGTATGGCAGTTACCCGGTTTGCCAGTTAAGTTCCACTACAGATACTACCCGAAATTTCTTTGAGTATCCTTATTATGATGCTACCTATAGGGCAAGCGCTATGAATTTTATTGATCAGATTCCAGATGGAATGTATGTGGCTATTACAAATCTTGGAAACAAGAATTCAAATACCAGCTTTATTAACCAATGGAAGAATGACACCCTTGCTCTGGGTTCTGGAAATAGTTTATACCATAAATTAAAATCCATTGGTTTTTCACAAATCGATTCGTTCTATCACAATGTGCCCTTCCTGTATTTCTTCAGGAAAGGAGTAAGCGGTTATACACCAACTTCTATAGTTGGTTTGTATGATAGCTCTTACATCGACCATCAGATACTACTTAATTCAACAAGCTCGGAAGGTCAACTTATTTCTCCGGTGTATGGCCCTGCTCTTTCATGGACGGCTCTTCATTGGCGTGGAAATTCTTCGGATGTGAACCCGGCAAATGATATTACTTCTGTAGAAGTTTGGGGGATAAAAAATGATGGGTCTGAAAACCAGCTTGCCACCGTTTACCAGGCACAGGATACTGCGTTGTCGTTTATTAATGCCCAGGTTTATCCGAACATAAGATTAAAGTTTAATGCAAAAGATACAATCAATTATACGCCCTATCAATTGAGATACCTTCGGGTAAATGCAAGTTATGTTCCTGAAGGATCGGTGGCGCCAAACCTGCTCTTCACCATGCGTGATACCGCCAGCCAGGGAGAAATGGTGAATATGGAACTGGCATTCAAGAATATCAGTTCAGTCAATTTCGACAGCCTGATGAAGATCCGATTGCGGGTTACAGATAAGAATAATGTGACCACCAATATTGACGTTCCTAAGGGGAAAATTTTGCCGGCAGGAGATACCCTGGTGATGCGCTATAACTTTGATACCCGTAATTTTTCGGGATTGAATACGGTGGGAATTGAATTTAACCCGGACAACGATCAGCCGGAACAATCTCATTTCAATAACTTTTTGTTTAAGAGCCTGTATGTTAGGGAAGATAAGTTTAACCCGTTGTTGGATGTAACGTTTGATGGCGTGCATATTCTGAATAAGGATATCGTTTCCGCTAAACCCTTTATTCTTATTAAACTAAAAGATGAGAATCGGTTTGTGGAATTAAAAGACACGGCTCTGCTTAAAGTGAGTTTGCGGTTACCGGATGGTACGCTGCGAACCTATCATTTCGATGGAGACACCCTGCAATTTATTCCCGCGAATTTGGCATCGGGGTCTAATACCGCCACCATTGAATTCAGGCCCGTACTCGAAGATGCAAGTTTTGATGAACCCTATGAACTTATAGTTTCGGGAAAGGATATGGCTGGAAATAGGGCAGGAATGTTAGATTATCATGTATTGTTCACCGTTATCAATACTCCCATGATATCGAACATGCTTAATTATCCAAATCCATTCACTACATCCACCGCTTTTGTATTCACGCTTACCGGTTCTGAAGTACCGCAAAATATCCGAATCCAAATACTGACCATTACCGGGAAAATAGTGAAAGAAATTAAAAAGGAAGAACTCGGCCCACTACATATAGGCCGCAACATTACAGAGTATAAGTGGGATGGTACTGATATGTACGGACAGAAACTGGCAAACGGTGTTTATCTGTACCGGGTTATTACCAACCTCAATGGCAAAAAACTGGATAAGTATAGGTCGGAGGGTGATAATACCGATAAGTATTTCAAGAAGGGTTATGGTAAGATGTACCTGATGCGATAAATAATTTGCATTTCATTTGGTGAGGCTGCTATAATATAAATATTGGCAGCCTTTTCTATTCGATTATTTGGGGATGAATAGGATAGTGCGAGAAAGATGCAATTCGGGTGGTTTGTTTGAATGAATTTGAAATATGAAGCTAAGTTTAATAGGGAGCCATTGAGGGGAATCAAATGGGACTTTGGTAAATTGAACCTGATTATTCTTCAGGATTGTATTTTGGCCTCAATTTTTCAGCATTTTATTTT
>CAZYKA010000024.1:0-13348 GCA_964647915.1 uncultured Ferruginibacter sp. | reverse complement strand
ACCTGATTATTCTTCAGGATTGTATTTTGGCCTCAATTTTTCAGCATTTTATTTTCATCCCCGGAGAGGGGGCACGAAACGGCTCTTATTTTTTTAGATTTGGTGCTGCCGCACCTTTTTCCCTCAAAAAAAATTTGAATTTCTGTCACCCTTATTTAGTGAGTTTCAATTGTCTTATTTTCTTCCAACGGGTTGTGTATATGTTTGTCAGAATTTGAGTCCTAAAAAGATTTTATCCTGCCTTAATTTTAATTAATGATTTATTTTGGCTTCATTTTTTCAGCAGTTTATTTTTGCCCCGGGGGAGGGGGCACGAAATGATCAAAATTCTCGCCAGGAATCCTCTAAATATCTTACTTTATTTCCTCAACCCGCCAATTCAAATTGGCTGATTTTCCAATTTTCCTTTTTTGGGATTTTTGTGCGAACGATTCAACAACGAAAAAAAATTTCTTATCTCGCAAATGTTTTTTTCATTCGGTTAAGCGCTATGCTTTGGTTAATTTTGTATTTCAATTTCGGATTATGGCTAAAATTGGAATCAACATTGCAACCGGTAGTTTACAAAAGGAAGAAATGATTGTGGGAATTGATTTAGGTACTACGAACAGCCTAATTGCGATCATTCATCCCGAATCCAGAGAAGCAACTATATTAAAAGAGGTGGACGGTATAGGTAAGGGAGCCGGGGCCCTGGTGCCATCTGTTATTCATTTCCAGGAAACAGGTTCCGCAGAAGTAGGAGAATTGGCTAAGGATTATCTGGTGGCCGATCCCGGCAACACCATTTTTTCCGCTAAGCGCCTTATGGGAAAGAGTTTTAATGATATCCGGGACCATGCTGGTTTCTTTTCTTATAAAATTATCGATGAGAATCCGGAAAGCCTGGTAAAAGTGCAGGTAGGAAATAAATTTTATTCTCCCATCGACCTCAGTTCCATTATCCTGAAAGAATTAAAACAACGTGCCGAGCATATATTAAAAACCCCTGTAAATAAGGCAGTAATTACCGTTCCTGCTTATTTTAACGATGCGCAGCGACAGGCAACCCGGGATGCAGGGAAACTGGCAGGTTTGGAAGTTCTGCGTATCATCAACGAACCTACTGCTGCCAGCCTTGCTTATGGTTTGGGGTTAGATAGGAATGAACAGAAAACTATTGCCGTGTACGACCTCGGCGGTGGAACCTTCGATATTTCTATCCTTAGGATTACGGATGGCGTTTTTGAGGTGTTGTCTACCAATGGGGATACCTACCTGGGCGGAGATGACTTTGACCGTGCTATTATGGATTATTGGGTTTCATCAAATCAATTAGATGCAACGGAACTTAATTCAAATCCCTCCGATATGCAATCTGCAAGGCTTGCCGCCGAGCGTGCCAAAAAACAACTTTCGAAGGGCGAACATTTTGAAACCATGGTTGATGGCAGGAGGTTGAGTATCGACAAATCAACCTTTGAAGGGTTGATTGAAGGCCTGATAAGCCGCACTCTTGATTCTTGTAAACAGGCATTGAAGGATGCCGGGTTGAAGATTACGGAAATTGATGCTATTGTAATGGTGGGGGGTAGTACAAGGGTTCCTTATGTAAAGAAGTCTGTAACCGTTTTTTTTGGCAAGGAAGTAAACGATTCTTTAAATCCGGATGAGGTGGTTGCGCTTGGAGCTGCCATTCAGGCCGATATCCTGGCTGGAAACAACCGCGATTTTTTGTTGCTGGATATTACCCCGCTTAGTTTAGGCATTGAAACCTCCGGAGGGTTAATGGATGTACTCATTCCCCGAAATTCAAAAATTCCTACGAGAGCAGCCAGGCAATATACTACTCAGGTGGATGGACAAGCCGGAATGCGAATATCCGTTTTTCAGGGCGAAAGAGATCTTGTTCAACATAACCGGAAACTGGCCGAGTTTATCTTAAGTGGTATTCCCGGTATGCCAGCCGGTTTGGCCAAAGTTGAAATCAGTTTTATGATTGATGCAGATGGAATTCTTACAGTACGGGCAAAGGAACTTCGCAGTGGGGTGGAGCAATCCATTGAAGTAAAACCCCAGTACGGGTTAACTGATGCAGATGTAGAACGCATGCTTTCAGATTCCATCACCAATGCCGAATCTGATATACAGGCGCGAGCCTTGGGTGAAGCCCGGAATGAAGGAGAGCAATTATTGAAAACAACAGAAAGGTTTCTTCAGAAAAATGCCGCTCATTTAACTCAACAGGAATTGCTGGATACCGCCCAGGCTATGCAGGCTTTGCAACTCTCACTGACTATGGAAGATAAAAACCTGATATTGGAAAAACATACCGCATTAAATGAGATTTCAAAACCCTATGCGGAACGCATTATGGACGAAGCCGTGGCATCAGCAATGAAAGGGAAATCAATTTGATCCCATAAATCTTCGAACAGAATCTCCCAGTTTAATAGAATACAAAGTGGAGCCGGGATTATTTAAATGGATTTCATCTACGAAGTAACCGGTTACAAAATCCTTGTCGTTTTCGAAATGGAAAGCCGGGATATGATTTGATTTTGCCAGGGAATCAAATATCCCCATCCCTTTAATATAATACTTCCAGGATTTAAAAGGGGAATTGGGATTCTCGGGTGGATAGGTAAAAATAACCTGCACAGCATTTTTTTGCCACAGATTAATTACTTCATCAAACTGGCCAATGGAGGGCTCCCAAATGCTATCATCTATATAACGATTTGTATTAAATAGATCCTGGTTTAGGATCCCGGTATCTTTACTGATATTCAGGTAACCCCGATACATATTATGATCAAATACCGGATAGTTCGGAGGCTTCACAAAAATGGATGTACGGTTGTATTCATTCATCAACGCATATTTCAGGAAAGGGAACAGGCGAATTAGCGTAACCGGATGGCCGGCATCCTTCATAAACCGGCGCATGATTGTATCCTTCAGGTAAAATAAATAATGATAAAGCGTTTGAAGACTTTCCATTTTCTTAAGCATTCCTGGATCCACTGAAATCAAAACTATTTTGGGCTTGGGATGATGTTCTAAATAGAGTTTGGATGTAAGAAGGATATCATTTACATCGGCACCGCCATTGGCGAAATTATAGGCACTGAAGCCACTTGCCGAATCCAAATAATATGGGTTGATGCCAAAGTGCACCCTGGAATTCCCTAACAATATCATGTCATATTTAGTATGGCTTGATATCAATTCATCCGTCATATTAAAAAACAGGGAGCTCCATCTTTCCCGGTAACGTAAATCCATCCATACTCCAATTGCATAAGCCAGGAGAAGTGAAGAAAAGAAAGGCAGTATGAAACGATATAATTTCATCAGAACTGGAAATAAATAAAACTATTGTTCCTGAATATCCCAAAAAAAATAATGAGGACGGTGAGGGCGGTAAGAAAAATCATATCGGCAAACTTCCTTGGGTTCATTTCAAGCATTAAGGGCGTAACCACTGCCTCAATAGTAAGCATCAAAAGGATAAATCCAAAACTTAAGGCCAGCGTAAAATTGCCAAATTTTATACCCATTATCTGCCAACCACCCTCGCTCCAGGAAAATAAAGATTGAAGCATATCTCCCACCTGCTGCATCGAGTTAGCCCGGAAAAAAGTCCAGGCAAAGGTTACAGCTAAAAAACAAATGATTATGGAGAGGTATTTCGGTAATGGGTTACCGGAATTTTGAAAAAAGAGCCTGTAGCCGATAAGGTAAACAGCATGCAATAAACCCCAGGTTATAAAGGTCCAGCCGGCACCGTGCCAAAACCCACTTAAGAAAAAAGTAACCAGGATGTTGGTAACCCATTTTACTTTGTTGACTTTATTTCCGCCTAAAGGGATATACACATAATCGCGGAACCAGTTGGATAAAGAGATATGCCACCGTTGCCAGAATTCTCCGATATTTTTGGAGAAATAGGGGCGATTGAAATTTAGAGTCAGATCTATACCCATACACTTTGCAGCGCCAATGGCAATATCGGAATACCCCGAAAAATCGGCGTAGATCTGGAAACTGAAAAATAGGATGGCCAGCAATGAGGATATCCCACTGTGGTCGGAGCTGTTAAAGGCGCCATCCACGTATATTGCCAGCCTGTCGGCTACTACAACTTTCTTAAAAAAACCCCAGGCCATTAGCCTGAGTCCGGAAAGAAGATTGGTAGAGGAAAAATCTTTCGGACGAAATAATTGCGGGAATAAATGTTGTGGCCTTTCGATAGGGCCTGCCACTAATTGCGGATAAAACATTACGTATAACGCATAGTAACCCGGATGTGTAATCGCTTTTTGCTTTCCCCTGTACACTTCAATGGTATAACTCATCGATTGAAAAGTATGGAATGATAGTCCAATGGGGAGTATCCAATGAAATAAAATAAAATCGGTTCCAGTCAGCCTGTTCAAATTGGAAATGAAAAAGTCATGATACTTGAATAAGCCTAATAAAAGCAAGTTGGCAATGATGCTCAGGATAAGCCAGGCCTTTTTATTTTTCCCGTGTGATATGAATAACCCCGCACTGTAATCAATACAAATCAACCCAAAAAGTATAAATAAATAGGAGGGAATAAAAGCGCCATAAAAAATGCATGAGGCAGTAAGCAGGTGCAGCCACCTCAGTTTTTTGGGTACCAGGAAGTACAAAACCGTAACAAGGGGGAAAAATACCAGGAATTCAATTGAATTAAAAAGCATGTTGTTACTCGGCTTGACACTACAAGATAATTGAAAATTTGTGGGATGCGATGCCGCAATGATCTTTAGTTGTACCTTCAAAATATGATGAAGGTAAAGCGGGTGGCTATATTGGTTCCCCTGTTTAATGAAGAAGCGGTGCTCCCGGCACTCTTGGAACGGTTATCTCAGGTGGCTGATAACCCGGATTTTGAAGTAGAAGTAATGCTGGTTGATGATGGGAGCACTGACGGTACCGCCTACCTGCTTCATAAGGAATTGAGCGGAAGAACCGGATTTTCCGCTATTTCCCTGTCCCGGAATTTTGGCCATGCCGCAGCCATTACGGCCGGCTTGCAGGAGTTGTTAAGCCACCCTGATGCCGTCTTCATTATGGACGGCGACCTCCAGGACCCCCCGGAGCTTTTAGGAACCTTTGTGGAGAAAATGGAAGAAGGGTTTGATGTTGTATATGGAATCAGGAAAAACCGAAAGGAAGGATTTTTAAAGATGATGGCTTACAAAGCCTACTATCGCCTCCTGAAAAGGTTTTCAAATGTGCATACCCCGCTGGATGCAGGTGATTTTGCCCTCCTGAGTGGAAAAGTAGTTTCCATTCTCAACCAAATGCCTGAAGAAAGCCGTTACCTGAGAGGAATGCGAAGCTGGGTGGGGTTCAGACAAATTGGTATTCCCTACAGCCGGGATGGCCGGGCAGATGGAAATTCAAAATATTCCTGGCGTATGTTGTTCCGGCTCGCATTTAACGGCTTGTTTAATTTTAGCGAATTCCCAATTCGGTTTATTGGTTTTGTGGGGATGATTAGTGTCTTAATTTCATTAGGGTACCTGGCCCTTACCCTGTATAAGAAACTGGCCTATGGCACAGTTCCCGCCGGATTTACCGCCTTAATATTTGCCATCGTATTATTTGCAGGTGTACAGCTTTTGGCATTGGGAATTATAGGGGAATATGTTTTACGGATTTTCTTCCAGGTAAAAAAGCGTCCCATATATATAGTCCGCTCCCGGATTGTGAAAGGAGAATTTATAGATGGATAAAGCATATTCCCTTCAATACAGTGAATTGGAGAAAACGCATTGGTGGTTTCTTGCCCGGGCAGAGATTATTTCTGCTGTATTAAAGAAATTCATGCCTCAGCAACCCATCTCTATTTTAAATATTGGCGTAGCCGGTGGCGAATCCAGCCAATGGTTATCCCATTTTGGTAAAGTTACTTCCGTAGAAAATGATTCCTTTTTTATTGAACATCTGAAAAATTCAGGAAAGGATATTGTGGAAGGTTCTATCTCCCGCCTTCCATTTGTTGATTCCTGTTTTGATTTGGTCTGTGCTTTTGATGTGGTGGAGCATGTGGAAGATGATCAAAAAGCTATGGCGGAGATGAAAAGAGTGTGCAGGGAGGATGGCTTCATTTGTATTACCGTACCTGCCGATCGAAAACTGTGGAGTGGGCATGATGTGGTTAACCAGCATTTCCGAAGGTACCAGATTACTGATTTCTGCATGTTGGGTAGCGGTATGAAAAGTATCTACATAAGTTATTTTAATTCCTTTTTGTATATCCCCATTTGGATTGCGAGGACATGGCCTTATAGAAACAGAATCTCACCCCAATCCGATTTTGAAACCTTTAAAGCGGGATCCTTAAGTAACCGGATATTAAAGCATATTTTTAGTTTTGAGGCAAGGCTCATGCCGGCTCTTAAATTTCCATTTGGAGTTTCTCTGATTGGACTCTGGAAAGTTTCCAGGAAATTATAATTAGCAGTAAACCCGCCATGGGCAGCCAAATTGCCCATCGAAGATAGGAGGGGGAATAAATAAATTGAAAGGTATGGTTCCCTGTATTTACTGGAACTGCCATAAAACAAATGGCAGACGTGCTGATCCGTGTTTCCTTACCATCAATATAAGCCTGCCACCCAGGATAATGGTTCTGCAATAGCAGGAGGCTGTCGGTATTGGAGGTAAAAAAGCTCCCCTCTATTTTGTTGGCTCCCATATTGGTAATCTTTACCTGAGAATGATTATTGAAAAGTGAAATCAACGGGCGTTTGAAAAGGCTGTCGCGAATGGCAGATTGATAAAAAGAGTCCTGCATCAACAGGTTTCCGGGGGTGATAAAATAGTCGTTCCTTCCCACTAATTTTCGAAATGGCATCCTGCTTCCGGCTTCAAAAAGGCTATCGGTGCTACCTTTCGAATTTTCGGCAACAGATGATTGATCGGGTAATGGAAAAAGAATTTTATTACGATTAAGGCTGGCCACAATTTTCTGGTAAGGCTTAGCACCAACACCCGTAACCACCTGGTGTATTTGTGTGGAAATGAAAAGGTCGATAATAACCAGGGCAATTACATATTTTGAAACAGATTGTTTTGGAAAAAATACCAACAGCAGCGAGAATCCAGTCACAAATAATGCCTCAAAAAATATTCTCTGCCAAAATCCGGCCGCATTAAAAAAGGAGTTATCAAATGCGATAAACGATGCTTTGCCCGAAATCCTCAAAAACAAGCCGAATGCCCATAATATGGCGGCAATTACCAAAAAAGCCAAACCTTGTTTTTTTATGTCTGAAATACCCGTGGCGATATGGGGAAATGCCCTGATGATGGCAACGATACAAAAGAAAATGAAAAATAACCGGAACAGTCCCGGGTGCCTGAACATGTCCATTCCAGGGAGGATTTCAAACGCCAGTTTTCTTAAGAAAAAATATTTCCCAAATGCCAAAAAGAGCATGAGGACGGCTAATGCCAAATAAATTAATCCTTTCTTTCTTCCTTCACATTTTGGTTGACGCCAAATTGAAAACAACAAACAAAGGGGCAGGATGCCTATATAGATTGTCCGCATCAGCAGTTCAGAATCAAGGAAACTATTTGGTGCCAGGGATGAAAAAGGGAACAGGAGTGAAATAACAGTTGCCGGGTTCATCGAATTTTGTTGTACGATTTCGAGCGATTGGCTGGTTCCCCTATTGATGAATGGAAGATGGTAATAATAAGAAAGTATAGCAGGGGCCGTTAATAATAGAAACAGGAATAATGATAAACCCAGTTGACTAACCCTGATTCCCCAACTTATATTTTGTTTTCGCTTATCCCAGATGAAAATTATCAGGTAAAATAAAAGAAGATAAAATGTTATAATAAGAAAGGCCGGATATCCACATAGCAATAACAGGGCAAGAAACAAAGAAAGGAGGGCGGGGTTTTTCAAATAGTTTTCATTCAGCGTTTTCCTGAAATATAAAAAGATGTAAGGAATCCAGCATGCGGATGAAATGCAGGTAAAAAATTGAATTGAATCAAGCATAAATCCTGAAAACTGGTATGCCAGGCCGGCTAATAGGGCTATCCGTATTTCTGCCCCATATTCTCTCGCCAAAAGATACATGCCCATACCGGCCAGGCAGAAATAAAAAATACATTCATAATGCATTGCCACTAAGGGGTATCCTGTGGCATAGCTGAATAACCAAACAAAGGGATTCCAGGCACCAGATTGGAAATCGGCATGCAATGGGTACCCCATATTAATGTATGGAGTCCACAAGGGAAGCTCCCCATGGTTTAGCGCATCACTAATGAGTGTCCGTACCGGGTAATAATAGGTGAGGGCATCATTCTTAAAAGTGAAAATCTGGAAACTCAGAGGCCAGAGAAAGAGCAATGCCGTTACTACAAAAAGAAGGAAAGCTCGGCTATGTTCAAAGGCGGTCTTGTTCATAATATTCCGGGTGCTTAAAGTTAAGCAAGGGTTCGGGCTTTTAGTTTCAGGAATCTTTTTTCTATCAATTCGTAACTAATGGAAGAATAGATGATGGTTACCAGGAGCATAATAACAGGGTAAATGAAGTCTCGGTAAATGCCAGTTGTTGTTTCTGTATATAAAAAGTAATTGAATGCTGTAATCACTAATGCATGGTAGATATACAATCCGTAAGATATTTTTCCCAGGTAGTTAAACAGCTTCCATTTTCCAAATCGAATTACAGGCCTTTCGTGAAAACACTGGTGAAATAGGATTAATGCGAAACAGCCGCTTTTAATTAGGTTTAGTGTAATCATTTCCGTTACAAAAACGGTAGCCAGTGGAAGCAGGATATAGGGTAGGAGGAAGTATGAAAAATGGATTGATTTTAGTTTTTGAAATAATCCGGATTTTTTTTTGGCAAAGAAGGCCAGCCAGATTCCGGCTGCAAAATTCTGAATTACATAAACAGAATGTACTGCCAGGTTATTGGGCTGGAAATGCCATCGGTACAACCAAAACCAGCTAAAAATGATACTTGCCAACAAGAGTAGGGCAGTAAGAATTCCGCTCCAATTTTGAAGGAAACGCATCACCCATCCCCAGAAAAAATAAAATTGTTCCTCAATGGATATCGACCATAATATAGTTAGGGCAAAACTGAAACCGGCGCCATATTTAATTATGTAAAAATTTACTACAAAGGCAAGGAAAGGCCAAAGTGGTGGCAGAGAAAAACTGGATATGGGAAAAAAATGGGTAACCAGCGGGATGCCGGCAAAGCAAATCAGCAACAAAAGAAAATAGGCTGGCCAAATTCGCAGGATCCTGTTTTTATAAAACGACCCTAGCGATATCCTCCCTTTTCTTTCAGATTCGGTAAGGAGCCGGTAAGTAATGAGGAAACTGGAAAGGGTGAAAAAAAAGGGTACACCCAAAAAGATAAGAGTGAGGGACGCCTGCAGCACCTCTTCCAATTGGCTGGTGGGTTCGGGTAAGAAAAGAACATGAGAAATAAATACCGAAAGGAAAGCCAGGAACCGTAACGCATCCAGGTTGCCAAAAAAAATATTGGAGGCTGCGGGCTTACGCATTTTTTTCTAATCGGAGCCCGATCATTCTTTGAATATATTTCCCTATCACATCAAATTCAATATTAACCAGATCTGCTTGTTTAAGTTCCGAAATATTGGTATGAGCAAATGTGTAAGGGATAACCCCTACGGAAAAACAATTTTCTTTCACCTTAAAACAGGTTAAACTAATCCCGTTAATGCAAATTGATCCCTTTTCAATAACCAATCCTGCATCCGGGCTATTGAGCCGGAAACGGATTTCAAAACTTCCTTCCAACGGATGAATGGAGAGGCAGGTAGCCGTACCATCTGTATGGCCCTGCACAATATGGCCATCGAGCCGGCCATTCATTTCAAGGCAGCGTTCCAGATTGATGCGGGTACCAGACCGCCAGGAGCCAAGGTTGGTTTTTTGAAGGGTTTCCGAAATTGCTGTAACCCGATGTAACCCATTATTTACCTCCTCTATGGTGAGGCAAACACCGTTATGGGCTACGCTTTGATCGGCCTTAAGTTGTGCAGAAATCTCTGATTTAATGGTGAAATGGAGATTAGAACCCTGGTTTTCAACCGATATAACCTCCCCGGTCGTTTCTATGATACCCGTAAACATGCCCCGAAATTCGTAATTTTTAAGTGGAATATTTTTTTTAATTAATTATTCTGCCCTATCTTTGCGGCCCTGCCAGAAAAGCAGAATTTTTCACCAAAGGAGGTATATACTAATTATTTATGCTAATTATTGATTCAAAAGATTGCGAAAACATAGACAAGGCGCTAAAGAAATATAAGAAGAAATTCGAAAAAAGTCGTGTTTTGATGCAATTACGTGAAAGGCAATCCTTTACCAAGCCCTCTGTACGTCGCCGCACCCAGGTATTGAAGGCCGTTTACAAGCAGCAAATCGCCTCCGGAAAAATAGAAAAATAATTTAACCGGCAAATAATTCAAACTGATACCCCGTAAATTTGGTATCAGTTTTTTTATGCCCGAAACGAATCATCCTCAAATACAGGATTTTCTCCACTTTCTGGAATTCCAAAAACGGTATTCCGCCCATACGATATTGTCGTATGCAACAGATCTTGGGCAGTTTTTCGATTATTGCCAGTTGCAATATGAAGAGAGTAACCCGGCAAAAATTAGATCCGAATACATCCGAAGCTGGCTTGCTTCCTTAAAACTGGAGGGAATGGAATCCCGGTCCCTCAACCGGAAGATTTCCACACTTAAATCCTTTTTTAAATACCTGCTTCGGGAGGGAAAGGTTGAAACCACTCCCCTGGCTACCATTATTTCACCTAAAAACCGGAAAAGATTACCCCAGTTTATAGAAACTGAGGATATTTCAGCCTTGTTTACAGAGCTGGTATTTCCGCAGGGATGGGTAGGAAATATGCAAAAGTTAATGCTTAACCTGCTGTATTTTACCGGCATGCGGAGAGCTGAGTTAACAGGATTGAAAGAGAACCAGGTGGATTTTTCAAATGCTACTTTGAAGGTATTGGGGAAAGGGAATAAGGAAAGGATTATCCCCACATCCCGCGAAATGGTGGAGGCAATACGGGCCCATATTGCAGAAAAACATCGTTTATTTGGCACAGGTTGTCAGCAGGTATTTGTAACAGAAAAAGGGTTACCCCTTTATCCAAAATATGTATATAACGTAGCAAATACTTACCTGGCAAAAGTTACGACCATCAATAAGAAGAGTCCGCATATCTTCAGGCATAGTTTTGCCACCCACCTGATGAACAATGGGGCAGAACTGAATGCCGTAAAAGAGTTGTTGGGCCATAGCAGCCTGGCTGCTACCCAGGTTTATACCCACAATAGTATTGAAAAACTAAAGGACGTTTTTAAAAAAGCCCATCCTCGGGCATAGTTTGTTTAGTTCATTTTATTTGCCGTACATAATATTTATTTTGAAGTTTTCGTTTCTTAACCTAACTTGATGGGGATAAATTTCTTATCCTTACAACTAGCAAGAAAGCTGCCTATGGCTTGATTTTACCTTTAATTTATTTTTTACTTTAAATTCCAGATGTTATGAACATGAACATTCAAACAGTTCGCTTTGATGCGGATTCTAAACTCCTTCAGTTCATTGAAAAGAAAATTGCCAAACTTAACCAGTTCCACGACCGGATAACGAATGTGGATGTGTATCTCAAACTCGATAATATTGCCCATACCATAAAAGATAAGGTAGTGGAAATAAAGGTGAATATCCCCCGGTACGAATTCTTTGGGAAATCATCTACTAAATCTTTTGAAGAAAGTTTTGATGTGGCCATGGATGCTGTTGTAAATCAAATCAAAAGAAAGAAGCAAAAACAGGCCGCTTAAATCTTCTCTCCCCTTTTTATCCCCCGCAAAGCGGGGGATTTTTTGTGTAAAAACCCGCCAAATTTTTTTTTTACAAAGTTTTGGTAT
The DNA here is from genome assembly GCA_964647915.1 of uncultured Ferruginibacter sp. Taxonomy (GTDB): domain Bacteria; phylum Bacteroidota; class Bacteroidia; order Chitinophagales; family Chitinophagaceae; genus Ferruginibacter. The sequence continues at coordinate 1,360 of CAZYKA010000024.1, read as the reverse complement.
TAAGCAATTTCTCTTACCTTTGCCTTCCCAAAAAATGACGGGGCTTTGTGTGTCGTTTAAGTTGAGTTCTTTCCAGTGGTTTCCGGTTTGGAAATCTTAATGCCGAAGTAGCTCAGCTGGTAGAGCAACTGATTTGTAATCAGTAGGTCGGGGGTTCGACTCCCTTCTTCGGCTCTGAAGAGAATGGGCAGTTTCCAGAGCGGCCAAATGGGGCGGACTGTAAATCCGCTGTCTTTCGACTTCGGTGGTTCGAATCCACCACTGCCCACCAAACAGCCCTGGCTGTATGTTGAACGAGTTCTTTGTTTCGTACAATAAGGTAATTGTACATCGAAAACAATAAAAGCGGAAGTAGCTCATTTGGTAGAGCGATAGCCTTCCAAGCTATAGGTGGCGAGTTCGAGCCTCGTCTTCCGCTCTATGTTTTACCTGCTACGGCAGGAATTGGAACGCCGTGGTAGCTCAGGGGTAGAGCACTTCCTTGGTAGGGAAGGGGTCGTGAGTTCGATTCTCACCTATGGCTCAGCTTTAGGGGTTAACCCAGGGCTTTTTAGAAGGAATAGGTAATAGAATCTTTCACCGGGAATTTCTATTATTTGGGAAATGCCACTCCTTTATAATTGCTGCGGGGTTTTACTTTGCAAATTTTCGTCGGAGTTCAGCGACGCAAAATCAGAACAACCAATCAACAAACAACAATTTTTAAAAATTAAACAATGGCAAAAGAATCTTTCAAGAGGGATAAACCCCACTTAAACGTTGGAACTATCGGTCACGTTGACCATGGAAAAACAACACTTACCGCCGCTATTACCGATGTTTTGTCAAAAAAAGGTTTAGCGGAAAAAAGAAACTACGATGATATCGACGGTGCTCCGGAAGAAAAAGAAAGGGGTATCACGATCAATACAGCGCACGTGGAATATGCAACAGCCAACCGCCATTATGCGCACGTTGACTGCCCAGGCCACGCCGACTATGTAAAAAATATGATTACCGGTGCTGCTCAGATGGATGGTGCTATCCTGGTAGTTGCTGCTACCGATGGCCCGATGCCGCAAACCAAAGAACATATCCTCCTGGCCCGCCAGGTAGGCGTTCCACGTATTGTGGTTTTCATGAACAAGGTTGACCTTGTTGATGATCCTGAACTGCTTGAACTGGTTGAAATGGAAATCCGTGAATTGCTTAGCTCTTATGGCTTTGATGGCGATAACACACCAATCATCCAGGGTTCTGCAACCGGTGCTCTTGCCGGCGAAGAAAAATGGGTTGCCAAAATCAACGAACTTATGGAAGCTGTAGATACTTATATCCCGCTTCCTCCCCGGTTGGTTGATCAGCCGTTCCTTATGTCGGT
>CAZYKA010000023.1:0-40779 GCA_964647915.1 uncultured Ferruginibacter sp. | reverse complement strand
CGAACCAGGGACCCCCTGATTATGAGTCAGGTGCTCTAACCGGCTGAGCTATAGGCCCTTACATCATAAGATGTAAAAATTATTTTGTGTAAGCCCTCTATTTAGGGCTGCCGGCTGGCAAAAATAAGTAATTGGGGCCTTTCCACGATACTCCCTTAAAAATATAACCGGAACAATGTAATTTTTCTTAGCTATTCCATTAAAGATTCTACCTTTATTAAGCCAATAACTGTTTTGTTACCAAACGATAAGATAAAAAACTTGCTGAACAGGATTTCAACCGGCTCCTGTGAGAAATCCTACAAAGAACTATTTATTTCCCTCCATCCTTCCTTAACCGGTTTCGCAGAATCAATCCTCCATTCCCCTGAGGATGCAGAAGAGGTTGTTTCTGATTTCTTTATTCAGGTTTGGACAAACAGGCAACAATATTCCCAAATTTTAAATCCCAGGATATATATATATATAAGCGTAAAGAATCTATCGCTAAACAGGCTTAAGTCAAGAAAAAGAGCCGGGGTTTCTACGGCGGCTGAAATTGAGTGGAATGCGCGAATGAATAAAATTTTTTTCAATCCGGAGGAGTTGCTGATGTCGCAGGAGGTGCTTTCGGGCTTAATGAAGGCGATTAATGAGTTGCCTCCCCGTTGCAGAACTATATTTAAGTTGGTGAAAGAAAATGGGCTGCGCTATCAGGAAGTAGCGGATATTATGGAAATTTCCATTAAAACGGTAGAAGCCCAAATGGCAATAGCTTTACGGAGGATTAAATCAAATACCGAATTTTTGAAAGAATTCCCGGAACTGCAATACATCCTTTCTCAAAAAAATTCTTAAATCATTTAGGGGTAAGCCCAACGCAGGATTGTCCTTATAGCGAATCGCGTTATTGCTTGGGTATGCAGGAAGAACAATTTTGGATTTTATTGGCAAAAAAAATAACCGGCGAGGCTTCTCCGCAGGAGTTGCGCATGTTGGATATTTTGCTGCTTGCCGATCCTTCCCGGGTAACGATGATGGAAAATATGGAGGAGTTTTGGAATTCCTCCTCCCAAAAGGAGAAAGCAGCAGCAGCACAAAATGCGGAGGAAGCCTTTCTGAATCACATGAACAGGCTGAAATCTGCTAAATTGGAAGCGGATGGTGAATTACGCCCTCTTATTTCCCCTTTTCCCGAAAAGAAAATACCATTTTATAAAAACCAGTTAACATATTGGCTTGGTTCTCTCCTTATTATTTTAGGCCTGGTTATCTTTTTTGCATCTGTTGATAAGAAAGAACAGATGGTAAAAGTTGTGCCCGCTCAGGCAGGAAATGCACTAAATGAGGTAAGTATCAGCCCTGGCTCCCGCTCTAAAATCCAACTACCGGATGGGTCTCATGTATGGATCAACTCATCCAGCAAAATCTCGTACAGTAAGTCGTTCAGTTCAAAATCAAGGGAAGTGTACCTGAATGGGGAAGCTTATTTTGATGTGGTTCACGATCCATCCCACCCGTTTATTGTTCATACTGCCGCCATTGATGTAAAGGCATTGGGTACGGCATTTAATGTTAAAGCCTACCCCAATGACCCTACGGTGGAGGCTACCCTTATTCATGGATCGATCGAAATTTCGCGGCCAGGCCAGCCGGATGCGCCGAAAATTTTGCTCAAACCCCATGAAAAACTGGTATTGAACAGGAACCCGGAACCCCGCGTAACCGGCGAAACAGCCAAAACCTCCCGGATTGAATATACGAATGCGGCATCGGTGTTCATGTTGAAAAGAAACCGCCCCGATAGTGAAATTGTAGAAACGGCCTGGGTTTATAATAAACTGGCTTTTGAAGATGAAAAACTTAGGGATATAACACGGAAGATGGAAAATTGGTATAAAGTAAAAATAACTATTGAAAGTTCCAGACTGGGGGATTATACCCTCACTGGTTCTTTTATTAAAGAGAATATAGAAGAGGCCCTGAAAATGCTACAATACCTTGTTCCATTTAAGTATAGCATACAGGGAAATGAGGTGAGAATTTTTGAATAATTATGATTTACGTCAAAATTGTTAACGAAAGAATAACTTTGCAAACAGAAACTGTGAATACAACTATTAACGCCAAAACCACGATTATGCAAAAAAGTGTACTTCGAGGCCAGCCTCGCTGGCCAGGGACGCTTCTAAAATCTCTGCTTATTATGAAGCTCATCGCATTAATCCTTCTCGTTGCAACTTTACAGGTTAGCGCAAGCCCGCTCATGGGGCAATCGGTAAATCTGAGTGTGAAAAAAACCGAGATTAGGAAAATCCTGAAAATGATTGAAGACGAAGGGAATTATCGCTTCCTGTTCAATTCTAAATTAAAGGACATTAAGAAAAAGGTAGATTTTTCTGCCAGTAATTTATCCATTAATGAGTCTTTGAATCTGCTTTTTTCTGGATATGACCTTACTTATAAGGCGTTAGAAAATAATGTAATACTGGTGATGGCTCCTGAAAATGCCAAAATAGAGGTTAAGGGAAAAGTATCGGGTCCCAATGGGCCGGTTGCGGGCGCCTCGGTTGTGGAAAAGGGGACCAAAAACGGAACCTCTACCGATGCAAACGGAAATTATTCCATAACGGTGGAGGATAACGCTACATTGGTATTCAGCAGTGTGAGTTACGAATCTCAGGAAGTGGCTGTTTCGGGTCGCACGAATATTGATGTGGTGCTTTCTCCTGTAATTCTTCGTGCAGATGAAGTAGTAGTAATTGGTTATGGTACCGCTTCCCGCAGAGACCTCACCGGATCTATCTCCAGGGTACAGGGCGATGTGGTTGCCAAACAACCCAATACCAATGCACTTGCGTCCTTGCAATCGAAAGTGGCCGGGTTGCAGGTAATTAATAATGCCGATCCGGGCTCAACTCCTGATATCCGCATCCGCGGTACATCCAGCATAGGTACTACCACGCCATTATATATAGTAGATGGAATTTTTGCCGATAATATCGATTTTGTAAATCCAAATGATATCGAAAATATTGAAGTATTGAAAGATGCATCATCTCTGGCAATCTTTGGTTTCAAAGGGGCTGGCGGCGCTATCATTGTAACCACCAAGAAAGGAAAGACCCCGGGCATTAGCGTTAATGTAAACAGTACCGTTGGGGCGAAAAAACTGGTGGATAAAATTCAATTGGCCAATGGATCCCAGTTTCGTGATCTTATAACTCGGGAATCAAACAACCAGGTGGCAGAAGACCCTACCATGCTTTCACTTTACAATTTCGTAAACAATGTTGGTATACCGGGTATGTCGGCATACACAGGAAATACCGACTGGATTGATGCCGTTACCCGTACTGCCATCTTCAATACCAATAACCTCAGTGTAGATGCGGCGGGAAATAATAACAAACTGCATCTTGGAGTAGGATATTCTTACGATCAGGGACTTGTTAAACATACCCGTTACGATAGGCTGAATATTAATTTCAACGATGAATTGAAAATCAGCAAACGCCTTAAAACAGGAATTGGCGTAATCCTGCAAAGAGAAAGACTTCCCTATAACAGTGGTGCATTGGAACAGGCTCGCAGGGCGTTGCCAATCATGTCTGGCGATACCAAGAGGTTCTATATGAAAAATCCATATGGTGTTGACTCAGGCTATTATGAGTTGTATTCTTCTACACCCATTATTCAGAATTCAGAAACAAACCCTCTCGCCACACTTGAAAATAACTGGAATAAGCAAATTGATGTGCGGAACCGGGTTATCGGAAATTTCTTTGCTGAATGGAGCCCGATTAAAGATTTATCGCTGAAGGGTGCTCTTTATGGAGATATGAGTTTCCGCGACGACAGAGAATATACACCATTGTATAACCTGTACGATCCAACACTTCCTGATGGCGACCAGGTAATTCTTCGCAACCGGAAAACAGCGGTTTACCAATACACCGATCAGGTTTCAAATTTCCAACAGGATTATACAGCAACCTATAAAAAGAAAGTATCCGGTCATTCTTTTGCGCTTACCGGAGGTTTCACAACATACTATCATAAGTATGAAAGCCTGACCGCAAACATCAGCCAGAAAGAAGTGGGACGCGCTATTATTCCTGATGATCCCCGTTTCTGGTATATCAATTCAGGGTTTGGCGATATTTCTACTGCAAACTCTAATTCCGATCAGAATGAATATGCAACTGTATCCTACCTGGGTAGGCTTATTTACAACTTCCAATCGAAGTATTTTGTAAATGTGAGTTACAGAAAAGACTATGCCAGCCAGATTAATGACGACTACAAGAAAAAGGGTCAGAGTTTTTGGGCAGCAGGGGTAGCCTGGGAAATTTCGAAGGAAAAGTTTATGCAAAATCAAAAGATTTTCAATACGCTTAAATTGAAAGGATCAACCGGCAAGCTGGGTAACTTTAACCCGGCAGGGCTGGCATATCCTGCTTATCCTTCCGTTTCTGCTGTTTCTTCCGCTGTATTTGGAAATACTATTGTACCGGTTAACTCACCCGATTATGGTGCAGATCCGAACCTCCACTGGGAAACAGTGCAAACTACAGAAGGTGGGATTGAAGCTGATCTTCTGAATCACCGCCTTCATTTCGATGGAGTGTATTATGTAAGAAACACGAAGGATTTACTGGTGTTTATTCCCGGCATCAATGGAGCCCTTGCACAGTTAAGGAACTTTGGTTCAATCCGCAATCAGGGATTGGAATTATCGGCCGATTATATGCATCCGATTTCAAAAGATATGACGCTTACCGTAGGAGGTAATTTCACCACTTACGACAATAAGGTAACTGCTCTAAGTTACAATATTGGTGGTTCCTCTTCCAGCATCCAAAGCCCATCGAGGGTAGAAGTGGGAGAGCCCATTGGTTATTTCTACGGATTGGTTGTGGAAGGTGTTTATCAAAGCTATGCCGATATCTTAAATTCACCTGTTAGTACCATCAATGGGGGGGGCGCAAAGCCCGGCGATTTGAAGTATAAAGATTTAAATGGCGATGGCGTAATTACGGATGCGGATAGAACCAAAATCGGGAATCCCACACCCGATTTCACGTATGGTATTAACGCAAACCTGAAATGGAAAGGATTTGACCTCGGCCTTGATTTGGCTGGTGTTTATGGTAACGAAATATACCGTGTTTGGGGAACTTCAGAACAAAAGAACTCGGTATATAATTACCCCGAGTATTATACCGAAGGCTGGACCGGCCCGGGAACTTCCAACTTTGTACCCGTTGTAAATGCTGCTCACCTCATCAACAGAGCGCCTTCTACTTACGGAATTGAAGATGGAAGCTACTTCCGTATCCGGAACCTCTCATTGGCTTACAACTTTACCAACCTTCCTGCCAGGTTAAAAGTTAAGAATGCTAGGCTCGCCATTGGAGTTCAGAATCTTAAAACCTGGAAACACAACAAAGGCTATTCTCCAGAATATGGCGGATCGGCAACGGAGTTCGGGGTTGACTATGGCACATCCAGCAGTGCATTGCCACGTATAACCACGGTTTCTCTTAACGTAAACTTTTAAACACACCGATAAAAAACATTTGCTATGAATAAGACAAAATTGTTCACGATTAATATCCTGATCGGTGCACTTGCTGTCATGGCTTTCTCGGGATGTAAAAAATTCCTCGACCGAAAGCCGCTTTCCTCCACAGTTAATGATGTGAAGGTGGGCGAATTGGAAAGTCCCACCCTTGGATTATATGGAGCGGTGAGAAACTCCGCTGCAGAACCTTACATTGGCGATGGGATGCAAAATATACCCTGGGTTGGTATGATGGGTTTCCGCTCCGATGACGCTGAAATTGTAGCTGATCCGGGAGCAACAGCATGGCACCAGACCTACGATAACTTCCAATATGTAAAAGACGATTGGGGTGCAGGTATGTTTTGGGATAAACACTATGCCATGATTAACCTTTGCAACGACATCATTGCATCTGCTGCGGAAAAGAACCTTACCGATCCCGCCTCCATGAAGAATGTGGGTGAAGCAAAATTCTGGAGAGCTTATACTTATTTTGAAATGGTACGAACCTTTGGCGACATTCCAAAAATTGATTTCCGGATTAACAGCCCCGCCGATGCACAAATTGCAAAGTCGCCGGCTTCTGAAATTTATGCGCTGATAATTGATGACTTAACCTTCGCGGCCGCCAACCTCCCTGTTTCCTGGCCCGATTATCCCGGAAGGCTTACTAACGGCGCTGCCAAAACGCTTTTGGCAAAGGTTAACCTTTACCAGCAAAACTGGAGTGCGGCTCTGGGTCTTTGCGAAGAAGTAATCGGGTCAAACCAATACAGCCTGGTACCAGATTATTATGCCATATTTAAAACTTCCGGCGAATTAGGCCCCGAATCTATTTTGGAAATCCAGGCCGAAAAAACTGCCGGAGATGCCAACATTTACTGGAGCCGCTATGGCCAATGCCAGGGTATCCGCGGCGCAGGAGGTACAGAATGGGATCTCGGATGGGGATGGAATACACCCACCACCAACCTCGTGAACTCTTACGAACTAGGTGATTCGCGAAAAGATGCTACTATTCTTTATTCCGGCCAGTCGGATGGCGGCCCTGCCACAGGTGGATATGGTAAAACCCTGCCTCCTTTAAGCAATGCCATGTATTGGAATAAGAAAGTGTACAATACATACGACGACTATGTTGCAAGAGGACTCGGAACCCCTAACAACGAATCTCAAAATACATGGGTAAATTATAGAGCGCTCAGGTACTCGGGTGTGTTGTTGATGGCCGCAGAAGCAGCCAATGAACTGGGAGGCACCCAAAACAATACCAATGCCGAAACCTGGGTTAATATGATCAGATCCCGCGCCAACCTCTCGCCGATTAGCTATACCACGCAGGCAGCAATGAGGGCGGAAATTAAAAAACAACGCCGCGCCGAATTTGCCATGGAAATGGAAAGGTTCTTCGACCTCGTTCGTTGGGGCGATGCAGATGCAGTTCTTGCCCCGCTGGGATATCAACATAAGAATATGTATTATCCTATTCCTACCGGAGCTTTAAATGCCAACCCGAACCTGGTGCAAAATCCGGATTATCCATAACAGGCCCTTTACCGTAGAATTAACTGAAAAACAGAAAAATATTAATTATGAAAAAAGTATTTCAATATTCACTCGGATTGGTAAGCATGGCGTTTATGGTTACCAGTTGTCAGAAAATGGACAAGCCGGGTTTGGGGAATTATCCACAAGACGAAAACCCTCCGGGCGGCCCGCTTAAATTTTATGTGGCTTTTGATGGCAACTCCACCAACCAGCTTAAAAATTCTGCCGACTCTATCCGTGCAAATTTTCCTTCTGTTACCGGAGAGGTGGTAGATGGCGGTGCAAGCGGAAGAGCTTATCAGGGATCCCCTACCAGTTTCGTAAACTTTGGTTCGCCAAACGATTGGGCTGGTTCTACCAGTTTCACCGTTGCTTTCTGGGTTAAGAAAACACCCCAGGCTGCAGGCCAGGGAACCAACTATGCATTTGCACTTGCTTCTTCGGGATATAGCTGGACCAACCTGAAGGTGTTCTTCGAGTTTGAAGATGCAGGTAACCCTTCTACTACAGATGCAGCAGCAGGTAAATTTTATTTGATGGACCAATGGTTTGAATACACAGGAGCTAAAAGAATGCCGAATGTACTGGATGGCACCTGGCATCACCTCGCTTTTGTGTACGATGAAACCACTTCGTACCTGTACACTTATATTGATGGACAGGCGCCCACCAACCTGCCTGCCGGATTTGGAAATGTGACCAAAAACGGCGCACCTCGCGGTCCGCTTAATTTGGTGGAAGATGGTATCGGTATTTCCGGATTCGTTATTGGTGGCCCGGGACAACCTGCACATGATGCCAATACCTGGATGGGAAACCTGGACGGACAAATGGATCAATTCAGACTGTATGGAAAAGCACTTTCTGCTTCCGAAGTACAAGCCCTTTATATCAGCAGGTTATAAGTCAAACCTGGCTATAAAAATATAATTTGATTTAAAAGGGGCTGACCAATATGGTTCAGCCCCTTTTTTTCTAACTTAATGGAGTGAAAAAAAATATATCCTACTTCTGCCCCTTATTTTTCCTAATAGCTATCGCATGTATTATTTCTTCCTGTAAGAATAATAAACAGGCAGATGGCATGTTCAAAATCCTTCCTGCATCCCAAACAAAGGTTGATTTTGTAAATATCCCCGAAAGCAGAGATGGATTGAGTATCCTATACTACCTGTATTATTATAACGGTGGCGGGGTAGCTATTGGAGATATAAATAATGATGGTCTTCAGGATATTTATTTTTCGGCCAATGCAAAAGGGAAAAATAAACTCTATTTAAACAAAGGACATTTCCAGTTCGAAGATATTACTGCTAAAGCTGGTGTAGCCGGCACAGCCGATTGGAGTACGGGTGTAACCATGGCCGATGTGAATGGGGATGGGTTATTGGATATTTATGTTTGTGCAAGCAGCCAGCACCACGGCTTAAATGGGAAAAACCAACTCTTCATCAACAAGGGAAACTTAACATTTTCAGATAGCGCTCAAAAATATAATCTTGATTTTTCCGGACTGGGCACCCAGGCAGCCTTCTTTGATTACGACCACGACGGCGATCTGGATTGTTATCTCCTTAACCACTCCCTAAAGCCCCATCAAAATATTAAAGACACTTCTGCCAGGGAGGTTTACGATTCAATTAGCGGCGACCGGCTATTACGCAATGACCTTAGCACTGCCGGAACCTTTACCGACGTATCGAAGGAGGCTGGGATATATCAAAGCAGCCTGGGATATGGATTAGGTATAGCTATTGCCGATTTTAATAACGATGGATGGGACGATATTTATGTAGGAAATGATTTTCACGAAAACGATTATTATTACCTCAACACCGGTCAGGGAAAATTCATTGAAAGTGGAGCGAATCATTTTGGCCATTACAGCCGCTTTAGTATGGGGAACGATGCGGCTGATTTTAATAACGACGGTCAGCCTGATATCTTTACAGCCGATATGCTTCCTCCGGATGAAAAAACATTGAAAACTTACGGAAGCGATGAAAACCTCAGCACCTATAAATTTAAGTTAACCTCACATGGATATCAGGATCAGGTATCCAGGAATTGCCTGCAACGAAATAATGGCAACGGAGACTCTTATAGTGATATCGCCCTGCAGGCAGGTGTTTCTGCTACAGACTGGAGCTGGGCACCTCTTTTTGCTGATTTTGATAACGATGGGAAAAAGGACCTCTTTATTTCAAGTGGAATTGTAAAGCGCCCGGTTGACCTGGATTACATTCGCTTTGTTTCAAACCTTTCCTTAAAAGTTCCCGAAAATCTAAATAGCACCAGTAAGTACGACGCAATGGCTATCAAGGAAATGCCCGATGGAGCTTCCCACCCTTTCTTCTTTAAGGGCGATGCTGGCTTATCTTTTAAAGATGTTAGTGAAGCCTGGGGAACCGAAAACATGAAAGGTTATTTTAATGGTGCGGCTTATGCCGATTTGGATTTGGATGGAAATCTTGATATGGTAATTAATTGCATTAATGCACCGGCAGTGATCCTGCAAAATAAAGCCCCTCAAAAATTAAGTATCGATATCAAACTCAAAGGATCTGATAAAAATACATTTGGAATTGGCGCTAAGGTTTGGTTGTTTGTGAAAGGAAATATGCAGTTTCAACAATTACAAACCAGCCGTGGCTTCATGTCGTCCTGTGCTCCGGTTTTGCATTTCGGATTAGATAGTAGCCGTATAATCGATAGCCTCCTGGTGGTTTGGCCAAATCAAAAATACCAGGTATTAAAAAATGTGCCCGGGATTCCGGTGATTGAAATCTCTCAAAATAATGCAGGCGGGGTATTTAATTATAAAAGCTATTTCCCTACCCTACCTTCCCCGATTTCAGATATTACTTCAACATTTAGGGTTGGTTTTACCCACCGCGAAAACAGTTTTCTCGATTTCAATAAACAGTACCTAATCCCCCACATGGAATCTACCCGCGGTCCAAAAGTAGCAGTAGCCGATGTGAATAAGGATGGCCTCGAAGATATTTTTGTTTGTGGAGCAAGTGGAAATCCGGGTCAGTTACTTATTCAAAGACCTGCACATCAATTTACTCCTTCCGATACAGCCTTATTTAATGCACAACGGGAAACAGAATCTGTAGATGCCGTATACTTTGATGCCAATAAAGACGGCTGGCCCGATTTGTATGTAGTTGCCGGAGGAAATCAATTTAATGATGGAGACCCACGCCTGGCCGACAGGTTTTATTTAAATGACGGGAAAGGACATTTTACGGATGCGTCTTCTAAAATACCGGCCATTTTAAAGAATAAATCCTGTGTGGCTGTTGCTGATATTGATAACGATGGTGATGAGGACCTCTTTGTTGGCGGGCTTGCCAATGCCACCCAATTTGGAATACCTCAACCTTCCTATATTTTGGTTAATAATGGTTCCGGGATGTTTACCGGCGCCGGAAAAAATATCATTAACCTGGATTCCACAGGAATTGTTACCACGGCCGGGTTTGCCGACCTGGATAAAAACGGGTGGTCCGATCTGGTTGTAGGCGGAGAGTGGATGCCGCTGAAAGTTTTTTATAATACGAATGGAAAATTCAGGGAGGTGGACTTACCCCAAACTACCGGGCTTTGGCAATCGATTTACCCTACCGATGTTAATGGCGATGGGTATTTGGATTTTCTTGCCGGAAATTGGGGGCATAACAGCAAACTTTGGGCAGGAAAAAATGGCCCCCTGAAATTATACATTAAAGACTTCGATAATAATGGGGCCGTAGAACAGGTAATGTGTTATACCATTAATGGAGAGGAGTACACATTCCTTGCGAAGGATGAATTGGAAAGAGCCCTTCCGGTTTTAAAAAAAGCGTACCTGCATTACAGTGATGTAGCAGGAAAAACGGTCCAATATATGTTTTACGACTTATTTAAAGGCTTTCGGGAACTGAAAGCCGAACTGCTAACCTCTAGCTGTTTTATAAATGATGGGAAGGGCGGCTTCGTTAGGCAGGACCTTCCTGATGCGTTGCAATTATCTCCTATTTTTTCATTTACCGGTTTTTCGAACGGAACTTACCTCGCTGCTGGAAATTTTTATGGAACCATCCCTTATGAAGGGCCTTATGATGCACTTTTCCCTACTTTTATGAATTACAATAGGAATTCTCAAAAATGGGTTTCAGGGCAATTGATTTCTAACCTGCCGGGCGAAGTGCGTGATTTAAAATGGATAAACCAATCCGGAAAAAATATTTTGATCCTTGCACGAAATAATGATTCACTGCGATTTTTTCAACCGCAATAATTTATTAATGAAAAAGATTTTATTATTCAGCGTTGTAGTATTTATTTTTTCTTCCTGTTCTCAAAAAGAAAAAACAACAGTTAATCCTTTTAACAACTCAATTCTTTTTGCAAAAACAGTGAAGGAGTTGAATAATGTGGTCATGGATAATAATTTTTCTCCCATTGTAGCAAGCAGGAACTATGCCTATGCCAGTATCGCTGCATACGAAACCGTGGCCTTGACCGACCATCGCTTTCCTTCGTTTTCGGGCAGATTAAAACAACTTTCTCCTTTACCCAGGCTGGATCCTAATGGAGTAAATATTCCTTACGCTTCGTTATTGGCATTTTGTAAGGTGGGCCAATCTGTTACTTTTCCCGAAGGAAGTATGAAAACGTATGTGGCAAAACTGGACTCCATGGCCGCTGAATCCATGGATAAAGAAGAAATCGATAAATCGAAGAACCTGGCCGACGTTGTTGCTAAACATATCATCGATTGGAGTAAAGGGGATTATTATACCCAAACCCGCACCGCAGAAAAGTACGAAGTGAAAAATGAAGAGGGCAGATGGGTGCCTACGCCTCCTGCTTATATGGAAGCGGTGGAACCACATTGGGATATGATTAGACCCATGGTGATGGATAGTGCTAATCAGTTTGTGCCTCCACCTCCTCCGGTATATAATGTGAAGGATACGGGAAGTAAATATTACAAAGAAGTAATGTTGATAAAAAATGCTATCGATTCTCTCACTCCGGAACAAAAACACATTGCAGATTTTTGGGACGACCTGGGTACCCGCACCATTGTAAAAGGGCATGTTAGCTTTTTGAAAAAGAAATTTTCTCCCACCGGCCACTGGATGAATATTGTAGGGATTGCGGCCGAAAAGGATAAAGCTGATTTTGGAACTACCGTTTATGCGTATGCGCTCACCTCTATTTCTATGTTTGATGCATTTATCCAATGCTGGGATGAGAAATACCGGGATAATACAGTCCGACCCGAAACGGTGATCAATAAATATTTCGACCCAGAATGGCGCCCCTTCCTCGAAACACCTCCCTTTCCTGAATATACCTGCGGGCACAGTACCATTTCTTCGGCGGCAGCCGAAGCTTTAACCAGCGTGTTTGGAGATAATTTTGCATATACCGACACCTCCGAATTGGAATTCAACATCCCCAGCCGGAGCTTCCCTTCTTTCCGGGCTGCCGCAATTGAAAATAACTGGGCCAGGTTTTATGGTGGGATACATTTTCATAACTCCTGTATCATCAGCAATGAATATGGTAAAAAAGTAGGGGATTTGGTAGCTGATAAACTGAAGAGCTCAATTAGTAAAAAAATAAATTAAAATGGCCCAACAGGGATTGTCTCAACTATTTATGGATCGTAAAAATGTTCATTTATGGATGCGGTATGATGTAGTAAGGTATATAGGCTTTGATTGTTCCATCAGCTCACAACCGGGTTTGTATTTTCACCTGCGAAGATTTGAGAAGCAGAAGGAACTTTTGTCAGGATATTTTGTTGAACTGGGTAATTGTTTCTATACTTCAAATATTACCGAAGAAGGGAGCTTTTTCTTTCCTATGGAAGGACGAGGCTCTTCAAAAATGGAATAGTGAATCAACAGAGAATAAACACCCTTTGATTTTCTGGTTGAAGGATGGTTTTAATTGGTAAATTAAGTTGCAACACATGAGAAAGTCATTTTTACTTTTATTAATTGGATTATTCACCTTGTTCTTTTGTGGCCAGTGCTCAAAAGGCAGTAGCCCGACTCCAGTACCGCCTACACCCCCTCCCGCTGGAACCAATGATATGGAAATGTGGGTAACAACCCCTAACCAGTCTTCGTTAATTCAAAAACAAAATGTAACCCTTTCATTTAGTACCGTGGGGGCCAACCCTTCTAATATTGTGGTAGATTCAAGCACTTCGTATCAAACTATTGATGGCTTTGGATATACGCTAACCGGAGGCAGCGCCTCCCTCCTTCATAATATGGATGCGAACACCCGGGCACTCCTGCTACAGGAACTCTTTGGAAGCGGAAATTCGTCTATTCGTGTGAGTTACTTAAGGGTGAGTATTGGGTCCTCCGATCTTTCATCTGCTGTATTTAGCTACGATGATATGCCCTCGGGTCAAACAGATCCTTCCCTTTCTCAGTTTAGCCTTGGCCCGGATTTAACCGACCTCATCCCCGTGTTACAGGAGATTCTTGTCATTAATCCCAACCTAAAAATTCTCGGATCTCCATGGAGTGCGCCGGTTTGGATGAAAGATAACGGAAACAGCATTGGAGGAAGCCTCCAGCCTCAATATTACAATGTGTACGCCCAGTATTTTGTGAAATATATTCAGGCCATGCAGGCAAAGGGGATTACAATTGATGCGGTTACAGTTCAAAATGAACCACAACATGGTGGAAATAATCCCAGTATGGTATTTTCTTCAACAGAAGAAGCCGATTTTGTAAAGAATAGCCTGGGACCCGCTTTTCAATCGGCTGGGTTAAACACTAAAATAATTATTTGGGACCACAACTGCGATAACCCGGGTTATCCATTGGCCATCCTGGGCGATGCTGCCGCTCGCCCATTTGTGGACGGATCCGCTTTTCATCTTTACGCCGGAGATATATCTGCACTCTCCACTGTTCACAATGCCTATCCCGATAAAAATGTGTATTTCACGGAACAATGGACAAGCTCTGCAGGAAGTTTCGATGGCGACCTGAAGTGGCATATTAAAAATGTAATCATCGGATCGATGCGCAATTGGTCTAAAATTGCACTCGAGTGGAACCTGGCCAACGACCCGTCATTTGGACCTCACACCCCCGGAGGCTGTACCCAGTGTAAAGGAGCCCTTACTATTTCAGGGTCTTCGGTAACACGAAATGTGGCCTATTATATTATTGGCCAGATCAGCAAATTTGTTCCCCCGGGTTCTGTAAGAATTTCAAGTAACCAGGTAAACGGTTTGCCTAATGTGGCCTTTAAAAGGCCTGATGGCAAAAAAGTGTTGCTTGTTTTAAATGAAAATGCATCTGCATTGGCATTTAGTATTAATTACAAAGGAAAATATGTGCAAACCTCCCTTAACCCGGGAAGTGTTGCCACCTATATTTGGTAAACTATAAATCCCTCTTGCTTATGTACACCTTTAAACCATTACTATGCTCCCTTGCCATTCTTTTTTTGCTTGTTTCTGCAGAAAAGAGGCACCCAAAAACGACTCCACCCGCAGGAAACTTTGTAAATAACACCGTTTCTTCAACTCCAAATGGAGGGGATAAGCTGATAGTTTATACCACGGCAGACAATAGCAATTTTCGCTTAACCCTTACCGATACTTTGTCATTTTTTGAGAAAGGGCAGCCAACTGAAAGGGAAGTGGTGGTATTTGTAGATCCCTCTAAAACATTTCAAACCTATATTGGTACTGGAGGTGCAATAACTGACGCCGCTGCCGAAACATACTTCAAACTCCCCAAAGAAAAGCAAAATGAAATTATCAATGCCTATTTTGATAAAGACAAAGGCATTGGATACTCCATTGTGCGCACCAATATCAACAGTTGCGATTTCAGTTCCGATATGTACACTTATGTACAGGATAATGATAAATCACTGAAAACCTTCAACATTGCTCACGATTTAAAATATAAAGTCCCCTGTATTAAGGATGCACTGAAAACAGCAGGAGGAAAGCTGACCGTTTTTGCCAGCCCCTGGAGCCCTCCGGCCTGGATGAAAGACAACAACAATATGCTTCACGGCGGACACCTGAAACCCGAGTTTTTTGACAGTTGGGCAACCTACTATACAAAATTTATTAAGGCTTATGAAAAAAACGGAATCCCGATCTGGGGTATTTCTATCCAGAACGAACCCATGGCCACCCAAATTTGGGAAAGCTGTATTTACTCGGCTGTGCAGGAACGTGATTTTCTGAAATATCACCTCGGCCCCATTATGGAAAAAGAAGGATTAAAAGATAAAAAGATCATTGCCTGGGATCATAACCGCGACCTGATTTATCAACGGGCAGAAACCTACCTCAACGACCCTGTAGCCGCAAAATATATATGGGGAATTGGATTTCATTGGTACGAAGACTGGAGTGGCGGCACTCCCATGTACGATAATCTGCGACGGGTTTATGAAGCTTTTCCTGATAAGAAACTGTTCTTCACGGAAGGATGTGCCGAAAGTTTTGATTCTACACGGTATAACGCCTGGAGCCTGGGAGAAGAATACGGCCGGTCTATGATCCATGATTTTAATAATGGAATGGTTGGTTTTACAGACTGGAACATTCTCCTGGATGAAAAGGGAGGGCCAAACCATGTGGGTAACTTTTGTTTTGCTCCCGTACATGCGGATACACGTACAGGTAAGTTGATTTACACGAATGCGTATTATTATATTGGCCATTTTTCAAAATTTATTCAACCGGGTGCAAAACGGGTTATTGCAAGCCCCAGCCGCAGCCAGTTGCTTTCCACCGCATTTAAAAATACAGATGGGAAAACAGTTACCATCGTAATGAACCAGTCCGATAAGGATACGCCCTACTTTATTTGGGTAAATGGTAAAGCGGCAGAGTTAAATTCTCCCGCCCATTCAATTCAAACCATAATTTTCTAATTGTGAGTATCAGCTTTCGGAAATCGTGGCAGGTAGCTTTTCTGATTACTGCATTTTGTGCATGTAAAAAATCGGGCGACACACCTGTTCCCCCTCCGGAAGATTTAACCAACCTGGTAAGGCAGCAAACTTTACTGGATGGTAATGACCTTAGCTCTTCGGTTGTTTATAATGTTGGCATTAACCCTATAATAAAGTTCAGGTTCAATAAACCTGTTGACCGGAGTTCGGTTTCAAATGGAATGATGCTTAAAGAAAATGGATCCCTTAATATTCCGGTTTCAATCGGATATACGAATGGCGATAGCCTGGTAACGCTTTCTCCTGCTGCTAATCTGCATAATATTTCTAAGTTTCAGGTATCCTTAACCACCGCCTTAAAATCTGTTTCAGGTAAACCATTGCAAACAGCCTTTACCGCAAATTTTGTTACCCGAATAGACAGCTCCAACAAGTTCCCTGTTTTAAGTGATGATGCCCTGCTCACGAAAGTGCAGCAACAAACATTCAAATATTTTTGGGATTTTGGCCATCCTGTAAGCGGGTTGGCAAGGGAGCGAAATACATCCGGCGAAACAGTTACCACCGGTGGCTCCGGTTTTGGTATCATGGCTATCCTTGTTGGAGTAAACCGGGGGTTTGTCACCAGGGCTGCAGGGCTTGCAAGGATGCAAACCATCGTTGCTTTTTTAAAGAATACAGCACAACGGTTTCACGGAGCCTATCCTCACTGGATGAACGGAACTACAGGCATAGTTGTGCCCTTCGGCACCAATGATGATGGAGCCGACCTGGTAGAAACATCATTCCTCATGCAGGGTCTGATCTGCGCCAGACAGTACTTTAATTTACCCGATGCATCGGAAACCACACTTCGCGCAGATATTAATTCAATCCTCAATGCGGTAGAATGGGACTGGTTTAGAAACGGTGGTGAAAATGTTCTCTACTGGCACTGGAGCCCTAATGCAGGGTGGGCCATCAATATGCCTATCAGGGGTTATAACGAGGCGTTGATTACCTATATATTGGCCGCCTCCTCTACTACTCACCCAATTCCTTTACAGGTTTATACCCAGGGATGGGCCAATAACGGCACGATAGTAAACGGGCAATCTTATTACGGTTATCAATTACCGTTAGGTGAGGCAAATGGCGGGCCATTATTTTTTGCTCACTATTCATTTTTAGGAATGGATCCACGGGGACTGTCAGATACCTATGGCAACTATTGGACCCAAAATGTGAATCAGACTGAAATCAACCACGCCTATTGTATAGCTAATCCGCTTAACAGATTTGGTTTCAGTAACCTTTGCTGGGGGCTTACGGCCAGCGATATTCCAAATGGGTATGCCGCAAGTTCTCCAAATAACGATCTTGGAGTTATCGCCCCAACAGCCGCCATATCCTCCATACCCTACACCCCTGCAGAATCAATGGATGCCCTTAAATTCTTATATTATAAACTGGGAGATAAACTCTGGGGCGAATATGGGTTTTATGATGCGTTTTCCCTGAAAGATGCCTGGTTTGCCAATTCCACGCTCGCCATCGATCAGGGACCAATAATTGTGATGATAGAAAATTATCGCACCCAATTGCTGTGGAACTTGTTTACCAGTGCACCAGAAGTAGTAACCGGAATGCAGAACCTTGGATTCTCTGCCCCCTATCTTTGAAACTGAAACTGTTGCTATGAAAAAGAATATTATCCTTTTTTTTATTTCCGTATTCAGTTGTCTTCTTCTTTTTTCGCAAAAGAAACCGGCAGATAAAATGGCTCCACGCCCCATGAATTTGTCCGACACTGCATTACTTGATCTGGTGCAAAGGCAAACCTTTACCTATTTCTGGGATTTTGCTCATCCGGTTAGCGGGATGGCAAGAGAACGCACCAATACAGAAAATTACGGACACGAAACAGTTACCACAGGTGGAACCGGTTTTGGGGTGATGGCATTGGTGATTGCCGTTGAACGCGGTTGGGTAGAGCGCGATACAGCAGCCCGATTTCTTCGGAAAATGGTTAGCTTTTTATTAAAGGCCGATGCCTATCACGGCGCCTTCCCCCACTGGATGAATGGTACCACCGGAAAAACAATCAGGTTTAGCCGTAAAGATGATGGCGCCGATTTGGTAGAGACTTCCTTTCTGCTTCAGGGTCTTTTGGTTGCCCGCCAATATTTTCAACAGGATAACCCCGTAGAAAATGAATTACGTGGAAAAATTACCCGTATTTGGAATGACATCGAATGGAACTGGTTTACAAACGGAGGGCAGGAAGTAATTTATTGGCATTGGAGCCCTAATAACGGTTGGGCCATGAATTTTCCCATTCGGGGATTTAATGAATGCCTGATGGTTTATGTCCTCGCTTCTTCTGCGCCGGAAAAATATACCGTTTCTCCTGATGTATATCATAATGGTTGGGTGCAAAGCAGCTTTTTTAATAATGGAAAGAAATTTTACGGTCATACCTTACCGTTAGGGTTTGATTATGGCGGGCCCCTGTTTTTTTCCCAATATTCATTCCTGGGACTTGACCCCCGAGGATTGAAAGACCGCTATGCCGATTACTGGGAACAAAACCTGGCCCATACGCTAATAAACCACGACTATTGTGTGGATAATCCAAAAAAATTTAAAGGGTATGGCGAGAATGCATGGGGGCTTTCTGCCTGTGATACTTATAATGGGTATAATGCCTTTTCTCCCACGAACGACGACGGAACTATTACGCCAACCGCCGCATTAAGTGCTTTCCCTTATACTCCGGCGTATTCTATGAAAGCGCTCAAACATTATTATTACGATTTGGGTGATCGTATGTGGGGAAACTTTGGGTTTATAGATGCCTTTAATGAAACTCATAACTGGTTTGCAAAAAGTAATCTTGCAATCGATCAGGGACCCATTGTAGTGATGATTGAAAATTACCGCACCGGCCTGATATGGAAATTATTTATGAGTTGTCCGGAAATTCAACACGGTCTTAAACGCTTAGGTTTCACCAGCCCATGGATAAAATGATATTGAATGAAAAAACGCGCTTTATTATTAATCTTCCTTTTATCCTCATTCCTGCTTTATGCCCAGGAGTATGAGTATAATTATAGTTTCTTCAGCAATAGCGGAATGCCCGATGATTATTTTTATAGCCAGGCCGATAATGAGTCCGGCTCTTTTTTATTGAACCGCAAATTCAGGCTGTTGGTAAACAATCAAAAATTTCATACGCCTGGCAATTCCCTGGAACTCTCCTTTATTAATTCGAAATCAGGCGACTGGAGAGCAACCGTTTATCATGCGCCAATAAGAGGGGTCGATCAGTTTAAACCGGCCAATTATTTTTCGTGTTGGATATACAAATCGATGCCGGATACCGCAAAATACAGTCTCCCGGCTATTCGGTTTATGTATTCAGACAGCAGCCTTTCAGAAAAAATATTATTACCGGATACCAAAGGAAACGCCTGGGAACAGGTTACGGTACCTACGGCCGGAATTAAGGGTTTCAGCGCTTCTAACCCTTCCGCTGTAATTGCCGTAGTTTTTTGTCAGCCCTTTAAAGAGAACGGGAAGTATAGAACCATATATGTGGATGATATGGAATTTATTCAAAACCGGAATCCGGATGCTGTTGCTGAAAAGCCCATACTCAATTCGGTAAGGGGATATTGGAAGCATGTAGATATTGAATGGAAGAACCCCACCGATAAAAATGTCCGGTTTATAAAAGTGTATCGTTCAGAGGATGGTAAAAACTTCAATGCGGTTGCTGTTCAACTCCCTTTGATTTCACGTTATTCCGATTTCACAGGCGAAGCAAATAAAAAATATGAGTATAAGATTACGTATCTGAATTATAATTATATGGAAGGACCTCCTTCTGCAACAGCGTCTGTGGCAACTCGGGAAATGACGGATGATGAACTGTTAACAATGGTACAGGAAGCCTCTTTCAGGTATTATTGGGATGGGGCTGAGAAAGTAAGTGGGCTGGCAAAAGAAAATATTCCCGGCCGTCACAACATGATAGCTACCGGCGCTTCCGGTTTTGGCATTATGGCCTTGCTGGTGGGCACACAAAGGAAATTTATTTCGCGTGATGAAGCCGTTGATCGCTTCGATCAAATTCTAAATTTCCTGTCTCGTGCCAATCGCTTTCATGGGGCCTATTCTCATTTCGTAAACGGAGTTACAGGAAACGTGCAGGATTTTTTTGGACCAAAAGATAATGGAGCTGATTTAGTGGAAACCTCCTTCCTTTTTGAAGGATTGCTTGCTGCCAAACAATATTTTGACCGTGACAATCCAAAGGAAGCGTCAATCCGTAACCGAATACAATTCTTGTGGGAAGGAGTGGAATGGGATTGGTTTAAGCAGACTCCGGATAGCAAATTTCTTTATTGGCATTGGTCGCCCGATAAAGGCTGGATCATTAATCATAGACTTATTGGCTGGAATGAAACCATGGTTACTTATTTGCTGGCGATTGCATCTCCCACACATTCTGTTCCTGCTTCTATGTATTATTCCGGATGGGCAAACCAGGATTCCATCGGACAACAATACCGCATCGCGTGGGGTGGCACCACAGATGGCTCAATGTATAGCAACGGGAATACCTATTACGGGTATAAATTGGATGTAGGGGTTTCGGATGGCGGGCCGCTGTTTTTTACCCATTATTCTTATATGGGGTATGATCCCAAAGCGATCACCGACGCATACACGAATTATTTCCGGAATAATCAAAAGATTGCACAAATCAATTGGAAATATTGTGCTGAAAACATTAATCATTTCAAAGGCTATAGCGATAGTTCCTGGGGTTTGTCTGCTTCCGATGGGCCCTATCATTATAGTGCAGATGAACCTGTTAAATGGCGCGACCCCGGAAAAATTACGCCCACTGCTGCGATCTCTTCATTCCCCTACACTCCCGAGGAATCGATGCGGGCATTGAAAACATTTTACAGTAAATACGGGAGTTTCCTCTGGGGCGAATATGGTTTCAGAGATGCATTTAATCTCAGCCAAAATTGGGTGGGACCCGCATATATGGGCTTAAACCAGGCCCCTATGACGGTAATGATAGAAAATTACCGAACAGGATTTATTTGGAAATTATTTATGAGCAATCCCAACGTGAAGGAAGGATTGAACCGGTTGAATGCAGAAAGCACCATCCAAAGAAACAATAAGAGATCTAATTAATATATTGAAATGAAGAAGCTATTTCTAATATTAGGATTTATTTTAGGCTGTGGATTAATAGCTGGTGCCCAGCAAAGAACCTATTGTAACCCGATAAATATCGATTACGGATATACGCCGATTCCCAATTTTGCCGAATGGGGGAAACACCGTGCAACCGCCGATCCGGAAATTGTAAATTATAAGGGAGATTATTACCTCTTTAGCACCAACCAATGGGGGTATTGGTGGAGCAACGATTTGTTGAACTGGCATTTTATTTCACGAAAATTCCTTCGTCCATGGAATACCGGTTACGATGAACTCTGTGCACCGGCTGTTGGAATTATTGGCGATACCATGCTGGTTTTTGGATCTACCTACACTACTAATTTCAGCATTTGGATGAGTACCGATCCAAAAAATAATAGCTGGAAACCACTGGTTGATTCATTTGCCATCGGTGGTTGGGACCCGGCATTTTTTACGGATGAAAAGACCGGACGGCTGTATATGTACAATGGCAGCAGCAACCGTTACCCCATATATGGTGTGGAGTTGAACCGTAAAACAATGGATCCAATAGGCGCAAGAAAAGAAATGTATTTTTTGGAAGATTGGCGCTATGGATGGCAACGTTTTGGAGAGTACCACGATAACACCTTTCTGGACCCCTTTATTGAAGGGGCGCATATGACAAAGCATGGTAGTAAATATTATCTTCAGTACGGGGCACCGGGTACGGAGTTTAGCGGATACGCAGATGGGGTTTTGGTGGGGACAACACCCCTGGGCCCTTTTGAGCCACAATCTGATCCATTAAGCTTAAAGGCCGGAGGCTTTGCTCAAGGAGCGGGCCATGGCAGCACCTTTCAGGATAATTGGAATAACTACTGGCATGTGAGCACTATCTCCATCAGTGTAAAGAATAATTTTGAAAGGCGGATTGGAATATGGCCGGCAGGTTTTGACAACGAAGGAATGATGTATTGCAATACCGTATTTGGAGATTACCCTCATTTTATTCCTTCTGCTAAATCAGCAGTTGATAATACTCCCATTGGCAATAACAGTTTTACCGGATGGATGCTCTTGAATTACAAAAAGCCGGTTACTGTTTCCTCAACCCTCAATGCTTTTAATGCCAACAATGCGGTAGACGAAAGCATAAAAACCTATTGGAGCGCCCAAACCGGAAATAGCGGAGAATGGATTCAATCTGACCTTGGCTCCTTATCAACGGTAAATGCGATTCAAATAAATTATGCCGATCAGGATGCGGAATTCCTTGGAAAGCAGACTGGCACCTTTCATCAGTATAAACTATATTCGTCTATGGATGGCCGTAATTGGAATCTGTTAGTTGATAAAAGTCAGAACAAAACAGATGTACCGCACGATTATGTTGAACTCTCCAAACCGGTACAGGCACGGTTTATCAGACTGGAAAATATCCACATGCCTACCGGGAAGTTTGCCATCAGCGGGTTGAGGGTTTTTGGAAAAGGGCCGGGCAAGAAACCTGAAAAAGTGAAGCAGTTAGTGGTGCTGCGTACGGAAAAGGATAAACGCAGCGCCTGGGTTAAATGGAGCCCCGATGAAAATGCTTGGGCATGGAACCTTTACTATGGAACTTCTCCGGACAAATTGTACACCTGCATTATGATACATGATGTGAATGAATACTGGCTAAAAACTATGGATAGTAAGAAGTCTTATTATTTTGCGATTGAGGCTATTAATGAAAATGGCGTTTCGGAACGTACGGAAACTATTAAAGTTGATTGATATGAAAAAATTGGGAATCATCTTTTTCCTGTTTTCTTTTTTGCCGGCGATAGCCCAAAAGGCACCATTTGCGGATGAAATTTTGGCATTTAAGAAACAAGACAACCTTTACCCGGTTAAGGCAAAGCAAATTTTATTTATAGGAAGCTCTTCTTTTAGGATGTGGACAAATCTGCAACAGGAGTTTAAAGATTATCCAGTTATTAATCGGGGGTTCGGCGGTAGTACGTTGCCAGATCTTATTTATTATGCCAGAGATATCATTTTTCCGTATAATCCCAAACAAATCATAATCTACTGCGGAGATAATGATCTGGCATCATCCGATACGGTAACTTCTATGATCGTGCTAAAAAGATTTCAGACATTATTTAAGACCATCCGGGAACAATTGCCCCAAGTACCTATTGTCTTTGTGTCAATAAAACCAAGTCCCAGCCGCGCAAGATTATTGGAGGAGATGCAAAATGCCAATGCATTAATAAAAGCATTCCTTGCGGGGCAGCCCAATACCGGATTCGTAGATGTATTTGATAAAATGATGCGGAAAGGTAAAATTAGAAAAGACCTGTTTCGTGACGATATGCTCCACATGAACGCTAAAGGCTATGCTATTTGGAGGAAATCCATTAAACCTTATTTATTGAAGTAGAAAACAATTCATTATGAAGAGAATTATTGTACCCCTGTTTTTGCTATTGTTCGTTCAGGTTAGTGGCCAAAGGAAAACTGCCGAAGCGGATGCGAAAATGAATCAGTTCATTTCAGCCCTAATGCAGAAGATGACCGTGGATGAAAAGATTGGACAGTTAAATCTGCCGGGCGCAGGAGATATAGTTACCGGCCAGGCTTCCAATTCTGATATCGGGAAAAAAATACGGGATGGCCATGTGGGTGGGCTCTTTAATATAAAGGGAGTTGATAAAATTCGGGAAGTGCAACGGGTTGCTGTTGAGCAAACCCGGCTAAAGATTCCCATGATTTTTGGTATGGATGTAATCCATGGGTATCAAACCACCTTCCCAATTCCTCTTGCCCTGGCATGTACCTGGGACATGAATTTGATTGAACAGTCGGCGCGGATAGCTGCTACGGAAGCTAGTGCGGACGGAATTGGCTGGACCTTTTCCCCCATGGTTGACATTTGCCGCGACCCACGCTGGGGGCGTATTGCCGAGGGAAGCGGGGAAGACCCTTTTTTGGGATCCGAAGTTGCAAAAGCGATGGTTCGAGGTTACCAGGGTAACCTTAACCAAGACAACAATATATTGTCTTGTGTAAAGCATTTTGCCCTCTATGGTGCAGCAGAGGCAGGTCGGGATTATAATACCGCTAATATGGACAGAGAACGTATGTTTAACGATTATCTTCCTCCTTTTAAAGCGGCAGTTGATGCCGGAGTAGGTAGTATAATGGCTTCTTTTAATGACGTAGAAGGAGTACCGGCAACGGGTAATCGCTTTCTGCTAACCGACGTATTGCGTAAGAAATGGGGCTTTAAGGGGTTTGTAGTTTCAGATTATACAGGGATTAATGAAATGATAGCTCATGGCATGGGAAATTTACAACAGGTTTCTGCCCTTGCCCTAAATGCCGGATTGGATATGGATATGGTGGGAGAAGGCTTCTTAACCACCTTAAAAAAATCGTTGAAGGAAGGCAAAGTAACCAAAAAGCAAATTGATGATGCCTGCCGGCTGGTGCTTGAGGCAAAATATAAACTTGGACTGTTTAACAACCCATATAAATTTTGTAATAAGAAAAGGTCGGAAACAGAAATTTACACACCGGAACATATACAGGCTGCCCGGACAATTGCCGCCGAATCTTTTGTCTTGTTAAAAAATGATAACCAACTGCTTCC
Source organism: uncultured Ferruginibacter sp. (assembly GCA_964647915.1). Lineage (GTDB taxonomy): Bacteria > Bacteroidota > Bacteroidia > Chitinophagales > Chitinophagaceae > Ferruginibacter. The sequence goes on along the minus strand of CAZYKA010000023.1, from coordinate 15,892 downwards.
TATAAAAAAAACCGGCACTATTGCTTTAATTGGCCCTCTGGGAAATAACAAAAATAACATGGCCGGAACCTGGAGTGTGGCAACCGATTTTAATAAATGTATTGCCGTAAAGGAAGGGTTGGAGAAAGCGGTTGGCAGCAAGGCTCAAATTATTTTTGCCCAGGGATCGAACCTGATGTACGATTCTGTTTACCAGAAAAATGCCACCATGTTTGGCAGGGAAATACCTCGGGGAGATGATGCCGCACTATTAAAAGAAGCATTGAACGTGGCAGAAAAATCGGATATTATTGTGGCTGCTTTAGGAGAAGCTTCGGAAATGACCGGCGAATCCTCGAGTCGTACCGATCTTGACATCCCTGATGCGCAAAAGGATTTACTGAAGGCCCTGCTTAAGACCGGAAAGCCGGTGGTGCTGGTTTTATTTACCGGGAGACCCCTAACCATTAAATGGGAAAGTGAACACGTACCTGCCATTCTCAATGTTTGGTTTGGCGGATCAGAAACGGGGAATGCGATTGCCGATGTGTTGTTTGGAGATATTAATCCATCCGGAAAACTGACGACTACTTTTCCTCAAAATGTGGGACAGATTCCCATTTATTATGCACATAAAAACACCGGCAGGCCCGTAAGTAAAGGAACGAGTTTTGAGAAATTTACCTCCAACTATCTGGATGTGTCGAATTTCCCTGTTTATCCTTTTGGATATGGATTGAGCTACACCAACTTTAGTTATGGAGAAGTAAAACTCAGCAATAGGAACCCCAGAGGAAATACAAACATTCGGGCAAGCATTACCGTTACGAATACTGGAACTCGGAAAGGAAAAGAAGTAGTTCAGTTATATATCCGCGATATGGTAGCTACAATCACGAGGCCTGTAAAAGAATTAAAAGGATTTCAGAAAATTGAATTAGGCCCGGGTGAAAGCCGCGAAGTGATCTTCCAAATCACACCTGAACTTTTGAAATTTTATAAACCTACTCCGGATTGTAATTCCATGAAGTATGATTGGGAGCCGGGCGAATTCCAAATAATGATTGGAGGAAATTCGGCGGAAGTAAAAATGCAGACCCTGGATTGGGAAAAATGATTTTTGGGTGGGTTGTTCGAAGACGTTTTAATGAAATTGGCGAAGTGTACAACCTGAATTGTGCCAGGCCCCAATCCTTTGCTTCATAGCCTCTTTTTTTTGCAGTATTTTTATATTGGATGCCAGCGGGGGTCCTGGGTATTATTATTATTAATTTCTATGAGTAAGCTTAAGAATGTCATCTTCGATCTGGGGGCTGTTTTGCTGGATATTGATTATGATAGAACCGCAAAGGCTTTTCACCAATTGGGATATTCAAATTTCGAAGAAATGTATTCGAAATTTAAAGGAAATAATATATTCAATGACTTTGAAACCGGCCACATCAGTAATCCGGAGTTTTATAAGTATATGTTAGCAGCGGGCAATGGACTGGTTACGGAAATGGATATACGTAATGCATGGAATAGCATGTTGTTGGATTTCAGACTGGGCAGTATCCGATATTTACCGGAACTTTCCCAACGATACCGGATTTTTCTCTTAAGCAATACCAATGCCGTCCACCAGGTTGCATTTGAAAATAAATTCCTGGCTCAAATCGGCAGCCGGCCCCTGAGGGAATATTTCACTCAGGCTTACTTCTCGCACGAAATAGGATTCCGAAAACCGGATACCGCTATTTTCGAATTTGTACTGGCCGATTCCGGCATAACGGCCGGAGAAACTTTATTTGTGGATGATATACCCGCTAACACGGAGGCGGCCAGGGGGCTAGGGTTCCACATCCATACGCTGTTGCCCGGCGAAAGAATCGAAAACCTGGATTACGATTTAATTTCTTCGTAGTCAATATAATCTTCGGATGCCGGTTTGTGAGCTTTGGGTTGCTGCTGGTGCGACTGAAATGTGGGATTATTTACATTTTGCTGTTGGTTCATTTTCTGATTCATCTCGTCCACCTTTGTTTTTATTTGTTTACTGGTGCGGTAGATAGGGATAATAAAATCAAAAATCAGTTTATAAACGAGGTAAATCACGAATAACTCAAATAGAAGGCGCAAAATGTTCATGGAGCAAAGTTATAGAGGCCGCATAAACCCGGCTGTTAATTTTTACAGTGGAAGAAATTCCAATTTTGCGGAAAATCTTTTATAACCTATATTTGCAGCGGAAAAAGAGAGACAGAAGGGAGCCGGTGGTTCCCTTCTTCTTTTATAAGCTCCGATGAGTACGAACGAAAAGATAGAGATAATCCGCAACTTAACTGAATCGCTTTTAGAGCCAGATACTTTTTTGGTGGATATTAAAATTAAACCTACCAACAATATAAAAGTATATCTCGATGCAGATCAGGGACTTGCAATTGAAAAGTGCATCCGGATAAACCGCTCATTATATAAGGTGTTGGAAGAAAAGGCGGTTTTTGAGGATGGCGATTTCTCTTTAGAGGTTTCGAGTCCGGGTATTGACCAGCCCTTAAAATTGCACCGGCAATATGTTAAAAACCAGGGCAGAAACCTGGATGTTTCCCTGTTAGATAACACGGTTAAATCAGGCAAACTGCTTGCCGTTTCGGAGGAGGCTATTTCTTTGGAATACACGGAAGGTAAAGGGAAGAAGGCGGAGGTTATCCGTGTTGAAATTCCCTTTAGTGAGATTAAACAAGCGAGTGTTCAAATTAAATTTTAAATAATAACCAAACTCCCCCACCGGCGGGGTAATCGGATGCCGGAATGTATATGGCAAGCATCAACTTAATCGATTCCTTTCAGGAATTTAAAGACGCAGAAAACATCGATCGGCCTACGTTGATGAGGGTTATGGAAGATGTATTTAAAACCCTTATCCGGAAAAAATATGGCAGCGATGAATGCTTTGATGTGATTATTAACGACCAAAAAGGGGATCTGGAAATTTTCCGCAGGCGTACTATTGTAGAAAATGATGACTTATATAACACCCTTACTGAGATTGAATATAAGGATGCCATCAAAATTGAGCCTGATTACCAGGTAGGAGAAGAGCTTTATGAGGAAGTGGATATTCAAAAGGAATTTGGACGCCGGGCCATTCTTGCAGGAAAGCAGACTCTTGCGGCCCGCATCAATGATTTAAAAAAGAATATTCTTATTAAAAAATATGAAGACCGGGTAGGTGAAATCGTAAATGGAGAAGTGTACCAGGTTTGGAGAAAAGAAATTTTAATTCTGGATGAAGATGGCAATGAAATGCTGCTGCCCAAATCGGAACAGATCCCAACCGATTATTTTAAAAAGGGAGAAACTATTCGTGCGGTTGTAAAAAAGGTAGAGCTAAAAAATAACCAGGCGGTAATCATACTCTCCCGCACCAGTCCAATGTTTCTTGAAAAACTCCTCGAAATTGAAGTTCCTGAAATATTCGATGGCCTTATTGTTGTGAAAAAAATTGTACGCGAACCGGGTGAAAGGGCCAAGGTGGCAGTAGAAAGTTACGACGATCGCATCGATCCGGTTGGCGCCTGCGTGGGGATGAAGGGGAGCCGTATTCATGGTATTGTTCGCGAATTAAAGAATGAAAATATTGATGTCATTAATTGGACTACCAATACCCAGTTGCTGATCCAACGTTCGCTTACACCGGCAAAAATTACCAGTATAGAAATGGATACTGAAAAGAAGCATGCCAATGTGTATCTCAAGCCCGACCAGGTTTCGCTGGCTATTGGTCGCCGGGGTGTAAATATCAAACTGGCCTGTGAACTTACCGGGTATGAATTGGATGTGTTCAGAGATAATGAAGGCGAGGAAGAAGACTTCGATATCAGCATCGAAGAGTTCGCAGATGAAATTGAAGGTTGGGTGATTGATGAATTCAAACGGATTGGCTGCGATACCGCCCGCTCGGTACTCGACCTTACTCCGGAAGAACTGGAAAGGCGTACCGACCTGGAAAAGGAAACAATCCTCGATGTGAGGCGCATTCTCCAGGAAGAATTCGACAAGGAATAACCGGAAATGGTTTGTAGATTTAGATCAGGAAGAAGAACAAAGATTAATGAAAAGTAATCCCGCTGAAATCGCGGGGTGATATAAAAAGAATGTCAGAAGTAAATACACCCAGGTTGATGGCCGCGGCCAAGGAATTTAACATCGGTACCAACACACTGATTGATTTCCTTGTGTCCAAAAACTTCAATGGCGACGATTTGAAGCCTACCTCGAAACTTTCGGAAGAAATGTATCGTGTGCTGCAGTCGGAATTCCAACAGGATAAGGCAGCAAAACAGAAGGCAGAAATGATTGACCTGCCAAAAGGGGCCGGCGAAGTAAAACGGAAAAAAGACGAGGAAGATTTGTCGATCCGTAAAAAGGAAGAAAAACCGAAAGCAAAGGAAAAAGAAAAGGAATCCGAACCGGCTCCGGAACTAAAACCCGAAGAACCGGTTGCCAAGCCGGTTGCCGAAATAGAAGATTCGGTGGTTTCAAAAATTGATGCCCCGGCTATTGAACAACCCAAGGTGATTGACAAGATTGATCTTTCAGCCATTGATTCATCAACCAGGCCAAAGAAAAAAACAAAGAAAGCGGCAGAAAAAGAACAAGAAGCGCCGGTGTCAGAACTGCCCAAAGAAGAGAAACCGGCTGCTGCCCCGGTAACAGAGGCACCAATAAAGGAAAAAGCACCCGAAGTTCCGGAGGCTCCTCAGATTGAGAATATCCAGGCTGCAAAATTAACCGGCCCTAAAATTTTAGGAAAAATTGAATTGCCTGTTGATAGCGATACCCGGCCCAAAAAAGATGCAGATGATAAGCGGAAACGCAAGCGGATCCCGATCGATAAAAAGACGGATGGCAAAACAGGGACACCCCAAAGAGGTGTTCGCCCCATTGCCGATCCCCGGGATAACAGAAGGGGTGGAGGAGGCCCCGGTGGAAACCGCCAGGGTGGAGGCCGTCATCATCAGCAGGATAATCGCAGACAGGATAAAGTAATTGATGAGAAGGAAATTCAGGAAAAACTGAAACAAACACAGGCAAAACTTGCCGGCGCCGGTGGACGGGGTAAAAGTTTGAAAGCCAAACACCGCCGGGCAAGGCGGGAAGAGCTGGCAGAACAAATGGGAGCCGAAGGAGCAGAAAATAATAAACTGCAGGTTACCGAATTTATTTCGGTGAGCGAACTCGCCAACCTCATGGATGTAAGTTTTGCAGATGTAATCAGCAAGTGCATGAACCTGGGCATCATGGTTTCGATCAACCAACGGCTTGAGGCGGATGTGATTGAATTAGTGGCCGGAGAATTTGGATTTGATGTGGAATTTATTGGTGTGGATGATGCTGCCGAAATGCATGAAGAAGAGGAAGAAGATGCTCCGGATGACCTTAAACCGAGAGCGCCCATCGTTACCATCATGGGACACGTGGATCATGGTAAAACCTCACTCCTCGATTATATCCGCAATACAAACGTAATTTCCGGGGAAGCAGGCGGTATTACGCAGCATATTGGAGCGTATGAAGTTAAAACCAAAGATAACCGGCGAATTACCTTTCTTGATACACCAGGCCACGAAGCCTTTACGGCTATGCGTGCCCGTGGTGCCAAGGTTACCGATATTGCGGTAATTGTGGTAGCGGCAGATGATGCGGTGATGCCTCAAACCCGGGAAGCTATCTCCCACTCTCAGGCTGCCAATGTACCCATGATCTTCGCCATTAACAAAATGGATAAGGAAGGGGCTAATCCCGAAAAAATTAAAGAACAACTTGCCGGGATGAACATCCTGGTGGAAAGTTGGGGTGGTAAATATCAAAGCCAGGAAATAAGCGCAAAAAAAGGGATACATGTTGACCTCCTGCTGGAGAAAATACTTTTGGAGACCGACTTGCTCGAGTTAAAGGCCAATCCCGGACGCCATGCCAATGGTACGGTAATTGAAGCCTCGCTCGATAAAGGTCGCGGTTATGTGGCTACCGTGCTGGTTCAAAATGGCACATTGCGCCAGGGTGATATGATTGTTTCCGGCCAATATTTTGGGAAGGTAAAAGCAATGTATAACGAAAGGAACCAGCGCCTCGATGAAGCGCCTCCATCCACCCCGGTTCTTATCCTGGGTTTGAATGGAGCTCCTCAGGCCGGAGAAACCTTTAAGGTGTATGAAGATGAATCCATTGCCCGGGAAATGGCAAACAAACGTGGACAAATTCTCCGTGAACAAGGCATGCGGGCGAAGAAACACATCACCCTCGATGAAATTGGCCGCCGCCTTGCACTGGGCAATTTTAAAGAGCTGAATGTTATTATTAAAGGGGATGTGGATGGATCCGTTGAAGCATTGAGTGATTCATTACAGAAACTAAGTACCGAAGAAATTGTAGTTCGGGTTATCCATAAAGGGGTGGGGGCAATTACCGAAAGTGATGTAACCCTTGCCAACGCATCAGATGCCATCATTATCGGATTTAACGTTCGCCCATCCATCCAGGCAAACAGGCTGGCTCAGGCAGAATCCATCGAAATCAAAACCTATTCCATCATCTATAATGCCATTGAAGAAATTAAGAGCGCTATGGAAGGGATGCTTGAACCAAGTGTAGAAGACAAGGTAGTGGCAAATGTGGAAATACGGGAAACCTATAAGTTCGATAAGGCCACCGTTGCAGGTTGTTTTGTGTTAGATGGTAAAATTGCCAGAAACAATAAAATCCGCCTCGTTCGCGATGGTATCGTAATATTTACCGGAGAATTGGGAAGCCTTAAGCGGTACAAAGATGATGTGAAAGAAGTGGCCTCTAATATGGAGTGCGGGCTTACCATTAAAAACTATAATGATATAAAGGTTGGCGATATCGTGGAAGCATTTGAAGAAACAGAAGTTCGCCGTACATTATAATATTTACCAATCGCTGGAAATATTTCGGCGATTGGGATGGGTACAATTATTTGTTAAATGATGGCGGCATCTTAAGCAGCCGCGCCAGTGGATTTAATTTTACCGCCACGGTTCAAAATTTACCAGATGCTAAAAAGGATTTTTCTATTTTTTATGGTTGCCTTCGTTGCAATGCCTGTTTTTGCGCAACCCCAAAAAGTATTGGTTGATAAAATTGTTGGTGTTGTAGGCAACAAAATTGTTTTGAAGAGCGATATTGATAACAGCCTGCTCGATATGCAACGCCAGGGGATGGAATTGCCTCCCGATGCACGATGCCTCACCCTGGAACAATCCATGGGAATCAAAGCCCTTGTACTCCAGGCAGAAAAAGATTCGATTCCGGTAACCGATGAAGAAGTGGAAACGGACATTGATAATCAAATTCGCTACTTTATTTCTCAATATGGATCGAAAGATGAATTGGAGCGAGTGGCAGGCAAATCGGTGTACCAACTAAAAGAAGATTTTAAAGAAGGCTTCCGCGATCGTAAACTGGCTGCCGCTATGCGAAACAAGATTGTGGAAGATGTAAAAATCACCCCAAACGAAGTAAAAGCTTATTTTGATAAAATTCCTGTAGATAGCCTTCCTCTCTATGAATCTGAAGTAGAAGTTGGACAAATTGTAATTCATCCCAAGGCAAGCCGGGAAGCTGAATTATATTGTATTGAACAATTGCAGGATTATAAAAAGCAAATCGAAAACGGAAAGTCGTTTGCGGCACTGGCGGCCCTGTATTCGGAAGACCCAGGGAGTAAAGATAAGGGCGGACAATATGAAATAAACCGTAGCCAGCGCGATCTGGATCCAACATGGCTGGCAAAAGCATTCACCCTGAAAGAGGGACAGGTATCAAACCCATTCAAGACCCGGTTTGGCTATCATATTATCCAACTGGTAAGCCGCGCAGGCGATGAAGCAGTAGTTAGACACATTTTGAAAGTTCCGCAGGTTACTCAGTACGAAAGCCGTGAATCCCTCGAAAAACTGGATACGGTGAGATCTAAACTAATTGCCGGCACCCTCACCTTTGGAGAAGCCGTAAACAGGTACAGCGACGATGAATCAAGTAAATTCACTGCCGGCATGTTGCAGGGTGCCAATGGTACGTTTCTTACCATGGATCAGTTAGATGCCGGATTGGTATCCATGATGAATAAAATGAAAGTAGGAGAGTATTCACAACCGGTAGAATATACGGATGATCGCGGCCGTAAAGCCGTACGAATTGTATATCTGAAAACCCGAACCGAACCTCACCGAGAAAATCTAAAAGACGATTACAGCAAGATTGCTGCAAGAGCCCTGGAGGAAAAGAAAGAAGAGGTGCTCGAACAATGGTTTGACAGGCAGATCAAAAATTATTATATCCGGGTAGATGATGAATATCGCGACTGCCCTCAAATGAAAAAATGGTTTGAAGCCGCTGAATCATATTCAGGTTCCGCACAAAAATAATTTTTTTTAAACCTGGCGGGCGAAGTTCATCTCCCGCTTTTTTGTTTCTCTTAATTAGGAACGTTTGATAGAGAAGAAAAGTAAGTTAGTAAATGAAGAACGGGCTATACTAGTGGGTGTAGTGCAGAAAGACCAGGAAGAAGTTCAGGTAAATGAATACCTTAATGAACTTTCATTCCTTGCCGAGACCGCCGGAGCCAAAACCGTAAAGCGATTTACCCAAAAACTATCCCACCCGGATAGCCGCACCTTCGTGGGAAAGGGGAAATTGGAAGAAATAAAGAAGTTTATTCTTCATCGTGGAAATATTTCCATCGTCATTTTTGATGACGAGCTTACCGGCTCGCAGATCCAGAATATTGAAAAGGAACTGGGTACTAAAACCATCGACAGGAGCGATCTTATCCTCGATATTTTTGCCAGTCGTGCAAAAACCGCGCAAGCGAAAACGCAGGTTGAACTTGCTCAATACCAATACCTGCTTCCCCGGCTTAAGGGCATGTGGAAGCATCTCGAAAGACAGGGCGGTGGCGTAGGTACGCGCGGTCCGGGTGAAACAGAAATTGAAACCGACCGCCGTATTGTTAAAGATAAAATCAGCCTCTTACGCCAACGGCTACGCGAAATTGATAAGCAGGCATTTACCCAACGGAAGGAACGTGGCGAGTTTATCCGGGTTGCCCTGGTTGGATATACAAACGTGGGAAAATCTACCCTGATGACACTACTCAGTAAAAGCGAAGTTTTTGCTGAGAATAAATTGTTTGCAACGCTCGATACCACAACCCGTAAAGTGGTTTTTGAACAAACTCCTTTTTTGCTGAGTGATACCGTTGGCTTTATCCGTAAACTTCCTCATCATCTGGTGGAAAGTTTTAAAAGCACCCTCGATGAAGTGCGTGAAGCAGACATCCTGCTGCACGTTGTTGATATTTCCCACACGCAGTACGAAGATCAGTTGAATGTAGTGAACAGAACACTTTCCGAAATTGGTTGTGGCGAAAAGCCAACCATCACCATCTTTAATAAGCTGGATTTGTACGAGAAGAATGTATTTGATGAATGGCTGGAGGCGGAAGTGCGGCAGGAAATACTCATTGATTTAAAGCAACGCTGGGAATTAGAAACCAAAGGGAACTGCGTTTTTGTAAGCGCATTAGAAAAGATGAACATCGATAAATTAAGACAAACGGTTTTATATAAAGTGCGTGATCTATATCGTATCCGGTATCCTTATAAAGCAGAGTATTTCTATTGAGAAACTTTTTTCGGGTAGTTCGTAGTTTGGGAATCATCCTTTTTTAAACTAAATATTTATTCGGGAAGAAGGGAATTTCTTCAGGCAGATAATTTTATATTTATAACTTTCTCATCTATTTTTATCCCCGGGGCGGGGGCAGCAAAGAGCTTTAACATTTTCCAAATTATAACAACCTAACTTTTTTTGCCCTAAAATACCTGGGGCCATTTGCATCAGAGCTACTCATTCGTGCATTCGTGGCAATGATATCTCATTCATGCATTCGTGGCAATGATATTTCATTCGTGCATTCGTGGCAATGATATTTCATTCGTGGCTAATGCATTTCCATTTGTATGTTCGAGGTAATGGAATTTCATTCGTGGCTATACCCAATCCCCCTGGTAGCCAAAAAAATAAATTTTAAGTCAAACTGAAATTTCTTAAGTCAATTTCTTTTGTTTGAATTTTTTATGCGGATATTTTTACCCCCGAGGCGGGGGCAGCAACAGGCCCGGCTTCTTTTTCTAAAAGGGGCTAAACTTTATCGAGAATCATTTTCAGGAGCGAATATAGAGTTAGTGCAGGATTTGATAATCTCATATGTAAACATTACGTTCCATTCGTACATTCACCCCTTTTGGTTTCTTACAAGAGCATGTTCAACTTTCATATTTTTTCCAACGCTTGTTGTAAGTCGCTGATTATATCCTCATAGTTTTCCACTCCAACAGAGAGGCGAATCATTCTTTCGGTAATTGAAAATTTAATTCTGTCGGTTTCATCAACATCACTGTGCGTCATGCTAGCTGGGTGTTCTGCTAAACTTTCGGTACTGCCCAGGCTAACTGCCAGCTTAATCAATTTTAATGCATTCAGCACTTTAAAAGCCTCCGCTTCTCCTCCTTTTACATCAAAAGAAATCATTCCACCATTTGTTAAGCATTGCTTTTGTTTTATTTGATACTGCTCGGTTCCCGGTGCGAGATTACCGGGGAAATATACTTTTTCCACCTGGGGATGAGCCGTTAAATAAGCCGCCACCTTATTGGCATTGGCCGCTTGTACATCCATCCTGGGTTTTAATGTTTCGAGGCTTCGCAACAAGAGCCAACCTGTGTGCGGGCTTGCCATGTTTCCCAGAAAGGTGCGCATTGCTTTTACGCGTTTCAGTAAGGGTTTGCTTCCTAAGCACGCACCTGCAATTATATCGCTATGCCCACCAATATATTTAGTGGCAGAATATAGAACCAGGCTGGCGCCATGCTTTAGCGGATGTTGCCATACTGGCCCCATATACGTATTATCTACTGCCAGTAATACTTCTTTTTCCGGAGTGGAAAAGTGTTTTGCTATTTCGGAGGTACTTTCAATATCAATTAAATCGTTGGTGGGATTGGCTGGTGTTTCTATGTATATCAGGCTGAGCTTATCTTCCATCCCGCATTCTTTCACCAGATTTATAATCTTTTCTTTGCTGTCTCCCACGCTAAATTCTAGTACCCGGATATTGAATTTGATTAATATTTTTTTAATGAAGTGGTCACTCCCACCGTAGAGGGGGCTGCTGATTAGCAACAGATCGCCCGGGTTTAAAAATTCGAGAAGCACCGTGGTTATGGCCGCCATTCCGCTTTCAAATACGGCACAGTCTTCTGCCACATCCCATAGGGTTAACCTGTTTTCGAGTATTTCCAGATCGGGATTGTTGATGCGGCTGTATATAAGCCCGGGTTCTTCGGATTCCGCCCTGCTTCTCCGCCCGTACGCAATTTCAAAAAAGGCTTTGCCCGCTTCTGCATTTTTGAAGACGAATGTGGAAGTCATGAAAATGGGGCATTTTACTGATCCCTCCGACAGTTCAGGCTTAAAGCCGTACGACATCATTAAACTTTCCGGTTTCATATTTGTGATTTTTTATTGCAAATTTTTATGACGATACATTTAACCTGATAGAAAATGCATCCATATTTTTAAATGGACTGATTGCAGAGAAATCGTACGGTACTAAATCTTTTGTAACGCCTGGTTACGGCCATAAATTATTCCGAAACAAAGGTGGGTTGTTTTTCGGAGAATAAATGGGGGAAACAGGAGGGCCGCCATCTTTGCTTAATCCTGAGACGGAGAATTCTTTATGGTAGCCCGGGTAATAAAATCTTCACCAAACCGGTTCTTGATACCATCAATTGCCTGGTAAAGGCGGATCATTTCCTGGGTATCGTCAAAAAGGTCTATTTGATAATTGCCCGGAATCAGGTTGGTAAACCGCACGCCAATTAGCCTTACCAGCATCCTACGGTCGTACAGACGGGAGAATAAATCTTTTACTGTTTTTAAAATGATGTGGTCGGCGTTGCTGTAAGGGATGGCCTGTTGTTTGGTAAAAGTCTCAAAATTGGCATACCGTAACTTGACGGTTATACAGCCCGTAAGTTTGTTTTGCGAGCGCAGTTCAAAAGCGACCCTCTCCGTCATGCGTACCAGCTCATTATTCAGCAGGGAGGTATCGATGGTATCCTGCTGAAAAGTGTTTTCGGTGGAGATGGATTTTTGTTCGTGATATGGTATAACCGGCGTTTCATCGATACCGTTAGCTTTGTGTGACAGCTCAATACCACTTTTGCCCAACAGGTTTTCCATCATGGCAATTGGGATTTCGCTGAGGGTCTTAACGGTTTCAACCCCCATTTTCATCAACAGATAGGCTGTCTTTTTTCCCACTCCGGGGATTTTAACCACAGGGAGCGGCGCCAAAAAGGATTTCTCGTTACCAAAAAGGATTTCTACCTGGCCATTGGGCTTTACTTCGTTTGTAGCTACTTTGCTTACCAGTTTGTTGCTGGCCATGGCGTAGGAAATAGGGAGCCCGCTTTCTTTTATTATTTTTTTCCTCAACGCTGAACTAAACTGCCGACAGCCAAAAAAACGGTCCATCCCAGTAAGGTCAACATAAAACTCATCAATCGAAGATTTTTCAAAAAGCGGAGTACTGTCTTTGATAATATCAGTAACCAACCCCGAGTACTTGCTGTAGGCTTCCATGTCGCCACGCACAATGATGGCGTGTGGACACAACCTTCGGGCAATCTTCATGGGCATGGCGCTGTGTACCCCATATGCTCTCGCCTCATAACTGCAGGAAGCCACCACACCCCGGTCGCTGTTGCCACCGATGACCACCGGCTTGCCGATAAGCTTGGGGTTACGCAAGCACTCAACCGACACAAAGAAGGAATCGAGATCAAGGTGGGTAATATGCCTTTCTTCTTTTAACATCGGTTAAAGATTTGCATACGCTCTTTTTTTATAGCCAAGTTTGTGCATCGTTTTTACTTCTATCACATGTACGCCGAAATCGGAAACCACTTTCCCGGTTATTTTATAAAACCCTTTTCCTTTAATGGGATATTGGGCAAATACGTTTGGAAATTGTACGGTATCTATCCAGTTTAATTCCACATCCAGAAAGGTACCAAAGCTCATTGGTTTTTTATTTATGGTAGGTACAATTTTGTATTCTACAAAGTAAGCTACGGTGGTTATGGTTTTCCCTACGTGGGAGGCAATATCTTTAGCAAGCATATATTTGTAAGGATCCTCATGCAATAACCGGAATGGACTACTGATAGGAAAGTCGAGGGTCTCCAGTTCATCAAATAAATCGTCCAGCACATCGTTCGAAAGTTCGGGTAGTTGGAATTCAATTTCCGGTTCCTGGAAGATGGATGCCGATGCGGGTACGTGTATGCTGTTTTTTTTCTGCAGGAAGTTAGCTTCCCAGAGCAATTGTTTTTTCTTTTTCCCGGTAAAGCCAAATGCGCCAACGCTTACCAGGGTGTTGAGTTGTTCCTGCGGAATACCGGTGCGTTCAATAAAATCCTGCAGGTGCAGGAAATGGCCATGCTGTTTTCTTTCTTCCAGGAAATTTTCCACTACCCCTTGCTCCAGTGATTTTACATGCACAAAACCTACATACACCTCATTGCCGTCAATATTTGTGTAATAGTTGCTCTTGTTTATGCAGGGCGGATGAATAATAGCACCGGATTTGCTTAATTCCCTGAAATACAGTTCCTGGTTGTAAAAGCCGCCGAAATTATTGATTACGGCCACCATAAATTCCCGGGGATAGTAGGTTTTAAGAAAGAGGCTTTGATAACTTTCAACTGCAAAGGAGGCGGAGTGGGCCTTCGAAAAACTATAGCCGCCAAAACTTTGTATTTGCCGCCATACTTCATGGGCCACCTCATCGGGATGACCCCGTTCTTTACAGCCGGCCAGGAATTTTTCTTTTATCCGCAGCATTTCCTGGCTACCCCGGTATTTACCACTCATTGCACGGCGAAGGATATCCGCTTCTCCCATATCCAGCCCGGCAAAATGATGGGCTACTTTAATTACATCTTCCTGAAAAACCATCACCCCGAAAGTTTCTTCCAAAAGTTCTTTTAGGATAGGGTGGATATAATTGATATTATGCGGATCGTGGTACCGTTCTATATAAGCCCGCATCATCCCGCTGCTGGCCACCCCCGGGCGAATGATGGAGCTGGCGGCCACCAGGGTTATATAGTCATCACATTCCAGTTTTTTTAGCAACTGCCGCATCGCCGGCGATTCAATATAAAAGCAGCCAATGGTATTTACATTTCGGATCTGCTCCTTTACCCGGAGGTCTTTTTTGAATTTTTGAAAAGCGTGTATATCCACGTCTACGCCTTTATTTGCCTTAATCAGCCGGAGGCTTTCCTTGATATGCCCAAGGCCCCGCTGGCTGAGGATATCCAGCTTATATAACCCGATATCTTCGGCAATAAACATATCGATCTGCGCAGTGGCAAATCCTTTGGGAGGCATAAAGACAGGGGTATATTGATGGATGCTCTCTTCACTGATGAGCATCCCACCAGGATGGATGGAAAGATGGTTGGGAAAATTTTCGATCAATTTTCCGTACCGCAGGATCTGCCGGTGAATATGATCTTCTGCCGCTGCACCATGCGCCAGTTTATCGATCTCTTCTTTAGGCAGCCCAAATACCTTACCCAGTTCCCGAACTACGGCCCGGTACTGAAAAGTGGAGTACATACCCAGCAGGGCTACATGATCTTTGCCATAACGCTTAAATACATAATCAATCACTTCATCGCGGTCGAGCCAGGAAAAATCAATATCAAAATCGGGAGGTGAGGTGCGGTAAGGATTAAGAAAGCGCTCGAAATACAGGTCGAGTTCAATGGGGTCAACATCCGTTATTTTGAGACAATAGGCCACAATGGAGTTGGCGCCACTGCCCCGGCCTACATGGTAGAAGCCACGTGCCTGGGCATAGCGGATGATATCCCAGGTGATGAGGAAATAGGCATTAAAGCCCAGGTCGTTAATCACTTTAAGTTCCGATTTTAGTCTGTTCATTGCCGTTATATCCTTGTTGCCATATCGGTAACTGAATCCATCCAGGGCAAGTTTTTCGAGCAGCACCCGGTCATCTTCCTTTGTGGCACTGAACGTCTTCTTGTTTTTATCGGTGCGGAAATCCATCCGGATATTACAGTCGTCCATTAACCGGTAAGTATTGGTTACAATAAACGGGTACTGGCAAAACCGGTTGAGTAACTCGTGTGGCGGTATAAAATATTCGTCGGACTGGCACTGGACTTCTTTAGGGAGTTTTGAAAGCAGGGTATTTTTATCGATGGCGCGCAGGAGGCGGTGTACGTTAAAATGAGGTTTATCCTGGAAGGTTACCGGCTGGCGGATAACCAGTTTTTCGCGAAGCAACTCCATATCTGCGCCAAACAGTTTGTTGATTTCTGAAGGCAGGATGCCGATGCGCTCGTTGGCAAAAAAGAGGTTCGGATCTTTTCCGTGCAGAGGATAAATTACAAAGCCATCCCAGAGGTCGTTAAAAAAAGGGTGTTCTCCTGCCGTTTGCGGAAAGGGTTTTCCTTCGGTAAGATGTTCCGATAAAAACCGGTTAATCCATTCGAAGCCCCTGTTGTTGGCGGCAATGAGGAGGTATAAGAAATCGTCTCCGTTTCGGATTTCTGCACCCACAATAGGTTTTATTCCGGCTTCCCGGCAACGCTTTACAAAATCCCAGCTATCGCAGGTGTTGTTGATATTGGTAAGCGCCAGCAGAGGAATATTCATATCTACTGCCGCCGCCACCAACCCGGCGGTAGAAAATGTGCCATACCGCAGGCTGAAATATGTTTTACAGTTCAGGTACATA
>CAZYKA010000022.1:0-45128 GCA_964647915.1 uncultured Ferruginibacter sp. | reverse complement strand
TTACTGCTAACCTTTTCATCCAATGCAAACCAGGCTTCGTTTATTATCATCGAAATTACTTTTGGCGATACCATACCCGGAGTCTCAGGAACTACCAATGCTTTTCTGTGAATTAGGGAGAGCACCTCAATGGCACTGTCGGATAGCCTACCCGCCATTTCCCAATATTCTTTTTCTATAAAACCTTTCCATCCGTTAAAAGGAAATAAGGAAGGGGTATTTAATTTGGCAGATAAAAGACCAACGTCATTAATAAAATAAGGTTTGTTGCCTGCATCCGGAATATACTGGTCTTCCATAAAGGGTACCAACTGAATAAATCCGCTGATATTTTTGTCGGGAAAAAGCAAATTATTTTTAACCCGGATACGATTTTCATTTTCCGAAAGACCCAACGATATCCAGGATTCATCATCCGCCCAAATGGCAATTCGCATGTTTCAATTTTTTGCAAAAATAGCATGTTGTGAAATTGCATACTTTTGAAACCAAATTTCATTCATGAAAAAGAAAATTGTACATACGGCTAAAGCACCTCAGCCCATTGGCCCGTACAGCCAGGCAGTGGCGGCAAATGGCCTCCTTTTTGTTTCGGGACAAATTGCTATAAATCCTGCTACCGGCGCCATGAATATGGATAATCTGGAAATTGAAACCCGGCAGGTGATGGATAACCTTTCTGCTGTTCTCGAGTCGGCAGGGGCTTCGTTCGATAACATTGTAAAAACAACCATCTTTTTAAGTGATATGGAATTATTTGCCCAGGTAAATGAAATTTATAATAGTTATTTTTCTGGAAATTTCCCGGCACGGGAAACCCTGGCCGTAAAAGGCCTCCCTAAAAATGTAAACGTGGAAATTAGCGCGATAGCCCAGCTTGTATGATTCTTGTAACTGCCAATTCACATCCTTACCTATTGCAACAATTCGCTCAAAGGGATATTGAGTACATCTATTCTCCGTCTATCAGTTATGAGGAAATGAGCCAGCTAATGCCTGATCTTACCGGACTGGTTGTAACTACCCGGTTGCGGATAGATCGGGAATTAATTGATAAAGCGGCCAATTTAAAATGGATTGGAAGATTAGGGAGCGGGCTCGAATTAATTGATACACACTATGCCAATGAAAGGAATATTGCCTGCATCAGCACCCCGGAAGGAAACCGGAATGCGGTGGCCGAACACGCCCTGGGTTTGTTGCTTTGCCTTTCCAATCATATTTTAAAAGCGAACCGGGAAGTACAACAACGGGAATGGGTACGCGATGCAAACCGGGGTACCGAAATTTCTGGAAAAACGATTGGAATCATTGGATTTGGGAATACCGGAAGTGCCTTTGCTAAACTGCTTTCTTCCTTTGGGGTAACCATCCTGGCTTACGACAAATATGTGCATGGTTTTGGTGGCGAATTTATTAAGGAGGCCAGTTTCGAACAGGTATGCCGTTATGCTGATGTGGTTAGTTTTCACCTTCCTCTGAATGGCGAGACCCAGTATATGGCCAATATGGATTTTTTCAATTCCTTAGGGCAAAAACCTTTTATCCTGAATACTTCCAGGGGAGGAATAGTTCACACGGAAGCCTTAATTAACGCATTGAATGGGGGGCTCGTACGAGGCGCCTGCCTGGATGTATTGGAAAATGAAAAATTAACCTCCCAATCCATTGAAGAACAGGAACAAATGGCATTTCTTGCCACCCATCCATCCGTGGTATTAACCCCCCATATTGCAGGTTATTCGCATGAATCTTTTTTAAGAATGAGTGAAACCCTGATTATGAAATTAGAAGCGCAGGGTTTCTTGTAAAATCCGCTGAATTTTACTATATTTGTACAAATGCAACGCTTTAGAGTGATCTGGGGCGTTGTATTTTTTTTCATATCTATAATGATCTAAAACCTCGTATTATGATTGAAACAAGCTATGTAAATCAAGAAACTTTCAATAAGATGCAACACGAATTGCAACAATTGAAAACCGTGGACAGGTATGCTGCAAGTAAGGCGATTGCCGAGGCCAGGGAAAAGGGAGATTTGAAAGAGAATGCTGAATATGATGCAGCCAAAGAAGCGCAGGGCCTTCTTGAAGCCAGAATTAAATATATGGAAGGAGTTTTGGCTACCACCCGGATACTCGATGAAAGCAACATCGATACCAGCCGGGTTAGTGTGCTTACCCGGGTTACTCTAACCAACCAGGCCACGAGGAAAACGGTTACTTATAAACTGGTTTCTGAACAGGAGGCTGATCTGAAATCAGGGAAAATTTCTGTTGCCTCACCAATTGGTAGCGGAATCCTTGGGAAAGAAATTGGAGATGTGGTAGAAGTTTCAGTACCTGTTGGAAAAATTAAATTCAGCATCGATAAGATTGAAATTTAATTATGACCCTTTTCACCAAAATTATCAGAGGTGAAATTCCCAGCTATAAAATTGCAGAGGACGATCATTTCTTTGCCTTTCTCGATATCAACCCATTGGTAAAAGGGCATGTGCTTGTGGTTCCCAAAACTGAAGTGGATAAGATATTCGATTTAAATGATGAATACCTTTCCCGGATGCTGGTCTTTGCAAAACCTATTGCCAAAGCAATAGAAAAGGCCTTCAATTGTAAACGATGCGGCATCAGCGTTATCGGTTTGGAAGTACCCCATGTGCACATGCACCTTGTACCATTAAATACCATGGACGACCTGAACTTTACCCGTAAGAAATTATCGCCGGGTAAAGAAGAAATGGAAGGGGTGCGCCAGGCAATCCTTGCTCATCTTTAATTCCCGGTTGAATTTTTTTTCGATGGTCATTTTGTTGCCTTGCCGATTGTTGGAACAAATCGCAAATTCAACAATTTCCTGTTCTTGAAATTAGAGGAACTTTTTTTTGATTAAGGGAGGTTTTTCTCCCGAATTGGTTGTGTTTTTCCCAAGGCGCTTAGGAATAATTTAGGTAAAAAAGCAGGGGTTGTAATGGTTTGGACTACTTCCTTATCCTGGATGGGTTATCGAGGAGAAATTTTTTCCAATCCGATGATTTATTTGAGGAGACGAGCCCCTGTGGGATGTCTTGCTGAAAATGGTGGCATAATGCAACTGCAAGTGCATCAGAGGCATCAAGATATGCTGGTTTGTCGCCAAATTTTAATAGCTGTTGAAGCATGAGCAATACCTGTAATTTGTCTGCATTGCCATTGCCGGTAATGGATTGTTTTATTTTTTTGGGAGAGTACTCGGCAACCGGGAGCCCGGCCTGGATGGCGGCTGCAATGGCTACCCCCTGAGCCCTGCCCAGTTTTAGCATACTCTGTACATTTTTTCCAAAAAAAGGTGCCTCAATGGCAAAGCAATTGGGCTTATACTGGTTGATGAGATTATGAATAATTTCATGGATCTGCTCCAGTTTTTGATACCCATTTAGTTTGTTGGAAAAACGGCAGGTATTCATTTCGAGCATTTCCATTTTCTTACCTTTAATAGAAAGCAGGCCATACCCCATGAGGATGGTTCCAGGATCAATTCCGAGGATGATTTTGGATGCGGTTTGCAAGAGTGGGCTTATTTTTACCGATATTCTGTTGCTTGAACAAAAGTATCAAATTAATCATCAATTACCTGATTGGCCCATTGCTGTTTGTGGTGCTTACCTGGAGCCTTTACCGGCAAATCATTCGGCAGCCCGATTTGGCAATCCGGTGGGCACATATTAGAGATAGCTGGTTGCAGCCTGCGTTTTGGCTGGTGGTATTTTTGATGTTTGTGAACTGGGGAATTGAAGCGCGTAAATGGCAATTGCTCCTACGCCCACTTCAAAAATTTTCTTTATTGTACTCCCTTAAAGCCGTGTTTGCAGGGTGCAGTATTACCATGCTTACACCCAACCGGATTGGTGAATACGGAGGCCGGATATTATATGTGGATGAAGCATTCCGAATAAGGGCTATTTCACTAACCATCCTGGGAAGTATGAGCCAACTGGCGGTAACCATGCTTTCCGGAACCATTGCACTGGCCGTCTTAATCTTTAGCCCCGCCGCCCAAAAACTGGAGGCTTCATCCATATCCTGGATATTTAATGGCAAATTAATTTTTCTTGCCGGTGCAGGTCTAATTGTAATCATGCTGCTTTTTTTCAGGGTCCATTTCCTAATTGTACTTATCGGCCGGGTGCCATTCCTCCGCCGAATGGTACGGCACATACGTGTTCTCGATTTTTTCAACGGTAAACAATTGTTAAGAATATTTTCATTATCCTTTAGCCGTTACCTGGTATTTATATTGCAATACGTACTCTTGTTGCAGGTTATGGATGTGAGGATCAGTTTTCCCCTTATGCTTCTGCTGCTTGCAGTATTTTATATGCTGATGGTGCTTGCTCCATCCATTGGGTTTACTGAGTTGCCCGTACGGGCAGGGATTAGTGTGTTGCTCCTCGGAGTTTTCAGCAGTAATAGCATTGGCATACAGGCAGCGGCACTGGGTATTTGGTTAATAAACCTGGTGGCGCCCGCCATTATTGGCAGCGTATTATTATTGGGAATAAAAATCATGAAAGAAAAATGAAAAAAACCACCCTTACCCCTCCTTTATTTCTTTTGGTTATATTTTGTTCGCTAAGTTTTACCACCGATAAGGGAGATTTCTGTGGCATAAAGAATACCGCATTTAAGGATGGCGAAATTGTAACATTTAAAGTGTTTTATAATGCGATGGGAGCCTATATTGGCGCCGGAGAAGCAACTTTTACTACCACCATCGAACGGTATAATGGTAAACCGGTTTACCATCATGTTGGTGAAGGAAAGACCTTTTCCTTTTTTGATAATTTTTTTAAGGTACGAGATAAATATGAAAGCTATGTGGATACCAGCACTCTCCTTCCTATGAAATTTATTAGAAATGTTGATGAAGGCGGCCATAAAATTTATAATAATGTTAGTTTTAATCAAAGCACCAATACTGCTGTAAGTACTAACGGAGTATTTAATATTACGGATTGTATGCAGGATGTGGTCAGTTCGGTGTACTACGCCCGCAATATTGATTTTTCGAAATATAAGCCCGGCGATAAAATTCCATTCGATATGTTCCTGGATGATGAAATATATCATCTGTATATCCGGTATATTGGAAAGGAGTCGGTTAAAACCCGGTATGGTAAATTCAGGGCCATTAAAATTAAGCCACTCCTTATTAAGGGTACTATTTTTGAAGGGGGAGAAAAAATGAACGTTTGGATCAGTGATGATCCCAACCATATTATTTTGCGGGTGGAAAGCCCAATTGCCGTAGGAAGCATCAAAGTGGATATGATGTCATACCGAAATCTCCGCTACCCGCTTAGTTCTTTTAAGGGCTTACGGTAAGGGTTACCTGATGTCGCTTAACCTGAACTGGTCTTTTAAACGCACTCCTTTCTCTGTATTTTGGACAGTGGCACATTCAATTAAAGGGTCGTGTTCAAAAAACAGAATAGTCTCATTTTCTGCTGATTCCCCTAAAAAAGATTTTTTTTCATTTAAAGTCGTGAGGGGAAACATATCATAGGCCATCACGTAGGGTAATGGAATATGCCCGGCAGACGGAAGCAAATCGGCCATGTACAGGATGGATTTTCCTTTATAATTGAATTGTGGCAGCATCATGGCGTCGGTATGGCCAAAAACCTCCCGTATGCTGATGAAAGATGGAAATTCGTTGGGTGATTGCTCTACAAATTTCAACCTGCCACTTTCTTTGATGGGTAAAATGTTTTCCTTTAAAAAAGATGCCTTTTCCCGTGCATTGGGCTCTGTGGCCCATTTCCAGTGCCTGGCGTTGCTCCAGTAAGTCGCATTTTTAAATGCCGGCACCAGGTTTTCGCCTTCCCTTTCTACAGCGCCTCCGCAATGATCGAAATGAAGGTGCGTGAGGATTACATCGGTAATTTCATCTTTCAAAAAACCATTCTTTTTTAACGAAGATTCCAGGCACTCGGATCCATTTAGATAATAATGACCAAAGAATTTTTCATCCTGTTTATTACCGATACCCGTATCAATTAAAATTAACCGGTTACCTTCTTCAATAAGCAGACATCGCATGGCCCAGTTGCACATATTATTCTCATCGGCAGGATTTATTTTATTCCAGATGGTTTTGGGTACTACACCAAACATAGCACCCCCGTCTAATTTAAAATAGCCGGTATCTATGCTGTACAGGTTCATGGTATTTGTTGTTTTTTATAAGCAGATCTGGTAAAAAGCAAGAATATTAATCCAAGTGCAAAGAAAACGATTAATGCAAGTACGGAATTCCTCATGTTTCCGGTAAAGCCTTCAATAAAACCAAAACTGAACAACCCGATTACGATAGCTATCTTTTCGGTTACATCGTAAAAGCT
Organism: uncultured Ferruginibacter sp.; assembly: GCA_964647915.1. Classification (GTDB taxonomy): domain Bacteria; phylum Bacteroidota; class Bacteroidia; order Chitinophagales; family Chitinophagaceae; genus Ferruginibacter. The sequence goes on along the minus strand of CAZYKA010000022.1, from coordinate 38,746 downwards.
GAAAAAGGAAGCGGTGTCTTTGGTTTCAGGCATTAGCTTGGAGTAGGTAGAACGACTAAGCGATTGGATCCCCCCCATGATCAAACCTATGAAGGCACCCACAATATAAAAATCGGTTTCGGTTTTAAGATAGTAACCTGCGATGCACACTCCAATCCACATCATTACCGTGATAATGAGTACTGAAATATTCCCGATTCTTTCGGAAAGCCGGCTGATACCAATGGCACCCCCAATGGCAACAATCTGGATAATTACAGCCATAATGATTAGTTTGGAATCCTCCAGATGTAGTGTTTTGATACCAAAGTCGATGGCTACCAGCATCACGGTCTGTACCCCCATGCTATAAAGGAAAAAAGCAGCAAGAAATCTTTTTAATACCGGAAGGTGGATGAGCTGGTCCCAGACTTTTTTCAATTCGATAAACCCGTTGGAAAGGACATTCCTTCTCTTCTTGCGATCCGATTTTGATGAAATCGGAAGTACCTTAAATGTAATTTGCGCAAAGCCAACCCACCAAAGGCCAACTAACAGGAAAGTAATTTTCAGGGGCAGTTCCGACTTAGGCATAGCAAGCACCAGGGCAAATCCAATCATCTGCATAATTACACTTCCAATGTATCCGAAAGAATAGCCTCGGGCACTCACCCTGTCCATATCCTTTTCTGCTGCAATTTCTGGCAGATAAGAATTGTAAAAGACCTGGCTGCCGTAAAACCCAATACCCGCCATCATAAAACAAAAAAGCCCCCAGGTAACGTGGTTCTCATCAAAAAAGAACATAAGCGAGCAACTGGCGGCGCCGAGGTAACAAAAGAATTTCATGAAATTCTTTTTATTCCCTTTGTAATCTGCAATGGAGGAAAGGATGGGCGAAAGGAGGGCAATAATTAAGAATGCAATTGCCAGGGTATAATCTTTAAGTTCTGTATTTACATACTTGCGGCCAAAAAGAGGAACCCCGTCTTTAAATGCCTGATTTTGGGTTCCGGTAACTGCTGCAAAATAAGCTGGAAAAAAAGTGGTGGTAATAACCAGGTTATAAACAGAATTGGCCCAGTCGTACATGGCCCATCCGTTTACTACTTTTCGGGAGGCAGTTTGCATGTGAAGCGTTAGTTTGCGTCTATGCAATATAACCCTTCCAAATCAATACCAATAGAATAATACCAACTGCAATACGGTAGTAACCCCAAATTTTAAAACCGTGCTTTTGCAGGAAACTGATAAAAAATTTGATAGCAATCATAGCCACTACAAAAGCCACCAGGTTACCCACAGCCAGTAATTTCACTTCCTGCCCGGTAAACCCACCGGTTTCTTTGTAATGTTTAAATAGTTTATAACCGGTGGCAGCAGCCATGGTAGGTACTGCCAAAAAGAATGAAAACTCGGCTGCTGCATGGCGTGTAAGTTTTTGCTGCATACCTCCAATGATAGAGGCCGCACTCCGGCTAACACCGGGTACCATGGCCAGGCATTGCCAAATCCCAATGATAAAGGATTGTAAATAACTGATCTGCTTTTCCGAATCAATCTTTGGGTTTGTAAAGGCCTTATCTATAAAAACAAGGAAGGCCCCGCCAACCAAAAGGGTAATGGCCACGGTGGTACTGCTTTCCAATAGGCGGTCTATTTCCTTACCAAAAATAAGTCCGAGAATAATGGCTGGAATTACTCCTACGAGGAGTTTTAAATAAAATTTCAGGTTACTGAAATCGAAGAATTTTTTCCAGTACAATACCACTACCGCAAGGATAGCACCCAATTGTATGGCAACAGTAAACATCTTGCTGAATTCTGAGTCCTGTACCCCCAGAAATTTTCCGGCAATAATCATGTGGCCGGTGGAAGAAATGGGGAGGAATTCGGTCAGCCCTTCTACAATACCTATTACGACAGATTGAAACAGATTCATTTTAAATTAAAAAACGCTGCGTTAACAGCGTTTGAAATAATTATCGTTGGAAGTTTATTTTGGTTTTTTCATAATGGCCACAATCTCAATTAAAAAGCCTGCAATAATTAAAATGGGAGCGATCGTAATACGGGTGGTGCTGTACACTTCCTTTGGATCAAAAACTTTGGGATTGGCACTTTTACCGCCCGCCATAAGGATAAAGCCCAGGGCAAGAATCACTAAGCCAACCAGCATAAGGATATAATTTTCTTTGCCAAAAAGATTCGTTTTTTGAACGGGCTGATGGGCTTTTTTTTCCTGCATATTCAAAATTTAGCATGCAATATACACAACCTGAATCAATACAGGTCATCCAGTTTCATCTTCAGGTATTTAATCACTGCCATGTGCGTACTGGCTAAGGTAATCAGTACGCCGAGTACAATAATTATCCCGAACAAAATCATCATGCCCGGGATATCCCGAAGCATTTTGAAATCGGGGAGGAATCCTTCAATCAGGGTAATCATACCATATATGGCGAGAATAGCGATGAGGGAGGCAATAAATCCATTAATAATGGCCCGTTGGTCCATGGGTTTGGCAATAAACCACCGGGTGGCACCCACCATTTGCATGGTCTTTATCAGGAAACGGTTACTGTACATAGCCAGGCGGATGGTATTGTCGATGGAAAATACCACTAATATGGTAAGCAGGATGGCTGCAATTAAAAATATTAAGGCACCCGTTTTCACATAACTACTCACCTTAGCCACGGTTTCACTCGGGAACTGAAATTCCGATATCAGACCGGGGAAATTTTCCTGAAGGGATGCTGCCAGCCTGTTCAGGCTATCCTTTTCCACATAATTCGCCTTCACATAAAAATCGATGCTTTCGGGTAGGGGGTTATTGTTTAGAAACTGTTTCCAGGTGGTATCGTTGTCGGCATTCCAGCGGGCAATAGCCTTTGCTTTGTCAACATATTCCACGCGGTTAGCATAGGGAATAGCAGAAATAAATTTATGTAAACTGTCTATCTGCTTTTTTGATGCGTCCCGGTTTAACCAGGCATGCACCTGGATATTTTCTTTGAAATAATCGCCTGTTTTGCGAAGGTTTAAAAAGAACCATCCCACAATACCAAAAAGGAATAGTACCAGGGCTACACCTATAATGGCCCCTGTATAACCTGGTTTACCTCTTTTTCCGGAAACTTTTCCAACTTGACTCATATCTTACATTTATTGGGTAGAAGTGCGGCAAAAATAACGGTTTTGCGAGTTTGTTTTAATTTTGGCAACCGCTAACGATTGCCTGCCAAATATATTTTAATGTGCAGATAACATATTTATTTATTTGTTAAATCAATCAAACCAATACAAGCGCCCGTAAAAGCATACCGGCGATTGAACAAAAATTTTATTTTAAAAATGGAGTACGCATTTGGCCGCATTGAAGAATACTGGAAAGAGAAATGGAAAAAGGAAAATATTTACCGGATAAATAATAATACCGACAAACCTAAATATTACGTCCTGGATATGTTCCCCTATCCCAGTGGGGCCGGCCTTCATGTGGGCCATCCGCTGGGATATATCGCCAGCGATATTTTTAGCCGGTATAAACGGCTGAAAGGTTTTAATGTACTGCATCCAATGGGTTTCGATAGTTTCGGTCTTCCTGCCGAACAATATGCCCTCGAAACCGGCCAGCACCCCGCAGAAACTACCCGGAAAAATATTGCCACGTTTAAATCTCAGTTAGATAAAATCGGGTTTTGTTACGATTGGGAAAGGGAAGTGCAAACCAGCAGCCCGGAATATTATAAATGGACCCAATGGATTTTCCTTCAACTGTTCAACAGTTATTACTGCCCCATTGAGCAAAAGGCGAAACCAATTCGATTCCTGGTAGAGAAATTTGAAAAAGAAGGCTCGGATGATTTTAGCGTAACGGATTGGAAATCGTTTTCGGCCAGGCAACAAGCTGACATCCTAATGCAGTTCAGGCTTGTTTACAGTGCATTCGGTGTAGTGAATTGGTGTCCGGCTTTGGGTACCGTGTTGGCTAATGATGAGGTGGTGAATGGAGTTAGTGCAAGGGGAGGGCACCCGGTAATAAAGAAGAAAATGCGGCAATGGTTCCTTCGCATTACAGCTTTTGCCGAGCGGCTACTCCTGGGGCTTGATTATGTAGATTTCAGTGATAGTATGAAGGAAATGCAGCGCAATTGGATTGGGCGTTCCGAAGGAGCCGAAATGGAGTTTGAGGTGGAAGGGATCTCAAAGAAGATCCTGGTTTATACCACGCGCCCCGATACCATTTTTGGTGTAGATTTCCTGGTACTCGCTCCGGAACATGAATTGGTGGCAGATATTTCCACGGTTGCACAACGGCAATCTATAAACGAATATCTTACCTACGTAAAAAGCCGGAGCGATCGGGATCGGATGGCTGATGTTAAACAGATTACCGGTTGTTTTACCGGCAGCTATGCCATTAATCCGCTTAATGGGCGAAAGGTTCCGGTTTGGATTGCAGAATATGTACTTGCAGGGTATGGGACTGGAGCTATTATGGCGGTTCCCTGCGGTGATCAGCGGGATTTCAATTTTGCACAGCATTTTAATATCCCGATTACGAACATCATCGGGCCTTATTTTAACGGCAAGGAAGCAAACCCCACCAAGGATGCCTTGTTGGAAAATTCCGGCTTTTTAAACGGACTGCTGATGCAGGATGCCATTGAGGTGGCAATCGGCAAAATTGAATCTTCGGGTATTGGTAAGCGTAAGGTAAACTACCGGATGCGCGATGCCGGGTTTAGCCGCCAGCGTTATTGGGGCGAACCGTTTCCAATAATTTGGAATGAAGGTATAGCAGTTCCATTAGAAGAAACTTCCCTGCCTCTTGAATTGCCCCATGTTGGCCAATACAGCCCGGGGCCGGAGGGCGAAGGCCCGCTGGCAAACCTAACAGCATGGATTAATACAGCAAAAGGCAGCCGGGAATCTTCTACCATGCCCGGTTATGCCGGTAGTAGCTGGTATTTTTTGCGTTTTATGGATCCGCATAACCAGGGTGAATTCTGCAGCCGTGCTGCAAGTGATTACTGGAACCAGGTTGATGTGTACATAGGTGGCACCGAACATGCGGTGGGCCATTTACTGTATAGCCGGATGTGGACGAAATTTCTCTTCGACCAGGGCCTGATAGGTTTTGATGAGCCATTTAAAAGACTGATAAACCAGGGTATGATTCAGGGGAGCAGCCGTTTTGTGTACCGGGTGGATGGTACCAACCAGTTTGTTTCTCATGGATTGAAAGAAAATTATTCGGTCGATAAATTGCATGTTGACGTAAGTATGGTTGATGGATTTATTCTGGAAACTGAAGCCTTCAAAAAATGGCGTCCCGATTTTGCAAATGCTGAGTTTATCCTGGAAGGTGGAAAGTATATCTGTGGATCGGAGACGGAAAAAATGTCGAAATCAAAGTTTAATACGGTTAACCCCGATATCCTGGTGGAAAAATACGGGGCTGATACGTTCCGCATGTATGAAATGTTTCTGGGCCCCATCGAACAAAGCAAACCCTGGGATGCAAAAGGAATTGACGGGGTGCATCGATTCCTGCGAAAATTTTGGCGCTTGTTTTTCGATGAACAGAAAAATTTGAAACTGTGGACGGAGGCACAGCCCAATGAAGCAGAGTTGAAATGCCTCCATCGGGGAATAAAGAAAATTGAAGACGATACAGAACGGTTTAGTTTCAATACAGCAGTAAGTGCATTCATGATCTTAGTTAATGAATTGTCGGATTTGAAATGCCATAAGAAATCCATTCTCGAAAAGGTGCTGGTGATGCTGGCTCCTTATGCTCCGTTTATTTCCGAGGAACTGTGGCACCAAATAGGAAATGAAACCAGCATTCTCAATGCAAGCTACCCTGTGTCAGAAAAAAAGTATCTTGTTGATTCCACGAAAGAGTACCCGATTTCCATTAATGGAAAATTGCGCACCAATATGGTATTGTCCCTGGATGCCGACCCGGCTATGCTGGAGAAAGAAGTGCTGGCCAATGAAGTGGTACAAAAATGGCTTGAAGGAAAGACTATGAAGAAATTTATTTATGTAAAAGGAAAAATGATAAATGTGGTAATATGACACGGGTAAATGCAATCATATCACAGTTACGTGCAAACGCATTTGATTTTCACCCGGTAATTAGCGACGCTGATCTGGAGAAGGGGATGGCAATCGTAGACCTTTCTGTTCATAATGCAGGAATGCAGGAGGGAAGTCAGTTGGTGCTGAAACAGGAGCTACAAAAGGCGTATGAAAAAAGCCAAGTCGTTTTTCTTTGTGGCGGATATGGGGAAGAGAGGAATTTTTATTCAACTTCCGCTCTTTTTAACGCCCCGGGAGAAGAACCGCGCACCATTCACCTGGGAACGGATATCTGGGGGCCTCCGGGTACGGCTGTGTTTGCTCCACTGGGCGGAGTAATCCACAGTTTTGCCTATAACGACAACCCCGGAGATTATGGCCCAACCATTATAATGGAACACCAGTTGGATGCAAACAGTTTTTATACACTTTACGGCCACCTGTCTTTTACGGATCTTGGTAGAATACGGGCCGGGCAATTTATTAACCGGGGTGAACAAATTGGCCATTTTGGGAAAAGTTCCGAAAATGGAGGCTGGCCACCCCATCTGCATTTTCAGATTATTATTGATATAGATGTGTACCAGGGCGATTTTCCCGGTGTTTGTTCCAAAACCGAGAAGGAACGACAGTTAGAAAATTGCCCAGATCCGGAGTTCATGTTAGGATTGAAAAGGTGGATTCGGAAACCCTAAACCAGGCAAAAACCCCGGAAATACTATATTTTTACAGGATAATTCTTTACAGGAAATCTCAACCCACCTTTCGATGGATATTAAATCAGGCCCTCTTTTAGAAAATATTAATTCACCTGCCGATCTGAAGAAGCTCAGTAAAGATCAAATGCTTCAGGTATCGGAGGAGTTGCGCCAATTTATTATTGATGTTGTGAGTGTTCATGGCGGGCACTTTGGCGCCAGCCTTGGGGTAGTGGAACTTACCGTGGCCCTGCACTATGTATTTAATACGCCCTACGATCAATTGGTTTGGGATGTGGGGCATCAGGCCTACGGGCATAAAATACTTACCGGCCGTAGAGATAATTTTGTAACCAACAGAAAATATCTGGGTTTAAGCGGCTTTCCTAAAAGAAGTGAGAGCGAGTATGATACTTTTGGAGTTGGCCATTCTTCCACTTCCATCTCCGCTGCCTTGGGTATGGCAATGGCATCTCATTATAAAGGAGAGGTAAACCGCCAGCATGTTGCCATCATTGGAGATGGCGCCATGACCGCCGGGCTCGCCTTTGAAGGGATGAACCATGCCGGTATCGAAAAAAGCAACTTGCTCATCATCCTGAATGATAACTGCATGAGCATCGATCCCAATGTAGGAGCGCTGAAAGAATATCTTACAGACATTACCACTTCCCACACTTTTAACGAAGTACGGGATGGTATCTGGAAAGGATTAGGAAAACTCCCCGGAAAAAACTTCAGCCGTCAAATGGCAGCGAAAATTGAAGCCGGCCTTAAAGGAATCGTAAGCAAAAGCAGCAACCTTTTTGAAGCGCTGAACCTCCGATATTTTGGGCCCATTGATGGTCACAATGTGATTAAATTAATTGACACCCTGAACGACCTGCGGGATATCCCGGGGCCTAAATTATTGCATATTAAAACCGTTAAAGGGAAAGGGTACCAGCTTGCAGAAAAAGATCAAACCAAATGGCATGCACCGGGCCTCTTCGATAAGGTTACGGGAGAAATCTTTAAAAAGTCATTTGATACGCCACAGCCTATTAAGTATCAGGATGTTTTCGGATATACAATCATTGAACTCGCAGAAAAGAACCCTGCCATAATGGGAATTACCCCGGCTATGCCCAGCGGTTGTTCTCTGAAATTCATGATGGAGAAAATGCCGGAAAGAGCTTTTGACGTGGGGATTTGCGAACAACATGCCGTTACCCTGAGCGCCGGACTGGCAACCCAGGGTATGCGCGTATTTTGCAATATCTACTCTTCCTTTATGCAGCGTGCTTACGACATGGTGGTACATGATGTAGCCATTCAAAAATTACCAGTTATATTCTGCCTCGATCGGGCAGGGCTTGTGGGTGAAGACGGACCTACTCACCACGGTTGTTACGATATAGCCTACATGCGTTGCATACCTAATATGGTGGTATGCGCTCCAATGGATGAGGCCGAACTTCGTAACCTGATGTACACGGCCCAGTTGGAGGAAAATAAGTTCCCTTTCAGCATTCGATATCCCAGAGGCGAAGGCGTTATGCCCCAATGGCGCACCCCCATGGAAAAAATTGAAATTGGAAAGGGCCGCAAAATGAAAGACGGTGAGGAAATAGCCATTCTTTCCTTCGGCCATCCGGGTAACTTTGCCTCAGCTGCTATCCGGGAGTTGAAAGCCGATGGGATCAATCCCGCACATTACGATATGCGTTTTGCCAAACCCCTTGATGAAAAACTTCTTCACGAGGTCTTTTCAAAATTCTCCAAAATAATTACCGTCGAAGACGGAACCATTGTTGGTGGATTTGGTTCGGCCATCCTCGAGTTTATGAATGCCCATGGTTACCATGCCGAAGTAAAAATTATGGGTATCCCAGACAGGCTCGTAGAGCATGGCACCCCCAAACAGCTATATGCGGAGATTGGCCTTGATGCAGGAGCAATTGCCAAAAACATCCGGGAGATGCTGGGTATTGAAGTTCGTGTACCCGTAAGAGTTATCGGATAAACTATCGGCTAACCCAGGTGCATAGGTATTTCAACGGCCAGGAGCCTTGCGTTTTCAACCGCATCAATGGAAAAGCTATCCGTTGCGGATATCGCTATTGCGTCACGTTTATTTAAGACTTCGCCGTTAATTTTTATTTTTCCTTCAATTACCACCAGGTAAACCCCATTCCCCATAAACCGGTTATTATACCCAATAGCGGAATCCTTTTGTACATCGGCTAATGAAAAGACTGCATCCTGGTTGATCCATAAACCACCGCTTTTTTCATCGGGCGAAACTACCGTTTGCCATTTCCCGATTCTGCCTTCCGGCAAGAATGTTTTTTGATCGTAACGAGGTTCTATATTTCTTTTTTTGGGGAATACCCAAATCTGAAAAAGATTCAATGGATCAGTTTGAGAAGCATTAAATTCTGAGTGTTGCACCCCCGAGCCTGCACTCATTATTTGTACATCTCCCACCTTAATAATCCCGGAACCTCCAGCATTATCTTTATGGGCTACAGCCCCCGAAAGCGGAATGGTTACAATTTCCATATTATCGTGCGGATGTGTTGGAAATCCTTCACCGGCATCTATAAAATCATCGTTCAATACCCGTAAGGCACCGAAATGCACAAATTCAGGATCGTAATATTGGCTAAAGCTGAAATAATAATTAGCGTTCAACCATCCATAGTTTGCCTTGCCACGTTCGGCAGCTCGTTGAATTTTGTATTTCATATTCAGTGTATTTAATTGATGTTTAAACATCAAAATAGATGCCAAAACTAAATATGTCAGTTTGTCTGTGAAAAAATAGCTGAAAGCAGTGCTTTTGCACTGAAATTAGGACAAATATAATTGGCCTGGCCAAGTTCAGAAACGGGCTGGGTGGTGGTTAGGGCCACGCATTTCATCTTTGCAGCTTTGGCGGAAGCAATCCCAACGGCAGCATCCTCAAATACCAGGCAGTTTACGGGAGGTATTTTTAGGGTTGATGCGGTAACCCGGTAAATTTCAGGATCGGGTTTTCCATTTTTAATATGGCCCGAATGGATCACGGCATCAAAATATTTTCGGATTGGAAGGTGGGTAAACATGAACTCAATATTAACCGGGATACCCGAAGTGGCAATTGCCATTTTTATTCCCGCTTTTTGTAAGGCGGCTAAAAATGAGAGGAGGCCATCCACCGGTTTAATAAAAGGAGCATAAAGTTCTCGATAGATTGCCTCTTTTTCCAGGGCAAACTGCATGGCCTCTTCATCCGTCATTTTTCTTCCATAAAGGTATTCGATAGCATCTTTATTTGTCCTTCCATTTATATGTTTTCGATAATTTTCTTCCGAAATATGCAATTGTTTTTCCTGCAAATATTTTTTCCAGGCCTGGAGGTGCCAGGAGTTATTATCAATAAGGGTACCATCCAGGTCGAAGATTACAGCCCGGATGTTTAATTCTCCTCTCAACCTTAAAATAAGCTGTTGATAAAGTGCAGATCCTTCCATAAAAAAACCGGCATCAGCCGGTGTGTAATTATTTTAGTTTAATTGAGAAACATCATCGGGTGCGAGTTGGCTATATTGATCTTCTTCGCGGTGATCGTTATACTCAATAATAAAGTTATTTCTTCCCTCACCTGTAGTGATGGTAAGGAATTTTTGCTGGATGAGTTCGAGCATATTCAGGAACATAAAGATGGCATGAATCCTGTTTTCGCAAACTTCAAAAACCTTTTCAAAAGAAAGTGTCTTACCCTTTCGGCAGGTATCCAGCATATAATCCCTGATCCCTTCCATCGTGTAGTTATATTGAACCACCGTATGAACGGGCTTATTGTTTTTTTCAATAATCCGGGCCATCACCTTTTCAAAAGCCTTCATCAGTTTGAAAAGGGTAACGGTTTGGATTTCGGTGCCTTCGCCGGATTCTTCACCAATTTGGGAGAGCTCTTTTTGCAGGTTTCCTCTTTTAACCATCAGTAAACGCAGCGCTTCCATCTCGGCCATTTTTACCGATGCCTCTTTGAATTTTTTATATTCCAGGATTTTGTCGATCAACTCCTGTCTCGGATCAATTTCATTTCCAGCCTCATCCAGTTCTTTTCGGGGGATCAGCATCTTGGCTTTGATGCGCATAAGGGTGCTTACAAACAAAATAAACTCACTGCTGAGTTCAATGTTGAGCGTTTCTGAATGATGAATATGATCCAGAAAGTCGTTGATGATTTTAGTGATGGGGATATTGTAAATATCCAGTTCATCCCGTTCAATAAAAAAAAGGAGAAGATCGAAGGGCCCTTCAAACTGGGGGAGCTTAATCTGGTAATTGGGGGTTGCTGTACTCACATTTTCCTTTTGAATGAAACAAAATTAACGCCTTGGGAAGTTCTGTGTCAATAACTTTTCCCCATTAAATTTTCCGGTTGGCAAAGCTGTAAGAAAAACCGATTCCCATTAGTTGTAACCATTGGGGCGCCGGGCCTTTGGAAGGATTGATGTTCTTGGTATCGTCATCGTAAATCATATCCAGGTTGAAAGAGAAATTAATGTATTTCGTAATTTTTGCCGTTACCACATTCGACCAGTACACATCAATGTTTTTGGGGTTTTTCCTGTAATTCGAGAACAAATCGAGTCGGGTTTTAAAATTAAAAGACTTACTAATTGATGTATTGAAATTGGTAGTGAGGTAAGCACCAATTTCATTCTTTACGATCTTTCCAGAATCGAGGCCAAAAGCAGGGCCCAGGCGCTTGTCGGTAACTACAACATACCTTGCCGTAATCGGGGAAAGGAAAACAGATAAGTTCTTAACCGGCCGATAGTCTATACCAAGGGATCCCAACAAATAAGCAGGAGCAAAAAACCGGGAGATTGTGTAGGAGGTATCTGCTCCGGCAGGAGTTTTTTCATAGGCCTTGCCTCTGTCGAACTGGGTTCGTCCGTTGAACAATATACCCGCATTCCATTTTTTATGGAGTTTATATGTGTATTTCGATAATAGATCGATACGATCGGCAGCCTTGCGTGATCCCAGGCTGGTGGTGTTTACAAAACCATAGGCCAGATCGAGGTTGTTATCCCAACTGTGCCTGTCTTTTTTATAATAGGCATAAAGGCTGGCAAAAGAATTAATGGAAAAGGAGAATTTATCTCCTCCGGAAGCCCAATTGCTTAAAGAACCCTGGTTTAGGTTGAGGCTGAAAACACCGCCCGTCTTCCAGATTTTCTTAGTTGTGTCTTTGGGGTCTTTTTTAAAAGTTCTTTCTGCATCCTTTTTCATGCCATTAATTTCCTGGTCCTGGGCATTAATAAATGGAGCGAATAGAAAAGAAATTAGGATACAAAAAACGATTTTTTTCATTGAGGTAATTAATTGAAAAAACGGCTGCCCGAAAATTCCAGGCAGCCGTTGGCGTTATAATATAAGGTTATTTCTTTTTCAGCTCATCTCTGATTTCGATGAGTAATGCATCCGTAGAGGAAGGGCCGGCCGGCGCTGCTTCTTCCTTTTTCTTCATGCTGTTTATGGCCTTAATAATTAAAAACATGACGAAGGCTACAATTAGGAAATTGATGACAGCGGTTAAAAAATCGCCATACTTTATGGAAACAGCTTCTGTTAGTACTTTTCCTGCTTCATCTTTAATTTCCGGTTTAATGGTGAATTTGTATTTGGAAAGATCGGATCCGCCAACCAATCCAATGAGAGGAGAAACAATGCCATCGGTTAATGACGAAACTACTTTTCCGAAAGCACCACCCATCACAAAAGCAACGGCAATATCTACCAGGTTGCCTTTCATTGCAAAGTCCTTGAATTCCTTAATAAAACCCATGTGAATAAAATTTAAGGGTTAGAAAATATTCAATTACAGTATTTTTAGAAATTACGGGAAGGTTATCTAAAAAAACTGAATTTTGCTGCAAACCTAATCAAATCCTTGTTTTCCCGCTTCTTTAACTGGATACTATTTATCGTTTTGTCCATTATTTGGGGTAGCAGTTTTATTTTAATGAAAGGGGGGCTTAGTTCCTTAAGCCCATACCAGGTTGCCTCTTTACGGATTGTTACGGCAGGCCTTGTATTGGCGCCCTATGGGATAAAGGCATTTTTGGTTATCCCGCCATCGCGGGTATTTCTGGTGTTTCTTTCCGGGACCCTGGGTAGCCTGGTACCGGCCTATCTTTTTTGTTTTGCAGAATTAAAATTGGATAGCGCCCTGGCCGGGGTACTCAATTCCTTAACTCCTATTTTCACACTTATAATTGCCTTTGCCTTTTTTTCCAAAAGGACCCCTTTTGTAAAAATTATTGGGATAATTATTGCCTTTTGTGGAACGGTCCTGTTGTATTTCAGTCAACCCATATTGGCCCGGGAAGCCAATATGATTCCGGTATTGCTTATTATATTGGCCACCGGGATGTATGGAACCAATGTAAACCTGGTTTCAGTGTATTTATCGGAATATCCAAGTTTATCAGTGGCTTCCATGGCGCTCCTTCTTAATGCTATTCCGGCCATGGTGGTTTTAATATTTTCAGGGATCCATCAAAAAACCTTCAACCCCGATTTAATAATTTCAATAGGATGTTCCCTGATTTTGGGTATTGTTGGTACGGCCGTTGCCACCATCCTTTTTTACCGGCTGATAAAGCAGGCGGGGATTGTATTTTCTTCCATGGTTACCTATGCAATCCCGGCGGTTGCTATTTTTTGGGGGGTGTTTTTTGGGGAGCAGATTGGGATAGGCGAATTTTTCAGCCTGGCAGTTATTTTATCAGGGGTGTACTTAACCAATCGCCGAATATCCGGGGTAAATAGTTAAATGCTATTTAAAAAAAGTGATCCGGTTTGCCAAACTATCAATAATCGCCTTGGTACCCAATACTTTATACCCGTCTGGTTGGATAAATTGCAAGACAAGGGTATCTCCATTCCGGCTGTATTTACCCCAATATCTGCTATTGGGGATACTATCAAATAAGGAACGGTAATAGAAAAAGCGATTTTTCTCTTTTATTTCAAACCGGGCGTCATTGTAATCTTCCACAGAATAGAACTGCATCTGAACAGGCGCTTTACGGTAGCTGGTTTTACAACCGGAAACCTGCCATCCAAAAAGGAGGATAAACAGAAAATAACGCATCGAAATATAAAGATAATTGCCTTCCGGCGGAATGGGGATAAACATCTCCGAAATCATCAAAAAACAACCTTTTGAATTTTTTTTTCGGGAGGCCAAACCTTACCTTTGCGCCCTGAAATCAGATCGTTACTTTAATTAATAAGAAATTATGGCCAATACCGGTAAAATTAAATCTGTAATCGGAGCGGTTGTGGATGTGCAGTTTGATAAAGATTCTAAACTTCCTGAAATTTTAAACGCCCTCGAACTGAAACGTGAAAATGGCGATACACTGGTTCTTGAAGTGCAGCAGCACCTCGGCGAAGATAGTGTGCGAACCATTGCAATGGATGGTACCGAAGGGTTAGTCCGCGGTACTGAAGTGATAGATACCGGCCGTCCGATTTCTATGCCAACCGGCGATGGAATCCGGGGTCGCCTTTTTAATGTTACCGGCGATGCCATCGACGGGCTTCCCCAGGTTTCAAAAGCTAACGGCCGTCCTATCCATGCAAAACCACCCTTATTTGAAGAATTAAGTACCGCCACCGAGGTGTTGTTTACTGGGATTAAGGTTATCGACCTGATTGAACCTTATGCAAAAGGAGGTAAGATTGGTTTGTTTGGTGGTGCGGGTGTAGGAAAAACCGTATTGATCCAGGAACTGATTAATAATATTGCGAAAGCTTACAACGGGGTGTCTGTATTTGCCGGAGTGGGCGAACGTACCCGGGAGGGAAACGACCTCATGCGCGAAATGATTGAGGCCGGCATCATGAACTATGGAGAAAAATTCAAGCACTCTATGGAAGAAGGAGGCTGGGACCTTAGTTCGGTAAATATGGAAGGATTAAAAGACTCGAAAGCTACCTTCGTTTTCGGGCAAATGAACGAACCCCCCGGCGCCCGTGCCCGTGTAGCCCTTAGCGGATTAACCATTGCCGAATATTTCCGGGACGGAGAAGGCGACGGACAGGGAAAAGATATCCTGTTCTTCGTGGATAATATCTTCCGGTTTACCCAGGCAGGTTCCGAAGTGTCTGCGTTGCTGGGTCGTATGCCCAGTGCGGTGGGATACCAGCCAACCCTGGCCACAGAAATGGGATTGATGCAGGAAAGGATTACTTCCACTAAACATGGTTCCATTACCTCTGTACAGGCGGTGTATGTTCCTGCGGATGACCTTACCGATCCGGCACCGGCAACTACCTTCGCCCACCTGGATGCCACTACGGTATTGAGTCGTAAAATTGCGGATTTGGGTATCTATCCCGCGGTGGATCCGCTGGATTCTACATCCCGAATTCTTACTCCTGCCATTGTTGGGGAAGAGCATTACAATACAGCTAACAAGGTTAAACTTATCCTTCAACGGTATAAAGAATTACAAGACATTATTGCCATCCTTGGGTTGGACGAATTGAGCGATGATGACAAACTGGTGGTTTCGCGTGCGCGTAAAATTCAACGCTTCCTGAGTCAGCCATTCTTTGTGGCAGAACAGTTTACCGGGCTGAAAGGGGTTTTGGTTCCCATCGAAGAAACCATTCGCGGGTTCAATTCCATCCTGGATGGGGAAGTGGATGAATATCCCGAAGCTGCATTCAACCTGGTTGGAACCCTTGATGATGCAATTGAAAAAGGTAAAAAGCTGATGGCTGCCGCACAGGCCTAAATCCTGCCTGGTGATTCAATTTCAACGGAAACGAATCCCTTGAAAGTATGATACGCAAAGCCTGAAAAATAAATGTAGTTTTTGATTATGACACTTGAAATCCTCACCCCCGAACAAACACTTTTCAGTGGAGATGTGTACGGAGTACAATTGCCAGGGATCAGCGGGCTTTTTGAAGTTTTGGATAAGCATGCTCCCCTGGTGAGTGCTTTAAAAGCGGGGCACCTTAAAATCCTGAAAGATAAAAGTAACACCGAAATTTTCAGTATCCAGGGTGGTTTCGTGGAAGTGCTGAATAATAAGACCATTGTATTGGTGGAGGGCGCTTCAAAAAAATAATTTCCTGATTTAATCTGTGGTGATCCCTGTCTTTTGGCAGGGATTTTTTATGCTTGCTTTTTTATACGGACAAAACACCAGGCGCAAAAGGGGAAAAGCAGTGTGATGCTTAAGGCGGGGAGAGCTCCTAAAAAACCCCACAACCCCAAAAAGATGACGATTAGATAAAACGGATACAGGATCATTAACAACCCGATGAGCACTGAGTCGTAATGTTCCAACGGTGCGGCACGTTGTAATGAAATTTTTCTTAGCGGCAGATACAATGGGGCATTTAAAATGTACCCCAAAGAGGCAAAAGGTGCAAGGAGTATTTTTTGCCAGAAAGGGATACTAACGGTAAAGTAAGAACGAAATTCTGATTCTTTTGGTGAGCCGTGAAATGCCAGTCCGTTCAATTGGGAACGAAGTTCCTGGTTGAAGCGGGCAACAGCCACCCCGAAGTTTTCAGATCCCTTAATCACACCACGTTCTATCGGATTGCCAAAATTGAGCACTACATTTTTACCGAATGATCGGAACGATTGGTAGTTAATTCCAACGGGTAGCACTTTTAGCGGGATATTTTCCTCCCAACTGCTAAAAGCAAGCCGGGCGGTTCCTTTGCCCAGTGGGCGCAACTTCCATTCGTTGATGCACCTACCCTCTGAGAAAATGAGAACAATTCCTTTTTTTTTGAAAACCGCTTTACAATCTGAAAAGGTTTCGTAGTTCTGGGTAAGGTTTTCAACTCCTTCGGTACGCCGGTAAACCGGGAAGATATTAAGTTGCTTCAAAAAAAGGGACGCCCATTTTTTTTTGAATGCATCTCCGCGTGCCAGAGAATAAACAGGCTGGTTTAGCAGGGTAGTAAGGATAACGGCATCCAGGAAGGAGTTTGGGTGATTCATGGCCAGCAATAGTGGCCCATGGCTATGCAACCGCCCGGGGATATTTATCCGTATATTTCTACAATAGATTAGTATGGCAATCCTTGCCGGGAATTTTAGAATCCGGTAAAGGAGCATGCCTAAAAATGGGGTTGAAGCGTTAACATAAGAAGGTTAATTGGAAACCGGAAGTAGTTCAATGTATGGTATCATAATTTGGAAAAGAAACATTTTTTTTGGGCTTTACTTCATATCAAAATTGGGGAAATTAAAAGATCAATTTAGCTGGGGATCGATTGGGTAATTAATTATCTGTTCGTATTTTCCCCCCAGGTGGCGCAGGCTTTCTTTCCAAACATCTTCCGGCCCTGTTTCAAAAACGAGTTTTCGGGTGGCTGTTGCTGTTAGCCAGCTATGCTCGGCCAGTTCGTCCTCCAATTGCCCCTTTTCCCATCCCGAGTACCCAATAAAGAACTTTATTTTTTCGGGATTAATTTTGCCATCAAGAAGCCATTGTTTAACTACTTCAAAATTTCCACCCCACGAAATCTCTTCAGAAACCGGAATACAATCTGGGATGAGTTCCGGATACAGGTGAATAAAATGAACCGTATCAGGTTGAACCGGTCCGCCATAATAAACAGGAATGGATGTACCCTCCAGCCCATTAATGAATTCATCGAGTGTTGGCTTAAATAGTTTATTCAACACAAAGCCAAAACTACCTCCTTCCTCATGGCGGCACATATATATTACCGTACGCATAAAATTGGGATCCTTTAAAAAAGGGTCTGCAATGAGTAGGGTATGTTGGCTGGGAACAATCATGATTGTAATGTAAGCAATAATGTAAATCATGCAAAATTTGGCCGCCGGCCGCCATATTAAAGCAGCGTTAAACTAAATTTGGTAAGCGGTCATATCATTATTTTTGTAAAACTGCATTTCGAAAAGAACCGGCTCGTATGAAAAGAATTTTCCCCTTAATTACTTTACTGATTCTGCTAAGCCTGTTGGGGTTAATTTTTTTCCAGTTCCTCTGGTTAAAAAGCGCAAAGGAAATTAAAGAACAACAACTAACGGAGAATATTAACCGGGCTACCCATGATGCGGCCGACAGGCTTATGCAGGATATGCGGTTTCCTTTTGTAAATCTGAATTCAAAAACGCTTTCTCCCGAAAGGCTTCAACGCGAACTTTTCAAACCGTCTGTAATCCAGCGCTACAGTAAAGATGAAATATCATTTATAATAAGGGAAGCCCTCAACCGGAACAATCTCAGAGACGTTCCCTTTGAGTTTGCCATCACCCAGAACTCGCTTACCGGTGATGAAATCCAATCCGATAATTTTTATAAGTACTATATCGATACCGTAAATAATACCCATCACATTATACAACTGGTTGCACCCGAAGGCAGTGACCGGGAAAACCTGTCGGTGGAAGAATTCTTAATTATCATTGTGCCGCATCAGAAAAGCATCATCCTGCGGGAAGTTACCTGGTTCATCCTGGGGGCCGTTTTGTTTACTCTGATAATTACTACCGCATTTTACCTTACCATCCGGGCTCTGATCCGGCAAAAAAAGCTGAGCGAAATCAAGTCCGATTTCATCAACAACATGACCCACGAGTTTAAAACGCCGCTGGCTACCATTTCTCTTGCCGTAGATGCATTGAAGAATGATAAGGTGGTAATGAATAAAGAAAAAGCCGATTATTTTACTTCGGTAATTAAAGAAGAAAATATTCGGATGAATAAACAGGTAGAAACCATCCTGCAGGCGGCATTACTTGATAAGCAGGAAATTCAGTTAAACCTGAAAAATCTGGACGCCCATAAATTGATTGGGGTTGCAGCACAAAATATTGCACTTCCCATGGCAGAGAAAAATGGAAAATTGGAGGTTAATCTCGAGGCAGGACGGCATACAATTTTGGCAGATGAAGTGCATTTTACCAATATCATTAACAATCTCCTGGATAATTCGGTAAAGTATTCAAATGATAATCCCATCGTAAAACTAAGTACCTCAAATCATGGTAACTATTTGGTTATCAAGATAGAGGATAATGGAATTGGAATGAAC
This sequence comes from uncultured Ferruginibacter sp., assembly GCA_964647915.1. Taxonomy (GTDB): domain Bacteria; phylum Bacteroidota; class Bacteroidia; order Chitinophagales; family Chitinophagaceae; genus Ferruginibacter. The sequence continues at coordinate 19,877 of CAZYKA010000022.1, read as the reverse complement.
AAGGAGACCCTTGGGCGCATATTCGAAAAATTCTACCGGGCTCATACCGGAAATATTCATAACGTAAAAGGCTTCGGTCTTGGGTTAAGCTATGTAAAAACCATGGTGGATGCCCACAAAGGAAGCATAAAAGCTGAAAGCACCCTGGGAAAAGGGACAATTTTTACTCTTTTATTCCCACTGAAGGGGTAAATTTGTGCTTTATGCACATCTTTCCACAAAAATACACAATTCTTTCCACAGGTAAATCCCCTTATTTGGAACCAAAGCTGCTCCCACAGTAGCTCAGCTTGTTGTGGATAAAAAACTTTTTTAATTTTTGTGTCATAAAGTGGGAAAAAGTGTTATTTTGTGCCAACCCGCACATTAACAACACTTTTTATTCACAGGAATGACTGATTTTATTGGAGAATATGAATCTACAATAGATGCGAAGGGCCGTTTTCTACTGCCTACAGGCTTCCGTAAACAACTCCCTCAGGAGGAGAAACTTTCCTTTGTAATAAACCGTGGTTTTGAGAAGTGCCTTGTCCTATATCCTAATGAAGTCTGGCAGCCCATTTTTACCCGTATCAGTCAGCTCAACGAATTCAATCCGCAGGTGAGAGAGTTCCGTAGGTTTTTTTTAAATGGTGCTACTGCTCTCGAGCCGGATTCGGCCGGCCGGTTGCTCCTGCCCAAAAACCTGATGGAGCATGCAAACCTTGAAAAAGACATCGTACTGGTGTCGGCAATTAATAAACTGGAAATCTGGGATAAGGCCCGTTACCAGGAATACATTGCCAGTTACACGGCGGAAGGGTTTAGCAACCTGGCCAATCAGGTTATGGGAGGTAATTCCTCACTACCCATGTTTGGTTAGGTATGGCAAAGCAAAATGAATCTTTAAGCGAATCAGGGTACCATACAACGGTTCTTCTTGAGGAGGCAATAGATGCTTTGCGAGTAGTACCGGATGGGGTTTATGTGGATTGCACATTTGGCGGGGGCGGCCATAGCCGTAAGATCTTAGAAAAATTGGGCACGAACGGAAGTCTGTATGTTTTCGACCAGGATGAGGATGCTGAAAAGAATTTGCCAAAGGATAAAAGGATTCATTTTATCAGGCAGAATTTCAGGCATATTCAACGGTTTCTCCGTCTTCAGAAAATGGTAAGCGTGGATGGTATACTTGCCGATCTGGGCGTATCAAGCCATCAGTTTGATGAGGCCGAACGGGGATTTTCCACCCGGTTTGACGCCGACCTGGATATGCGGATGGACCGGCGTAATGATTTTACAGCAGCAAAATTGGTAAATACTTATACGGCAGAAAAACTTCAGGCAATTTTTGAAAAATTCGGGGAGGTCACCAATTCAAAATCATTAGCACTGGCCATTGTTCAAAAAAGGGAAATAACAGCTTTTAAAACAGTGTCAGGGTTTAAGCAAAGTGTGCAGGAGTTGGTAAAGGGTAACCCCAACAAGTATTTCGCCCAGGTATTCCAGGCACTGCGAATGGAAGTGAATGATGAAACCGGGGCGTTAAAGGATTTATTAGTACAGGCAGAACAAATGTTGAAACCGGGAGGAAGAATGGCAGTGATTAGTTTTCACTCCATCGAAGACAGGATTGTGAAACAATTTTTTAAAACCGGTTCTGAAGCGAGAAATGAGGATCTGCGTGATTTATTTGGGAATATAAAATCCTCCCCCTGGAATCAGGTAACCAAAAAACCGATCGTGCCATCTGAAAATGAAATAAAAAACAACCCAAGGTCGCGAAGTGCTAAACTTAGGGTTGCAGAAAAAAGATAAAAACAAATGCCCAGGCAGGAAGAGAAAGGAAAAGTTAACTCGGCGCAAAAGTCCGAATGGAGGAAGAAATTCAATTACAAATTCATTGTAAATAATATTCGCTTTTTCATTTTCCTGGGAGTATTGGCTGTTTTGTATATCTATAATGGCCACTATACCGACAAATTAGTCAGAAAAATTGCGGTTACGGAAAAAAATATCAGGGAGCGTGAATATGAATACAAGACACTGAAGAGTGAAGTGATTTTCAGGAGTAAGGCCAGTGAATTGATAAAAGCGGTTGAGCCCATCGGATTAAAAGAATTAAAAAACCCACCAATACAATTGGCGGACAGTATTAAATAAAAAAGAGCGAACCTATTCAGATTGGAAATTAAGAAAGACATACTCTGGCGTGTTTACCTCTGCTTCCTCCTTATTTGTACTTTGGGGATTTTAGTGCTGTGGAAAGTAGTCTCCATTCAACAGGTTCATGGGAAATATTGGGTTGGATTAGGAGACAGCCTGCACTTGAAATACCTGCCTATAGATGCGGAGCGCGGAACTATTTATAGTGAAGATGGAAGTATGTTGAGTACCTCAGTCCCGATTTTCGACATTTATGTAGATTTTAATGCGGAAGGCCTGCGCGAAAAAAATGGTGCCCGGTTTAAGGAAAATGTAGATTCGCTGAGTTATTCTCTGGCAAACCTGTTTGGCGATAAATCGAAAGCCGAGTATAAAAAGATACTTCAGCAGGCATACCGCGATCAGGAAAGATATTACCTGTTGAAGAGAAAAATATCCTTCTCACAATTTCAGGCCCTCCGCGAATTTCCGCTGGTAAGGCAGGGGCGAAATAAGAGTGGGTTTATTTTTGAGACACGCGATAAAAGAATCAACCCCTATGTATTGCTTGCCAACCGTACTATTGGGTTATCCCGCGAAGATTCTACCAAAAATGTTGGTCTCGAATTGACTTATAATAACCTGTTGAAGGGGGTTAGCGGACAACGGTTAATGCGCTATTCGGCCGGTGCATACCTACCCGTGGAAGGAGCCGAACTGGACCCTGTAAATGGAAAAAATATTGTAACAACAATTGATCCCTATATCCAGGATGTGGCGGAAAATGCCTTAATGAAAATGTTGGTTGATAATAACTCCACCCATGGAACCGCCATTGTGATGGAAACCTCAACCGGTAAAATAAGGGCGATTGCCAATCTTGGAAAAGGAGAAGATGGAACCTATACCGAAGATTTTAATTATGGTATTGGAAAAAGAACCGAACCCGGATCGGTATTTAAACTGGCTACCTTGTTGAGTTTGCTGGAAGATAAGTATGTAGACATTAACAGCATTGTGGATGTGGAAGGTGGCTCCAAATACTTTTATGGCCTTCGCATTAAAGATTCTCATTTGGGAGCCCGTGAAATGACGGTGAAAAAGGCATTCTACACTAGTTCCAATGTGGCTTTTGCCAAACTGGCCGATCAATTTTATCATAACCAACCAAAAAAATTTACAGACCATATCCATGCCTTTAAACTCGATACCCTTTCGGGAGTTGATATTGTAGCCAGTTCGGGTAAACCCGTGTTTTATAAACCGGGAGGAAAGTTTTGGCATGCCACTTCCATTCCGTATATGGCTCACGGTTATGGAGAATTGGTTACCCCCATCAACCTGGTAACTTTTTATAATGCCATTGCCAATAACGGGAAAATGATGCGACCCTACCTGGTGAGTGCCATTGAAGATTATGGGGTAACCATTAAAAAAATTGAGCCGGAGGTTCTGGTTGAAAAAATTTGTAGTAATGAAACCCTTGCCCAGGTAAAAGAATGTCTGAAAGCGGTGGTAGATAGTGCCCATGGCACTGCACACAAGGTTTGTTACGATACCCTTTATTCCATTTCCGGAAAAACCGGAACCGCGGTAAGTGCCCTCAACAACAAAGGATATAACAAAGGGAATAAAATATACCAGGCCTCCTTTATGGGCTTCTTCCCCAGTGAAAATCCAAAATATACCATTGGCGTAGTTATTCAAAACAGCAACGAGTCCAGACTGGTGTATGGCGCCGATGTTTCGGGCCGTGTATTTAAGGAAATCAGCGACAGGCTTTTCAATCACTTCCTCAGTAAAAACACCTTTGCCAGCCGGATTAATCCGGACACCTTAACCTATAATTATTACGGAAGGCGAAGCGATATGAGTTCCATATTCCGTTACCTCGATATGACTTCCATCGACTCATCCAGCGGGGGATATTGGCGGGATCTGCAGGTAAGAAATAATTACGCCATTATGAAGGCCCCATCTGTTGAATTACCAAAGAGTGTTACACCCAATGTAATGGGAATGGGGCTTAAAGATGCGGTTTACCTGTTAGAAAATATGGGATTCGTTACATCTGTTTCGGGAAGAGGAAAAGTGATAAACCAAAGCCTGGTGGCCGGCGCCACGTTTAAGAAAGGACAACATATAAACCTGGTTCTGAATTAATATGAAATTATTGAAGGACATATTGTACAAAGTGAAGATCAGGTCGGTTAATGGCGACACAGGGCTTCCTGTGCATCAACTTCAAATTGACTCCCGGAAAATTGAAAAGGGAGATTGTTTTATTGCCATAAAGGGAACTGTGGTAGATGGGCATTTGTTTATCCAAAACGCAATTGAACTGGGGGCAGTGGCTGTTATTTGTGAGGAGCTCCCTCAACAGCTTAATACAGGCATAACGTTTGTACAGGTAGAGGATGCCGCTGAAGCCGCAGGAATAATGAGCCATCATTTTTTTGAGGAACCATCGGCCAGTCTGAAGCTGGTAGGCGTTACCGGTACCAACGGAAAAACGACCGTTGCCACCCTTTTGTATAACCTCTTCACGCATTTCGGATACACTTGTGGCCTCATTAGTACGGTAAATATCCGGATTGGCAATACAAGTAAAGATGCTACCCATACTACGCCCGATGCTATTTCCCTGAACGCATTGCTTCACGAAATGCGGGGCGCTGGATGTACCCACGTTTTCATGGAATGCAGCAGCCATGCTATTGATCAAAAGCGTATTGCCGGACTACAGTTTTCAGGAGCGCTTTTCACCAACATTACCCACGACCACCTCGATTATCATAAAACCTTTGATGAGTATATCCGGGTGAAAAAGTCCTGGTTTGATGGATTGCCGTCCTCTGCTTTCGCAATCAGTAATGCAGATGACCGAAGAGGTGCTGTCATGCTTCAAAACACCGCAGCAAAGAAGTATTTCTACAGCCTGAAAACCGCAACTGATTTCAAGGGGCGCATTCTCGATAACAGCCTGACGGGTTTACATATGTTGGTGAATGAGGTAGAGGTACATTTTAGGCTGATAGGCGAGTTCAATGCCTATAACCTGCTTGCCGTTTTTGGAGCTGCCCTTTGCCTCGGAGAAAAAAAGGTGAATATACTGGAGACGCTTAGCGGAATTGATGGTGCCGAAGGCCGGTTTGATTATGTATTGAGCAACCGGGAGCATGTGTTGGGGATCATCGATTATGCTCATACTCCGGATGCCCTGCTTAATGTTTTGGCCACCATCAACAAACTGAAAACAGGAAAGGAAAAGGTGATTACAGTGGTGGGTTGTGGTGGTAACCGCGATAAAACTAAAAGACCGGTGATGGCCGAAGTGGCATGCGAACACAGTGATAAGGTTATCCTTACTTCCGATAACCCGCGGAATGAGGAGCCTGAAGCTATATTAAAAGATATGGAAACCGGGGTTAGTGTGGTAGCCAGGAAGAAAACAATAAGCATTACCGATAGGAGAGAAGCGATTAAGACCGCAGTATCGCTAAGCCAATCGGATGATATTGTGCTGATAGCCGGGAAGGGCCATGAAAAATACCAGGAGGTGAAAGGGGTTAAACATGAATTTGACGATAAGAAAGTGCTGAAAGAAATGTTTTTAATGCTCGATAAATAATAATAGAAAAAGAGAACTAACTGCTTATGCTTTATTTCCTGTTTGAATGGCTGACGAGAGAGAATATCCGCTTCCCCGGGAGCGGTCTCTTCCAGTTTATTTCCTTCAGGGTACTATTGGCGCTTCTGCTTTCCTTGGTCATTACCACGGTTTATGGAAAGCGACTGATCCGCATTCTTCAAAAAAAACAGGTAGGCGAAACCGTTAGGGACCTTGGGCTTGCCGGGGAGCAACAAAAAAAGGGGACGCCTACCATGGGTGGAATCATCATCATCCTGGCTATCCTGATTCCCACCTTGTTGCTGACTAATTTGGATAAGGTATATATCCGGCTGATGCTGTTATGCACTGTTTGGCTGGGAGGAATTGGATTCCTGGATGATTACCTGAAAATCCGGGCGAAAAAAATTGCTAAGCAGAAGGGAATTGAGTATAAAAAGTCGGATGCGGATGGTTTGGCCGGGCGTTTTAAAATTGTAGGACAGGTGGTGTTGGGCCTGATTGTTGGCGCTACGCTTTATTTTAACCAAAACGTAGTTGTAAAAAGAGAAGTGATTGCCAATAAACCTGCCGTATCCCTCATAGGGAGCGAAAAGAAACCGCGATTCGATACGCTGATGCTCGAGGGGAAGCAGCGGATTTTTGTAGATGCCAAGAATGTAATCACTACCATACCTTTTGTAAAATCTCATGAATTTAATTATGCCCGCCTGCTTCCCAAAAGCTGGGAAGACTATACTTACATATTATATATAGCCATTGTGATCCTGATTGTAACAGCGGTTTCAAATGGAGCAAATATGACAGATGGGTTGGATGGTTTGGCAACGGGGGTTAGTGCCATCATTGGGATATGCCTCGGCATCTTTGCCTATGTAAGCGGAAATATCCGCTTTGCGGAATATTTGAATATCATGTATATCCCCAACCTGGGAGAACTAACCATATTTATTGCGGCATTTGTAGGTGCCTGTATTGGGTTCTTGTGGTACAATTCTTATCCTGCCCAGGTTTTCATGGGCGATACGGGCAGCCTCGCATTGGGTGGGATTATTGCGGCGCTGGCCATCATCGTAAGGAAGGAATTATTAATACCCATATTCTGTTTGGTATTCCTGGTTGAGAATCTGAGTGTAATGATCCAGGTTAGTTATTTCAAGTACACTAAACGAAAGTATGGCGAGGGGCGGAGGGTGTTTTTAATGAGCCCCCTTCACCATCACTACCAAAAGAAAGGGTATCACGAAAGTAAAATAGCTGTAAGGTTTTGGATAATAACCATATTATGTGTAGCGATGGCAATCATTACGCTAAAGCTGCGATGATATGGTTTTATTGAAAAACCATAATAACCAGATGAACACCATTAAAAAGTGGTTTTCAATTGAAACGCAAAACCTGTGATCGTTCACTGACCCTTAAATTCTATGCTGATGAAAAACCAATTTTTCCTGAACCGTAAGGCATTGAAACAGGAACTCGTTGTCCTGGAAATGTCAATACCGGTGAAGAACCAATTTTTTTGAGCAAATGATTCAATCGACCTGTTAAATTCTATGCTCGTGAAAAACCATTTTTATCCTAATTGCAAAAATGCATTGGCACAGGAACTCGTTGTCCTGGAAATGCAATACTCGTGAAGAACCAATTTTATTGAGCAAGAGTACTTAATAAAGACACCTGTTAAATTCTATGCTCATGAAAAACCAATTTTTAAGCATTCAACCACCAAGTTGATGGAACCCCGAATTGTAATATTAGGTGCAGGCGAGAGCGGAATAGGCGCTGCCCTTCTTGCCAGGAAATTACAGCTTGAGGTATTCGTGAGCGATGGTGGAAAGATCTCTGACAGTGTTAAGAACGAATTTGCCGGCAATCATATTGCTTTCGAGGAAGGGGGGCATCGAATGGAGAAAATACTTGATGCCAGCCTGGTTATTAAAAGCCCGGGCATACCCGAGAAAGCAGACGTGGTTAAACGCATAAGGGAGAAGGGGATTGAACTGGTTAGCGAAATCGAATTTGCTTTCCGATACAAAAATGAATCGAAGGTAGTTGCCATTACCGGAAGTAACGGAAAAACAACCACTACTGCCCTTATCTGCCATATTTGCCGACATGCGGGATTAGATGCTGCACTGGTAGGTAATATTGGTTACTCCTTTGCCAGGCAGGTGGCCGAAAATCCCAAACCGCTTTACATCGTAGAAGTGAGCTCTTTTCAGTTGGATGACATTAAAAGTTTCAAACCTGATATTGCCATCCTTACCAACATTACTGAGGATCACCTCGACAGATATGATTATAAGCTAAAAAACTATGCCGCCAGTAAATTCCGGATTGCAGCGTTTCAAAATGAGGAGGATGTTTTCATCTACAATGAGGATGATGAAGAAACAATGAAATATTTAAATGAATATCCGATAAAATCAACCAAAGTACCTATAACCATGAGTAAAGAATTGCCGCAGGGTGCATATCTGCTAAATGCGAAAATGCACCTTAAATGGAAGAGTGAAGAAATGCAAATGAGCGTGGAAGACTTTGCATTAAAAGGAAAACATAATCAATATAACAGTATGGCGGCAAGTATGGCAGCTACAGCGCTTGATATCCGAAAGGAAAAAATAAGGGAAGCCCTGCAAACTTTCGAAAGCCTCGAACACAGGATGGAATTTGTAGCCACCGTTAAAGGTGTTGAGTTTATCAATGACAGTAAAGCCACCAATGTGAACAGTACCTGGTATGCATTGGAAAGTATGACTAAACCGGTCATCCTGATTTTGGGAGGGGTTGATAAAGGAAACGATTATTCACTTCTTAAAGAATTGGTAAGGGAAAAAGTACATGCCATCGTATGTATGGGTACCGATAACAGGAAAATACACGAGGTATTTGGAGATGCGGTTTCATTGATGGTAAATACATCCAATGCCGATGAGGCAGTGCAGGCTGCATTTCATTTTGCACATAAAGGAGATGTGGTTTTGCTGAGCCCGGCCTGTGCAAGCTTCGATCTGTTTAAGAATTATGAAGACAGGGGTAAACAATTTAAACAGGCAGTTAAAAATTTATAATCTGGTTATGCCCGAAAACGTAAGTTTAAAATCATTATTATCACCCGGGTTATCCCACATGGGCGGTAACCTCGTGCAAAAAACGAAGGGGGATAAAATTATTTGGGCAATCGTAATTATTCTAACCCTTGCCAGTTTACTGTTAGTGTATAGCAGCACAGGATCACTTGCCTACAGGATGAGTAAGAGCAATGAGAGTTACCTGTTTAAACAATTTGCTTTCATTGTTCTGGGTCTTATCATCATTTATTTTGCACACCGTATCAATTACAGTCTCTATTCCCGGGTTGCCCCTTATTTATTTATCGCTTCTCTGATATTGCTTGCTTACACTCTTCTTTTTGGGGTAGAATTAAATTCGGGTAGCCGGTGGATAAAACTACCGGTGATAAATATGACCTTTCAAACGTCTGATTTGGCTAAACTGGCTTTGTTTATGTATCTCAGCCGGCAGTTGAGTCGCAAGCAGAAAATAATTAAGGATTTTAAGAAGGGATTCCTGCCCATCATTACCCCGGTGCTGTTAATATGTTTGCTCATCGCCCCGGCTAACTTGTCAACCGCTATGCTGATTTTTGGTACCAGCCTGATGCTTATGTTTATTGGCCGCGTTAGTACCAAACATATCGGGATCACCCTACTTTTTGCATCAATTCCGGTGATTATTCTGGTTTCTACGGCCATGGCCACCTACGACCATTCCACGGGAGAAAGCAAAAAGCTCCCTGCCATTATTTCTGCGGGCCGGATCCCAACCTGGATCAGTCGGGTACAAACATATATATACGGTAAGAAAGATGCCGACAATGAAAAGTTGTATCAAATCAACCAGGCAAAAATTGCTATTGCCAATGGAGGCTGGTTGGGTAAAGGCCCTGGCAATAGTCAACAAAGGAACTTTCTCCCTCACAGTTACAGCGATTTTATTTATGCAATTATATTGGAAGAGTATGGATTTATTGGTGGCGCCATCATGATTGGGATCTACTTGTTGTTCCTATTTCGATGTATAAGGCTATTCCGAAAATGTCCTTACGCATTTGGTGCATTCCTTGCCCTTGCATTAAGTTTTACATTGGTTATTCAGGCAATGGCAAATATGGGAGTGAATGTGGGCCTGCTACCCAACACGGGCGTAACCCTTCCCTTGGTTAGCATGGGGGGAAGCAGTTTTTTATTTACCTGCCTCGCTATTGGCATTATACTAAGTGTAGCCAGGAACGTAGAACAACAGGAGGGAAAATTGGCTCCTGCCATAGTGGAGAATAAGCCGGATGTAGAATCTGAAACAGAAACACAAGAAGAATCGGATGCTGAGCCAGGAGAAAAATAAGGGACAGGTTGCTCACCGGATTATTATTGCCGGAGGGGGAACGGGTGGGCATATTTTCCCAGCCATCGCGATTGCAAATGCTATTAAAGCCCTTGCACCAGAATCGAAGTTCCTTTTTATCGGTGCAAAAGGGAAAATGGAAATGGAAAAGGTACCACAGGCAGGATATGAAATAAAAGGAATTGATATTTCGGGATTCAACCGTAGTTCTTTGATAAAAAACCTTGGATTGCCTTTCAAGCTGCTGAAAAGTTTCTTCCAGGTCCGGAGGATTTTTTCTTCCTTTCAACCCGATGCAGTTATTGGTGTTGGCGGGTACTCCAGTTTCCCGGTGTTGCGTTTTGCTCAATCAAGAGGTATAAAAACCTTTTTACACGAGAGTAACTCCTTTGCGGGAAAAGCTAATATTCTTTTGGGGAAAAGGGCCAGTTTGGTTTTTGTAGCATCAGAAGGAATGGAAAAATTCTTTCCTGCTGATAAACTGGTTCTTAGTGGGAATCCTGTGCGGCAGCAAATAAAAAACCATCAAATTTCAAGAGATGCTGCTATATCGGAGTATGGATTGGATGCGGCCAAAACCACCATCCTCAGCATTGGGGGCAGCCTTGGCGCAAAAAATATAAACGAGGCACTATCTGAAGGATTGGAACAGTTCCCCCAAAATGGGATTCAACTTATTTGGCAGACTGGTAAACCCTTTTTAGAAAAGGCAAGAGAGGCAGCCGCCGGATTGAAAGAGGTATTTGTGAGTGATTTTATTTCACAAATGGAGTGTGCCTATGCTGCGGCCGATGTGGTGATTAGCCGGAGTGGTGCTATGGCAACTGCCGAATTGTGCCTGGTGAAAAAGCCGGTTGTTTTTGTACCCTACCCCTTTGCTGCCGAAGATCACCAAACGGCAAATGCCATGAGGCTGGTTAACAAAGATGCGGCTCTAATCATTGAAGATGGAGAGGCGCGTACAAAATTGATTAGCACTGCCATCGGGCTGGCAAAAGATAAAAGGCAAAGAAATAAGCTGGTATCCAATATTAGCCCCCTGGGGATTCCGGATGCCGATGAGATAATTGCGAATGAAATTTTAAACAACCTAAAAAACTGAAATCGATTAAGGAAATATCAACTGTTTATTTTCTCGGCATTGGCGGGATAGGGATGAGTGCCCTGGCCCGTTATTTTAAAAGCCTGGGGAAAACTGTTAGCGGGTACGACAAAACCGAAACAGCGCTGACCCGTGCATTGGTAGATGAGGGCATACCGGTGCATTATGTGGATGATGTTTCCCTGGCCGAAAAAAATGCCGATCTCATTGTGTACACTCCGGCTATTCCAAAAGACCATGCAGAGTTGAATTTCTTTTTAAAAAATTATGATAATGTTTTGAAAAGAAGCGATGTGCTTGGATTAATTACCCAAAACTCATACAACATTTGTGTTGCGGGTACACATGGGAAAACCACCACCAGTGCGATGGTTGCGCATATGCTGCGGGATAGCGGAAAAGGATGCAATGCATTTTTAGGAGGGATAGCCAGTAATTATCAAAGTAATTTCTGGAGTAGCTCAACGAATATCGCAGTGGTAGAAGCGGATGAGTACGACCGGAGTTTTTTGAAATTGTCGCCGGATGTAGCAGTAATAACAGCAATGGATGCGGATCACCTGGATATATATGGAACCAAAGCAGAGTTTGAAAACGGGTTTATTGACTTTACCAGGAGAATAAAGCCTAACGGGTTGCTGGTTTATAACAAGAAACTGTCGCGCGCCAATGACTTTGATATAGAGAATAAAATGAGTTATAGTGTTTCCGATACTTCCGCAGATTGTATGGTGCAAAACCTGGAAATTAGAAACGGGAGCTATCATTTTGATGTTAAGGTGAAAGATGAAAAAATTATTGGGTTCGAACTGAATATGGGAGGGGTTCACAATGTGGAGAATGCCCTGGCAGCCTTTGTGGCGGCAAGGCAAACGGGAGTACATGATGATTTGTTGAAAAGCGGGTTGGCCTCTTTTAAAGGGGTGAAGCGGAGGTTCGAATATATATACCGCGATAGGAGTAATATATATATCGATGATTATGCTCACCACCCGGAGGAGTTGAAAGCCCTTATCCACGGAGCGAAAAATTTATTTCCGGATAAGGTACTAACCCTGGTTTTTCAACCCCATTTATACAGCCGCACCCAGGATTTTGCAGATGGTTTTGCGGAAGCCCTGGATATGGCCGATGACGTTATATTGTTACCCATTTACCCGGCAAGAGAACTGCCCATTGAAGGGGTAAGTTCTGAAATTATCGCACTAAGAATGAAAAGAATCAAACCTGAGATAATTGAAAAAAATAAAATAGTAGAAACATTATCTGTCCGGAGACCGGCATTGCTGGTTACCGCCGGTGCAGGCAATATTGATACACTGGTTGAACCCATAAAAAATATGTTTGAACAACATGATGCCGGAATGGAAAAATAAAATTGGCGTGATTTTGATCGGCACCCTTTGGGTATCGTTGGGGGCAGGCCTGTTGGTACTGCTGGTTGCTGCCGTGCGCATGCGCGATAAACAAAACTGCAAAGGAGTTCAAATTCAGATTACAGGCGTGAGTAATAATTTCTTTATCGATAAAACCGATATCCGGAAAATTATCGCCGGGCATGAGAATAACAGATTGGCCGGCCGGCCTGTTTCTGATTTTGACCTTATCTCTCTTGAGAAAACATTAGAAAAGGAAGTATGGGTAAAGGAAGCCCAATTGTTCTTTGATAATAATAATATCCTGAAAGTGTTTGTTGAAGAACGCGAACCGGTTGCCCGGATTTTCACTACCTCGGGAGGAACATTTTACATAGATTCTTCCTCTCACCGGTTGCCATTAAGCGAGAAATTCTCTGCCAATGTCCCCGTATTTACCGGCTTCCCCAGCGATGTTATGATTTTCTCAAAACCCGACAGCATACTCCTGCACAGTATTCGTAACCTGAGTATAAAAATTGCGGCAGACAGCTTCTTAATGGCTATGATTGACCAGGTGGATATAACCCCACAACGGTATTTTGAAATGATTCCAAAAATTGGGAATCAGGTCATCAAATTTGGAGATGCATCCGATGCAGATAAGAAATTTGAAAAGCTGAAGTTGTTTTATAAGAAAGTAATGACAAAAGTTGGCTGGAGCCGGTATAGTGTTATAAACCTTCAGTACCGGAACCAGGTAGTAGCAAAAATCCGGGGTAAAGATGATGTGAAGGAAGACTCGCTCCGAACCCTGCAAATGATGGAAATTATTGCCGCCAATGCCGAAAAGATGGCAGAAGATTCCATCCAGCAACAGTTAATGAAAGAAAGTAAAGAAAAGGAAGCCACCGATGAAATTATAATTCAGGAACCTGTGCCGCATGATGAAGGCACAGACCGGGAAAATATTACCACTGAAAATGCAAAACCTCAACAGAGGGCAATTGCCCCTCTGAAACCACAGGAAAAAAATCCGGAGCCTAAGAAATTGCAAAAGCCTCCGGTAAAGACCCAATCCCCAACCCATGAAAAACTAAAAACCCAACCAAAAGCCATCATGAAAAAAACAAACGATTATTAACCAAACAGCATACAAACAACAAAACATACAATTATGAACCAGGAACAACCCATTATTGTAGGATTAGATATCGGTACTACAAAGATTGCCGCAATTGCCGGGCGTAAAAATGAATTTAACAAGCTGGAAATCCTGGGCTTTGGCAGGGCTAACAGCAACGGCGTACAGCATGGTATGGTGCTGAATATCGATCAAACCATTAAGGCCATTCAAACGGCCCTCGAGGCCTGTTATGAGTCGAACCCCGACCTGAAGATCAGTGAAGTATATGTTGGGGTTGCCGGCCATCATATTAAAAGCCTCCAAACACGCGGTGATATAGTCCGGCAAAATGTGGAAGAAGAAATTAAACAGGACGAAATCGATCGCCTGGTTGCTGATCAATACCGGACCTACATTCCTGCAGGCGATCAGATTATAGATGTAATTCCACAGGAATTCACGGTTGATAATTTCCAAAATATCCCTAATCCAATAGGTTATAGCGGAGTAAAAGTGGGCGCCAATTTCCACATCATCACCGGCGATAAAAATGCAATCCGGAACATCAACCGCAGTGTAGAAAAAGCCGGCCTGGTTACTAAAGACTTAGTGTTGCAACCTTTGGCTTCCGCTGCCGCCGTTATGTGCGATCAGGACCTGGAGGCAGGCGTTGCCATAGTTGATATTGGAGGAGGCACTACCGACCTTGCCGTTTTTTATGAAGGTATCTTAAAGCACACGGCTGTTATTCCTTTTGGGGGAGAAAATATCACCAATGATATTAAGACCGGGCTGGGAGTATTGAAGACCCAGGCCGAAGAAATGAAAAAGCAATTTGGAAGTGCTCTTTCCGATGAAGCTAAAGCCAATACATTTATAACAATCCCCGGTTTACGGGGAATGGCTGCAAAGGAAATTTCTGTAAAAAACCTGGCCGGAATTATCCAGGCCAGAATGAACGAAATCCTTGATTTTGTTTCCTATCATCTCAAGCAGGTAGGGCTTGATAGTAAGATGCTGAATGGAGGAATCATCCTTACGGGTGGCGGATCGCAATTGCGGCACCTCATACAGCTTACCGAATATGTAACCGGCATGAATGCCCGTATTGGTTACCCCAACGAACATCTGGCCAGCGAGTTTAAAAAGGAACTGGCACAGCCTATGTATAGTACCTGTATTGGTCTCATTCTGAAAGGGTGCAACGATTATGAAAACCGGAACCGGAATTTGACGGAGAATTTTATTAAAGTAACAGCAGAGCCGGAACCGGAAACAACAATGCCGGTGGAAGAATTGAATACAGTTCCGGCAGGTCAGGATGAAGAAGCGATGAAACCCCAGAAAGTAAAGAGCAGAGCCAAACTGAAAGGTTTCATGGACTCGATCAAGAATAACCTGATTGAAATGTTCAGGGAAGAAGAAGATGATGCAAAATTGTAATTAATAAACACAGGATAACACTTACTAACCCACAAACCCATTTTTATGATTCAATTTGATTTGCCAAAAGAACAATCTTCCATCATTAAGGTGATTGGGATTGGCGGAGGCGGCAGCAATGCGGTGAACCATATGCACGCTCAAAACATCGACGGGGTAAATTTTGTGATCTGCAATACCGATGCACAAGCCCTTGCCTTAAGTAGCGTTCCAAATAAAATTCAACTTGGGCCCCATCTTACCCAGGGACTCGGAGCAGGCGCCAATCCTTCGATAGGAAGGCAGGCTACGGAAGAAAGCCTTGAGGAAATAAAACGCATTCTCGAAGTAAATACCAAAATGGCATTTATTACCGCTGGAATGGGTGGCGGTACTGGTACCGGCGGGGCGCCCATCATTGCCAAAATTTGTAAAGATCTCGATATTCTGACTGTGGGTATTGTTACCACCCCCTTTGCTTACGAAGGGAAGAAAAGGCTGGCCCAGGCAGAAGATGGAATCATGTTACTAAAAAACCATGTGGACACGTTGTTGGTGATTAGTAATGATAAACTCCGCCACCAGTTTGGAAACCTTAAAATGAAAGAGGCTTTTGGTATGGCGGATAACGTATTGGCAACTGCAGCAAAATGTATTACCGATGTTATCAATAGCACCGGGCAAATTAATGTTGACTTTGCCGATGTGTGCACCGTGATGCGGAATGGCGGCGTTGCTATTTTGGGAAGCGCATCTGCCGAAGGAGAAGACAGAGCACAGGTAGCAGTAGAAAAGGCACTCACTTCGCCGCTGTTAAACGATAATGATATCCAGGGTGCAAAATGGATACTCATCAACATCAACTCGGCCGAAGGAGAACATGAATTTACCATGGATGAAGTGGAAGTGATCCAGAATTTTATCCTTAGCCAGGCAGGAGAAAATACCGATGTGATCCTTGGGCTGGGATATGATAATACCCTTGGCGAACGCATTGGTATTACCCTCATTGCAACCGGGTTTGAACATAAAGACCCCTTTGCAAAAGAACAGGCAACTTCTTCGGCTCAGCAAGAAAGTGAGAAGAAAATTGTGATGGAACTTGAAATGCCGGTTGCAGAAAAAGCGGATAAGAAAGAAATTATTACACCCTCAGAACCGGCGGCTGCGCAAACACCGGAAATTTTAAAAGTTGAAAATAAACCCGAAGAACTTCCGGTATTGGATTCACTCATGCCTACTTTGAAGGTAGATGAAGTAGAATTACCAGGTAAAAATACTGTGGAAAAAATCGAGGAAAAACCGGTGTTTTTTGAGATATCTTCGATTGCAGACCAGGCACCGGTTATAGATTTCGATTTGGGATTAGAACCTCCATCACCTGAAAAAGAAATTACCAAAACTGTAACTCAGGAATTAAAAAGTGAGGGTATCCCGGTTTCAGAAAATAAAGATGCTAGCAATAGTACACCCCTTTCGTCGGGGGGGTACCTGGCAAAACCTTCAAAGATTTATGCAGAGGAGGAATTGCCGGTTTCAAAATCCAATTCAACAGAGGAACCACTGCCTTTGCATACACCAGAGCAGGAAGACGAACCTGCATTTGGGATGCAGCTGGTAGTTAAAGATTCCCAGAAGGCGGCGGAGGATAAGCCCAGTGACTTAACTCAGCCTATCATGATGTCGACTGTTGAGGACCCTGCGCCGCAGGACGAAACAGAAGAACTCAGGCGCCGGGCTATGGAACGAATTGCTAAGTTGAGAAATTTGTCTTTCAACCTGAATGCAGCCGATCCTAACAACGAGTTTGAGACGGTACCAGCTTACCTTCGCCGCAATATGGAAATGCATAACCCAATTGCCGACGTAGAGAGCTTTTATAGTAACTATACAGTAAAATCTGACGAAAATAACCAGGCTGAAATTGGTACCATTAATACTTTTTTAGACGGGAAAAAACCCGATTGATTTTTCACGCTGCCTGGCAGCGTTTTTCTTTGTTTGTAATATGTATGTTTGTTGAAGTCCCCCTCTTTTGGAGGGGACTTTTTTATTAATTCCCATTACATTTGTTGTTTCAAAATAATCTGGAGAGAAAAATTACAGTGTGTCAAAAAATCTTAACAAAGTAAGTGCCGCCGGCCTGCTTGTTGCTCTTGGAATCATTTATGGAGATATCGGAACTTCTCCCTTGTATGTTTTCAATTCCGTAATCAAAGACCGTATCATTACCGATGAACTGATCCTGGGAACCCTTTCTCTGGTTATCTGGACGCTCACCCTGCTAACTACCATTAAATATGTGGTGATGGTGTTGCGTGCCGATAATAAAGGAGAAGGAGGTGTATTTTCACTATTTGCCTTGGTAAGGCGAAGGAGAAAATGGCTGGTATTTCCCGCCATGATTGGTGGCGCCGCTATGCTGGCTGATGGAATGATAACGCCTCCTATTACCATCACTTCCGCAGTGGAAGGCTTGAAGGCTCTACCCAGTTTTAATACCCTGGATAAGAACACCATCATGTTTATTGTGTTGGGTATCCTTTGCGTATTTTTCTTTTTCCAGCAATTTGGAACCATGTCGATAGGGAAATTTTTTGGCCCGGTAATGACGGTTTGGTTTGTAATGCTGGCCGTTTTGGGAATAGTCCATATTTCCGACGACCTCAGCATTTTCAGAGCTATCAATCCCTACTATGCAATCCATTTCCTTTTTACCTATCCGGAAGGGTTTTGGCTTTTGGGCGCTGTGTTCCTTTGTACTACGGGTGCGGAAGCACTTTACAGCGATCTTGGCCATTGCGGCAGGGGGAATATCCGGATTTCATGGGGAATGGTGAAAACCTGTTTGTTGCTGAACTACCTGGGCCAGGGTGCAAGTTTGCTAAAACATCATAACGGCCAATTGCTGGATGAAGCATTTCGAAATGCCAATGCGATCAATGCTTTTTACGAACTTTTGCCTCAATGGTTTATTGTACCTGGGGTAATTATTGCCACTTCCGCAGCAATTATTGCCAGCCAGGCTATGGTGTCGGGCTCATTCACGTTAATTAATGAGGCCATCCGCCTTAACCTTTGGCCAAAGTTCAGGGTGAATTATCCTACCGAAGCGAAAGGTCAAATTTATATCCCCGCCATTAACCTTATCCTCTTTGCAGGCTGTACTTCCATTGTATTGTACTTCCAACAGTCCGATAAAATGGAAGCGGCTTACGGCCTGGCCATCATTACCACCATGCTGGCCACTACAATCCTCTTTGCTAATTTTCTGGTGCTTCACCGGGTTGGTTCATTTTTTATTTACCTGTTTCTCGGTGTTTATCTTCTTATTGAAGGCGCCTTTTTGATAGCCCTCTTCGATAAGTTTGTGCACGGTGGATATATCACCGTAATGATTGGAACTTTGATGTTTTTAATCATGTACGTGTGGAACCGGGCGAGGAAAATTAAGAACCGGTATGTTGAGTTTGTCCGGGTGGAAGAATACATTCCCAAACTGGAAGAGTTAAGCAACGATAATACGGTTCCAAAATTCGCCACCCATCTGGTTTATCTTACCAGTGCCAATAACCCCAAGGAAATTGAGCATAAGATTATGCACAGTATCTTAAGCGGGAAACCTAAGCGGGCCGATATCTACTGGTTTGTACACGTAGATACCCTCGATGACCCTTATACCTGTGAGTATAGCGTGAAACATATCATTCCAAATGATATCATCAGAGTAGAATTCAGGCTCGGGTTCAGAATGGCCCCCAAAGTAAACCTCATGTTTAGAAAGGTTGTGGAAGGACTGGTGGCTAATAAGGAGGTAAATATCATGAGCCGGTATGAAAGCCAGTTGAGAAATAATATGGTTGGCGATTTCCAGTTTGTGGTAATAGAGAAATTCTTCAGTCAGGATAATGAACTTCCATTCCTCGAATACATGATTATGAAGATGTACTTCATGATTAAAGAAATTAGTGTTAGCGAGGAACGAAGTTTTGGATTGGAGCAAAGTAATGTTATTGTGGAGAAATTCCCCCTTATTGTGGCCCCGGTAAGCAAATTAAAGCTTAAGCGGGTATGGTTAAACGAAGATGAAGGGATATGAATTCAATTTCCGCCTCCGAATTGAAAAGCAGGATGAGTTCCGGTGAAATATTTCAACTGGTGGATGTACGCGAACCGGCGGAACATGATGAGTTTAATATTGGCGGAATTTTAATGCCTCTTTCGGAGGTGATATCCCGGATAGATGAAATTGATTTATCAAAACCTGTTGTTTTTTATTGCCGGAAAGGGATTCGAAGCGCCATTGCCATTCAACGGATTTTGCAAAAAAAGGAATTTTCAAATTTGTATAACCTGAGCGGAGGTTTGGTTTCCTGGGATATTCCGGAAAAGCGATAACCTTTTTAACCCTTCAGTCCTGAATCATACGATTGTTTATATCCTGGTTATTTACGCCCTGCTGATGCTGGTTATCTACCTGGTGCAGGAGCAATTTATTTTCAGGCCTGAGAAACTCAACCGGAATTTTGTTTATAAATATGATATCCCCTTTAAGGAATTATTCTTTGATGTAGAACCCGGAGTCCGCATTAATGGCTTGCACTTTTTGGTGGATAAGCCCAATGGACTGCTACTTTACTTCCATGGGAATACCCGTAGCATTAAAGGCTGGGCCAAATATGCCCGGGATTTTGTAAAATTTAATTA
>CAZYKA010000021.1:0-47832 GCA_964647915.1 uncultured Ferruginibacter sp. | reverse complement strand
AGGGTCAGATCAGAGAAAAATGCGCCCAGAACCATTGATCTGGATATTTTATACTTTGATGGTCTCATTTTAAATACGCCAAGTCTTACAATTCCACATCCCTTTATTTTGGAACGGAGATTTGTATTGACCCCTCTCCAAGAAATATCGCCCGATTACCTCCACCCTGTTTACCAAAAAAGCAACACTGCTTTGCTGCAACAATGCTCCGACCCACTGAATGTGAAAAAATTGTGAAGCGGGGCTGTATGATTACACTTATTTTGCAGCCCATTCATGAAATATAATTTTGTTACAATAGAAGGTAATATCGGAGCCGGAAAAACCACACTCGCTCACCTTTTGAGCAAACACTACCAGGCGAGGCTGGTTTTAGAACAATTTGCCGACAATCCCTTTCTGCCAAAATTTTACGAGAACCCCCAGCAATACGCCTTCCCCCTGGAATTATTTTTTATGGCCGAACGGTACAAACAACTAAAGGAGCTGCTCCAAACAAAGGATATGTTTCGCCAGGTTACTATATCAGATTATCTTTTTACCAAATGCCTGTTGTTTGCCAAGGTGAACCTGCCGGATGAAGAATTCAGGTTATATCAAAAATTATTTGATATCATTAATCCTCAAATTGTTCAACCGGATATCCTGATTTACCTGAATGCACCGGTAACGAGATTGCAGCAGCATATCAAAAAAAGAAATCGCAGTTATGAGCAGGAAATACCGGATGATTACCTGCTTTCGCTCCAGGAAACCTATATCGCCTATATTAAACAACATCATATTAAAGCATTGATTGTGGATACCAGTAACGCCGATTTCCTCGGTAATGAAGCGCATCTTGAAACGATAATTCAGGCTTTAGACAAAGAATACCCCGAAGGGCAACATTACCTTTCCCTCCCCTGATTGTTTGCCGATAGCTAAATTTGCAAAAGATGAGTTTTAGCCATCCAAAGAAAAATCCTTACGCTCCTTTACAGATTCCGGAATTCCGATCTTTCCTAACCGGTCGCTTTATATTCATCCTCGGATTGCGTATGACCTCTACCGTTATTGGATGGTGGATTTACCTGGTTACCAACAGCCCGCTCGCATTGGGTCTGGTAGGCCTTTCGGAAGTGGTTCCTGCTTTGTCTCTTGCGCTATATGCAGGCCACCATATCGACAAAACTGAAAAGCGGGGGCTGATGCTTCGATGCCTGATCTATTCCCTGATTTGCTCCTTCCTGTTTTTTATTATTTCCGGCGATGTTGTAAAAGCCAGGCTCGACAGTTGGACAATTGCCTTTCTGATTTTCGCTGTAGTGGGTTTAACAGGAGCTATCCGGGCTTTTTTAGGACCCAATTTTTCGGCGATGATTTCGCAGGTGGTTCCCAAGGAAATTCTGCCTGCCGCAGCAGCCATTAGCTCTGCCACCTGGTTAATTGGTTCTATTTGCGGGCATGCCATTGGGGGATTCATGATCGCATTTGTTGGCATTCATTACACCTTCCTGTTTGTAATGGCACTTACGGTAACCGCCTATTTTTCCATTCTTAAACTAAAGCCGAAACCAGTTTTCCTGAATGCCGATGCCAACCCCTGGAAAAGTGTAAAAGAGGGATTGAAATATGTGTACTCATCAAAGGAAATTTTTGGAGCCATTACGCTCGACTTATTTGCCGTATTATTTGGAGGAGCAGCAGCCCTTGTTCCGGTATTTGCAAAAGACATCCTATTTATTAGCGCTATTGGATTTGGCTGGCTGAATGCAGCTACCGACATTGGTTCCATTATCATGGTAACGGCACTAACGATCCGTCCCTTAAAAAGGAACCAGGGAAGGATCTTGTTTTATGCGGTGGCGGGATTTGGTGCCTGCATATTACTTTTTGCCTTGTCGAAAGTATTTTGGCTCTCCTTCCTGGCATTATTGCTAAGCGGCTGCCTCGATGGCGTTAGTGTCATAGTAAGAAGCACCATTCTCCAACTAAAGACCCCTGATGAACTCCGCGGCAGGGTGATGTCGGTAAATAGCATGTTTATTAATTCCTCGAATGAACTCGGCCAATTTGAAAGCGGCGTTATGGCGAGGCTGATGGGAACAGTACCTTCTGTAATTTTTGGAGGTTGTATGACGATTGGGGTTGCTGTCGTTACCTGGTTTAAAGCTCCATCGCTAAGAAAAATGGAATATTAACCCGGTTTTTTCCGACTTTTGAACTGGCAATAAAAATTCAAAATCATGTATCGTAGAGCCTTCCTGAAATCTGCTGCATTATTGGGAGCAACTTTTTTTTTGTCAAAAGAAAATTTTGCGGGTTTGCCTGCTTCCGGTCAACTCCGGATGTTATCTCAACATACCGGAATATACACAGAGAAAGGAGGCACTATTGCCTTCCTGATTACTGCTGAAGGAATTATTGTGGTGGATGCTCAGTTTCCTGATACAGCCCCTCATTTTATTGAACAGGTGAAAGAAAAATCTTCTCTCCCGTTTCGATACTTATTCAATACCCACCACCACTTCGATCATACATCTGGAAATATTGCCTTTAAGGGATTAATAAAAGATGTGGTAGCCCACAAAAATTCCATTGCCAATCAGCTTGCAGTTGCACAAAAACAAGGAAATGTGGATGGCATCCTGCTTCCCAATTTGTCATTCGATAAGGAAGGCTGGAGAACGCAGGCAGGCAAAAGCAGGATACAGGCTTTCTACTTTGGGCCTGCCCATACCAACGGCGATTCGGTTATCTATTTTGAAAAAGAAAACCTGGCGCATGTGGGCGATTTGTGTTTTAACCGAAAACACCCTTACATCGACCGGAGTGCTGGGGCTTCCATCAAAGGATGGATTACCGTTATCGAAAGAATCAAAACGGCTTTTCCCAAAAACACCCAATTTGTATGTGGCCATTGCGGAGATGGAAGTGATGTGCTGATTTTTCATCCCGACCTGACTTTATTTGAAGATTACCTGGGAAATGTGATGCATTATGTGAGCAAGGGAATTCAGGCAGGAAAATCGAAGGAAGAATTATTGCAATGCACACAAATTCCCGGCTCTCCACTTTGGCAGGGGGAAGGCATTGAGCGCCCCATCACCGCGGCTTTTGAAGAATTATCTGGAGTTTAAGGATTGGGTAAGTTTTTCCAACACGAAATATACAGCAGGGCAAAACTGGCTGTTCATAAGGGTTAGTTTGGCTCTTTTTAATAAAACATCTTCGTCGGTATAAGGGAACCGGTGGCAATCGGAAGGCCGTACTTCATAAATGCTACAGGCATTATCTGGTCCTAAAAAAGGGCATGGTTTTGTTTTTAATACATAATCCCCCTCCTCATCAATTCGCAAATAGGTATCTATAAAACTGCCTTCTTTCATTAGCAGGTGTTTCGAAATCCTTTTAATATCGGGCGTTTTAAACCGGGGAGAATAGTTTTTACAGCAAGCCGCACAATCCAGGCAATTAATTTTTTCAAAAGCTTCCTGATGGAGGGCAGGAAGTTCCCTTAATACGTCATTCTTTTTAGCACGGCTCAAAAACCGGGCATACTTTTTTTGGCCTGCCATTGTCTTTTTCCTCCAATCTTTCAAAAATTCCCCATTCATATTAAAAATTCAGGTTATTCCGTATTTTTCCACAGAGGCAGGGAACTGAAACTTGTCATGCGATTTCACCCTTTCCTACTGTAAATTTGCGCCATTCTTTTTAAGGCTTACAAAAATTATTGAAATAATATTCAGTACTATGAATCTCTTTGACGAACAGCACCGGGAATTTTGGGATCGGCATATAGGCACTACCAATCCAAACGACATAAAGGAAATGCTTAAAGTAATAGGTGTTTCTTCGATGGGTGATTTGATTGACAAAACCGTCCCTAAAAATATCAGAGACAGTAAGGAATTAAATATTGGGGAGGCAGAAAATGAATTTGAATTCCTTTCCGGGTTAAAAAATGTGGCAGCGAAAAACCTTCTCTTTAAAAATTTTATTGGCCAGGGATATTACCAAACCGTTACTCCCAGTGTAATCCTCCGGAACGTTTTTGAGAATCCCGGTTGGTACACCCAGTACACTCCATACCAGGCAGAAATCTCACAGGGCAGGTTAGAAAGCCTGTTAAATTTCCAAACGATGGTATCCGACCTCACTGGTTTGCCGGTGGCAAATGCCAGTTTGTTGGATGAGGCCACTGCTGCTGCAGAAGCTATGGCAATGCTATTTCATCACAAAAACAAAGGCACAGAAATTTCGGCACCCAGGTTTTTTGTGGATGCAAATATTTTTCCTCAAACACGGGAAGTTCTTAAAACACGGGCAACTCCAATTGGCATTGAATTGGTGGTTGGCGATTATAATACGCAGGCCGTTGATTCCAGTTTCTTTGGTGCTATTTTGCAATATCCGGCGGCTGATGGGGCTGTGATTGACTACCGTTCGTTTATAGAAAAAGTTCATACCCATGGAGCCTATGTGGTTATGGCTACAGATTTGCTGGCCCTTACCCTGCTTACTTCTCCGGGAGAACTTAATGCAGATGTAGCAGTAGGTTCGGCACAACGGTTTGGGGTACCCATGGGATTTGGAGGCCCTCATGCGGCTTTTTTTTCCACCCGCGAAGAATTTAAGCGAATAATTCCCGGAAGGATAATTGGTGTAAGTATTGATGCCCATAATAACCGGGCTTTGCGTATGGCCTTACAAACACGGGAGCAACACATCAAACGCGAAAAAGCCACTTCCAACATCTGTACTGCCCAGGCCCTGCTGGCTAACATGGCGGCTATGTATGCAATTTACCATGGAGCCGAGGGTTTAAAGAAGATTGCATTAAGAACACATTATACCGCTTCCATCATTGCCAATGCATTTAGAAAGGCCGGAATCAGGATAAACACAGAAAAGTTCTTCGACAGTTTTCAATTCCAGGTAAACGACGTTACCAAATTCAAATCGATTGCCGAAAAACAAGAATGTAATTTCTATTATCCGTCCCATGGTGCAGTAGGCATTTCTATTGACGAAGTATCTTCTTCCAGCATTACCGAAACCTTATCAGCACTAAAAAATATATTTTCTGAAAGTGAAGGAGTAACGCTGGAATTTCAAATTAAGGAAGAAACTGAAAATCTGTTTAGCGAGGGAAGTGATCTTCAACGCCAGAGCCAATATCTTACCCACCCGGTTTTCAATACCCACCGAACAGAAAGCCAGATGATGCGTTATCTGAAATCGTTGGAAAATAAGGACCTCAGCCTGAACACTTCTATGATATCTCTGGGTAGCTGCACCATGAAATTAAATGCGGCCACCGAATTGATTCCGGTAAGCTGGCCGGAGTTTGCGCACATTCATCCATTTGCACCTTCTTTCCAAACGCAAGGGTACCAGGAAATTATTTCCGCACTCGAAAATTATCTTTCAGAAATAACCGGGTTTGATGCCTGTTCTTTACAACCCAACAGTGGTGCGCAGGGTGAATATGCGGGGCTACTTACCATCCGGGCATATCATCAATACCACAACCAGCATAACCGGAACGTAATCCTCATCCCCATATCGGCGCACGGCACAAATCCTGCCAGCGCTATAATGGCGGGCATGAAGGTAGTCGTGATAAAGAGTACCGAAGAAGGGTATATCGATGTGGAAGACCTTAAACTTAAAGCAGAAGAACACAAAGATGACCTGGCGGGGTTAATGGTTACTTACCCAAGCACCCATGGAGTTTTTGAAGAAAGCATTATTACCATTTGTGAGATCATTCATTCCAATGGCGGGCTGGTTTACATGGATGGAGCCAACATGAATGCCCAGGTGGGGCTTACCAGTCCGGGTTTAATTGGTGCCGATGTTTGTCATTTAAATTTGCATAAAACCTTTGCTATACCGCATGGCGGCGGCGGCCCGGGTGTAGGCCCCATTTGCGTGAATAATAAATTAAAACCATTTCTTCCGGGGCACATTAATAACAACACCCTGCAAGCGCCAAAATCCGCGGACTCTGCTGTTTCGGCTGCACCGTTTGGGAGTGCCTCTATTCTGTTAATCAGTTATGCCTACATAAAATTATTGGGAAGCAAGGGACTGAGGATGGCCACTGAACACGCCATATTGAATGCTAATTATATGCGTGCCAGATTGCAAAAGCATTACGAAATCCTCTATACAGGAACAGGAGGTTTTTGTGCACACGAATTCATTGTAGACCTGAGGCCCTTTAAACAAACTGTGGGAATTGAAGCGGAAGATGTGGCAAAACGCCTGATGGATTACGGTTTCCATGCTCCTACTTTGAGTTTTCCGGTACCCGGCACCGTAATGATTGAGCCTACAGAAAGTGAAGACAAACCAGAGCTGGACCGGTTTTGCGAAGCCATGATCAGCATTCATAACGAAATTCTTGAAATTGAAGCGGGAAGAGCCGACAAGGTTGATAACTTATTAAAAAATGCACCTCATACCCAACAGATAATATGCGCCAATGAATGGAAACATTCTTATGGCCGGGAAGAGGCGGCATTCCCCCTGGCCTATATAAGTAAAAATAAGTTTTGGCCTGCTATTTCAAGAATCAACAACACCTATGGAGACCGAAACCTGGTTTGTACCTGCGAACCGGTAAGCAGCTATGCCTGATGGTGATTATTGTACACCGGTTCAGAAATTGCTGTCCACGGTAATTTATACAAACAAAACAAACCGATTTCTTCTCAAATAATCTGTTATTTTTACCTGAATAATTAATCAAAAATGAAATCAATCCTACTCGGCCTTCTGGCATTAACCTTCGTATCCTCCCAGGCGCAAAAATCAGTTTCAGGTATTTCATTGCCGATGAATAAAAACATCGTTTCAAAAAATGAGATGGTTCAAAACCTGGATATGGGAATGGGGATGTTGATGAACACCAATATTACTACGGTTATGCAATACAATGTAATTGGGCTGACGGGTGATGAATACCTGATTTCACGTAAACTAACCGCCACTAAAATGAACATGGAAATGATGGGACAGAAACAGACCTACGATTCCGACCTGAAGAGCGATGCGGACACTGAAATAGGCAAGGAGATGAGTAAGCACCTGAATGTTCCCGATACCTTTTCGTATAACTGGAAAACAGGTAAGGCTACCATGATCAGCACAAAGCAGGATTCAACTGACGAATCGAACCCTATGGAGGGGATGATTAAATCAATAGGCGGAGGTTCGCAGGAGCTGGTGATTGAAGATATATTCTTCCCGGTAATGAATTCAAAAAATGAAGGCGATAAATGGGTGGATTCTTTGAGTTCGAAAGACCTGAGTTATACCAAGAATTACACCCTGGTAAAAAAAGGAAAAACGAATGAAGTTTCATTCAGCAATGATATTAAAAACATTATTGAAACTGAAGCCCAGGGTGTTACGCTTACCATTAATATGGATACAAAATCTGATGGCAGTATGATGGTAGATGCCTCTTCCTCCCTTGTATTAAATAAAAAGAGCAGTGCCAACATCAATGGAAACTTTGAAATAATGGGGCAGACATCCGTTATTTCGGGAACCACCACCAATACGATCACTACGGAGGTCAAATAGTTCTTCCTTTATATTTCAATAGGAAGAAATACCCCACGGCCGCCAGGAAACTGCATGAGGCGGCAATATACCACAACCCGTTAAACCCGGTATGTACTGCCAGGAATGCTCCACCGCTGCTTCCTATAACCTGTGCTGTGCTCCATGCCATGGTGTAAAGTCCCGTATATTGTCCCCGGTTAAATTCATTGGAACGGGAGATGTAGTAACTGTTCATAAAAGGCATCCCCATCATTTCGGAGGTGGTTACCACCAACACGGCAATTACTGCAATGATCAACCCACTGGTTAATGGCAAATTCAGGCAAAGGAATGCAACTCCCATCAAAATAGAACTGATGGCCATATAAAACAGGTAAGGCCTTCTCCCTTCCAGTTTAAAAACAAGGACCATTTCGATCAAAGCAATAATAATTCCATTCATGGCCATGATGGTTCCGATTTTTATTTCATTGAGATTCAGGTTCTCTTTCATAAACACCGGAATGGTAGTAAACAACTGAAAGAAGCAACAGGCAAACAAGGTGGCTAAAAGAAGGAAAACCAAAAATGTTTTATCCTGAAGGGCAGAAACCGGGGAAGCCGCGTGATTCTCTTTTCCGGCAGTGCCAATTTGCTCCGCAAAACTCACTTTGGGTAATATCAACAAAAGGAAAATACCAGCCCCTATACTGGTAAATCCATCCACCCAAAATAAAAGATGATAATTAATTGATGCCACAAGTCCACCGAGTGCCACCCCAATTCCCCAGCCCAAATTTATGCTCAGCCTGATGAGCGAAAATGACTGAGTCATAGTTTGAGGTGTGCAATAAAAAGCAATAGCGGCTGCATTGGCCGGTCTGAAAGATTCGTTGCACATACTCAATAAAAAGGTGCAAATACAAATACTGGAAAATGTGGGCATTTGCCCCAGCATGATAAACATAATACCACCCAGCAATAAAGCCATGTACTGAATCTTATAAAACCCTACGGTATCCGTTAGTTTGCCACCGATAAATGCCCCAAATACTGCACCGATACCATAAATAGCCACTACCATCCCACCCTGCTCTGTGGTAAAACCCAGATGCTTACAATAAAGGGTCATGAAGGCGAGCACCATGGTTCCGCTCCGGTTAATCAACATTACAATGGCAAGCAGCCAAATTCTTCTCGATAAGCCCGAATAGGCATCTTTGTATAATTGGAATGTTTGGGAAATCATTGAAAGTCGGATTTCCGTTGAGCGATTTCAAAATCATTTGCTCTGGGGATCCGTTCTGTTACGTTCCCCACTATTTCGGGTGGTACAATTAATTTTCGAAGTTCAGAATCGATCCAGGCAATATCCACCTCTATGCTGGCAGAAACCACCTCGTCGTTCTTTACTATTTTATGCCTGATCCTCCAGCGGGAATAATCTGGCAATATTTTAACCAGTTCCATATATACTTTTATCGAATCCTCGAAGCGCAGTTCCTTTCTGAAAATGCATGATTCCTTAAACAGTACCGGACCAATTTTTAAATCCGTCATTCGTTGCGGTGTAATCCCGTTTAATACCAAAAATTTAGTGCGGCAATAAGCGGCAAAATCATAATATTTTGAATGAAGTACATGAAAATTGGGATCAAGGTCAGCCCACCGGATTTCAGGTTCTACAAAAAAGGATTCTTCCATAATTGAAAATAAAAAATCCTTCCCGGGAAAACAGGAAGGATGATAAAAATATTATAAATGGCATTATTTATACATTATCTCATAGTACTCCTTTACCATCCGGTTGGCATCATATTGCCAGCGGACATCCCGCATTCCGTTTTTAACGATCTGCCTCCAAACATGAGGATTGTCGTAATACATAGGCAGAATCTGGTTTTCGAGGATATCGTATAATTTATCCAGGTCGTATTGATCCTGTTCTTCCACGCTCATGTGGTCGTAATCGGGAATAGGTACTACAAATCCATTATTCCCATGGTTGATGAATTCGCGGATCCAGCCATCATTGGTGCTGAAATTTACGGAGCCGTTCATGGCGGCTGTCATTCCGCTGGTACCACTCGCTTCTCTGGGCACACGCGGATTATTAAGCCAAACATCCGAAGCCTGTTTGAGCCTTTTGCTAAGGGTAAGTTCATAGCCGATACAAACAGCAACATTGGGGTAATTTTTGCTCAGGTTAATGAGGCTGTTAAACTCATCGATGGCCGGGTAATCAACCGGATAGGGCTTCCCCGCCCAAATAATCTGAATCGGGTATTTTACATTTTTCAATAATGCTTCAAAACGGTCATGATTGCGCGTAATGAGGTTTGCTCTTTTATAGCCGGCAAAACGCCTTGCCCAAACCATCGTGAGTACATCGGGGTTCATTAATTTGCCGCTTTGGTCGGCTACAATTTCCATGGCTCGCTTTTTTAACCAGCGTTTACGGTCAACAAATGCATCAATATTATGATCGTCAATAAAATGATACAATTGTTTATCGGCCCAATAGTGCCAGTTTTGGGCATTTGTAATGGACTTTATTTCACAAATACCATCATACTTTTCCCACATTTTCCGGCTTACCTCGCCATGCAATTGACTAACCCCATTTGCAATATGCGCAAAACGAAGAGCTGCCAGGGAATGGTTAAACTGATCGTCGGTGATACCGGTAAGTTTGCGTACTTCATCGAGGGGTATTCCACAGAAATAGCCCATTGAATTGCAAAGGTTGATATCGTGTTTTTCATTTCCTGCTTCTTCTGGTGTATGGGTAGTAAAAACCAATCTTCTTTTAACTTCGTCTTTATTTCCCAATTTCTTATAGAGATAAAACACGGAGCTAACACCATGGGCTTCGTTCAGGTGATAAATATCCGGGTTATAATTTAATTCATCCACCAATTTGGCGCCGCCAATACCAAGGAGGATAAACTGGGCCACTTTGGTGGCCACATTGGAATCATAAAGGTGATGGCAAATGGTTTGAGAAACATAATCGTTCTCCGGCAAATCGGTACTAAGCAAGAACAGCGGCGCTGTTTTGAAGGTTTCTGGCGGAAGGTACCAGGCCTTTACCCACACCGGGTTCTCATGAATATCAATTTGAAATTTGATTCCTGTATCTTCCAGGAAGTTGTAAAGTTTTTCATTCCATTGAACCTGGAGGGATTGATTAGGGTTCCGCGCCTGATCATAATACCCGTATTTCCATAAAATTCCGATTCCGATCAGGTTCTGACGCAATTCATAACTGCTGCGCAAATGAGAGCCACTGAGGAAACCCAACCCACCGCTGTAAATTTTCAAAGGTTGGTGAACAGCAAACTCCATAGAA
This sequence comes from uncultured Ferruginibacter sp., assembly GCA_964647915.1. Classification (GTDB taxonomy): domain Bacteria; phylum Bacteroidota; class Bacteroidia; order Chitinophagales; family Chitinophagaceae; genus Ferruginibacter. The sequence continues at coordinate 36,935 of CAZYKA010000021.1, read as the reverse complement.
AAATAGGCCACCCGCCTGCTGTATAAAGGATCGATGTGGTAAGGAACACAAAACTGGTTAAAATTCATAGTATTTCAATTAAAAATCCGCTGCAATATAGTGTCCATTTTCCGCCAATCAAAAAAGGGAGGAAAAAAAGAAGAGATTGTCCGGAGTCGCAAAATTAATATTTTTTTTACTGTTAGGTATAATGAAAATTATTTTTTAGGTTTGTCTAAATTTAATTTTAAATGACCCATACTCCCACGGAGGAGAATTATATCAAGGAAATATACCATCTTCAGTTGGCGCATGGGGAGGTGACCACTAATTCCCTCGCTACTGCCATGAAAACAAGGCCTGCCTCCGTAACGGATATGCTAAAAAAGCTCAGGTCGAAACGCGTTGTGCATTACCAGCGGTATAAAGGATTTTCTCTTACTGCGTCCGGTACCCGCACAGCGTTATCCATAGTTCGCAAACACCGCCTATGGGAATACTTCCTGGTGAATAAACTGGGATTCGACTGGCACAAGGTGCACGAAGTGGCCGAGGAACTTGAACACGTAAAGTGCGAGGAGTTGGTAACCCGGCTTGATGAATATTTGGGGAAGCCAGCGTTTGACCCACACGGCGACCCCATACCCAATCATAAAGGCCAACTAAAAAAAATAAGGCAGGAACCAATTAGCTCCTTTTTACCAAAGCAAACCGGTATGGTGCAATCAGTAAAAAATCAGAGTCCCGAAATACTTTACCTTCTCCTTCATTTTGGAATTGGGATAGGGAGCAAACTAAAGGTTATACGAAAATTTGATTTTGACGGATCGATTGAAATAAAAATTGACAAACGGCCGCCCTTTATTCTGAGTTTCCAGGTAGCACAAAATATCTTTTGCACAAAATGAGTTCATCCCATCATCATTCCTTACACGAGGTCCATAGTTCGGTAGATACCACTACGCGTAAAAAGGGCTGGCGCAGATTTCTTTCATTTGTTGGCCCTGCCTATATGGTGAGTGTTGGTTATATGGATCCCGGAAATTGGGCCACCGATCTGGCCGGTGGAAGTAAATATGGTTATACCCTGATTTGGGTTTTACTGATGAGTAATCTGATGGCCCTCCTCTTGCAGTCGCTAAGTGCAAGATTGGGTATTGTAAGAGGCCGGGACCTCGCCCAGGCCAACCGCGAAAGTTATCCTGCCGGAGTAAATTTTTGTTTATGGATTCTGGCAGAAATTGCCATAGCAGCCACAGAACTCGCCGAAGTTTTGGGAATGGCCATCGGTATCCAATTACTTACCGGCCTGCCTTTGGTATGGTCTGTTGCCATTACCGTTTTAGATACTTTTTTATTACTCTACTTACAAAAACTGGGAATCCGAAAGCTGGAGGCTTTTATCATAGGATTAATCAGCATCATTGGATTTTGTTTCCTGGTTAACATCGTTATGGCTCAACCTGCCTTATCGGATATCCTCCAGGGTTTTATTCCATCCCTTCCGGATGCAGCCACCTTATATAAGTCAAAAAACATCCATTCCGCCATCCCTCCGGAAACGGCATTATACCTTTCCATCGGAATCATTGGAGCTACGGTAATGCCCCATAATCTATACCTACATTCCGCATTAATCCAAACCCGTAAAATTAAAAAGGATGAAGCCGGCATCCGGGAAGCTATAAAACTCAGTTTTTGGGATAGCGCCATTGCACTAAATATTGCCTTCCTGATAAATGCAGCCATTTTGATTTTGGCAGCCACCGTATTTTTCAAAACCGGCAGAACCGACGTAGGAGATATAAAGCAGGCTCACGAATTACTTTCACCCATGCTGGGCTCTACCATTGCCTCTACTCTTTTTGCGGTGGCCCTTATTGCTTCGGGGCAAAGTTCCACTGTAACGGGTACCATTGCGGGGCAAATAGTAATGGAAGGATACCTCAAACTGCGTATTAACCCGGTGGTAAGAAGGCTGGTTACCCGGTTGGCAGCGGTAATACCCGCCATTTTTGTTATTGCATTTTTTGGGGAGGAAAAAGTAAATGAAATGCTCATTTTCAGCCAGGTGCTTCTCAGCCTTCAGCTTGGTTTTGCCGTAATCCCCCTCATTCACTTTGTAAGTAACAAAAAGCAAATGGGGGTTTTTAAAATAAGCATCGTTACCCAGATTTTTGCCTGGCTGATTGCGGCTATTCTAATTTACCTAAATATAAAAATGGTTTCCGAAGAAGCGATCGGGTATTTTGGAACAATGGGCCATTGGAGTATTAAATTACTTATTATACTATGCAGCCTGGGTTTTCTTTTCCTTTTAGGTTATACCCTCATTTTTCCCTTACTAACCTCAAAGCAACCACGAAGTCGTTCCATAGACCTCCACCAGGGATTGGAGTCTCTCGAACACATACAGGTACCAGTTTACCGGCATATTGCCATTGCCCTTGATTTTAGCGACAGAGACAGCCGCCTTATTGCTGCCGCCATTGGACAATCGCAGAAAGAAACTGAGTTCACCCTCATCCATATTGTAGAAAGCCCCACGGCTATTTTAGGCGCCGAAACAGATGATTTTGAAACCAAACGAGACACAGACAGGTTAGAAAAAATTGCTTCTTCCCTGCGGGAAAAGGGTTTAACAGTACAGGTAAAATTGGGATACCGCCGAACCGCAAAAGAAATTGCACGAATAGTTAAGGAAACGGATTCGGACCTGCTTGTAGTGGGCGCTCATGGCCATGGAGGATTTAAAGATTTTATTTATGGAGAAACGGTAAATGCGGTTAGGCACGAGTTGAAAGTAAACATCCTGGTAGTAACGTTATAAACGAAAAAAGTTTTTCCAATTCTAAAAACCAGGTTCCACTTATGGAAAGGGAAGAATTTAAGGTACCGGATTCTGATTCCCGTTTATCTCTGCCAGTTTTCTTTTGATGGTGGTAACCCATTTTTTCTGTTGTGATATATCCTGTCCATTCTGAGTATCCCGGTCGTAATCATCCTGCATTCTATCCATTAAATCGGTACAACTTTTATATATGCGGCCTATTTCGGAATTCATATTTCCTGGAGTCAGCTCTGCTAACTTAAGTTCCTGAATAAAAATATTGGCAGCCAGGTAACTGATATCAAAATGCAGTTGCTCGTGCAGCAAAATATATTCGGTAGTCCTTCCCGGCTTTACCCAGGATTTTGTTTTATCGAAATAACAATATACTCCTATCGCAGCTGTTCCAGACTTTCCGGAAAATTTTGAACTTGCATGATATCCAAAGCCAGACATCGTTACTGCTGCCACAGCCCCGGTCCTTTCCGGAACCACCCCCCTGAAGTCGTCCCATGCTAAAATTTGGTCTGCCTTATAATAAATAACATCTTCTGCGGCCATTTTTGAATCGACCGACCATTGCACTTGCGTTTCCAATTGCGCATGCACCTGGAATACGATTAAAGTATAGAATAAAACGAGGAACTTCCGCATAAAATAATAACCAAAACAACAATTAAGGGTTTTAATAAAAAAGTATGCCGGGGAAGATTTAATAATTCTTAACAAGGTTAGCGTGCACCGGTCGACAACTGCCGAAAGACCATAGCAGCCAATTGATGCATATCCTGTTTCTCCATGCACTTAAAATGACCAAGGGGGCAATGGTCGTACCCCAATTTGCTGCAAGGCCTGCACCACAATCCTTTCACTTCCGAAAAAAGTGCCTGTTTGCCAGAAAGAGATCCATAATAAGGATACATCCCAAATTTTGGAATGGTATTCCCCCAAACGGCAATTACCGGTTTCTGATAAGCAGCCGCAATATGCATTAAACCGGTATCGTTGCTCACCACCAGTTTCGATTTTTGAAGCAGGTTGGCAGATTCATTCAATGAAAATTTCCCACAGGCATTATAAATACGAATGGGGTCAATATTTGCAATTTCTTCACCTATTTCCTGTTCATCGGGGCCTCCCAGTAAAATTATGGGATGGTCAATTTTTTGGCAAAGTTCAATCCACTTATGGGTGGGCAATCTCTTGGTAAAATAAGTGGCGCCAATAACAAAAGCAATAAATCCATGCGCGTGAGAGGTAGGGATATCCTGCTGATTCACTTCTTCCTCTCTGCTTATATAATATTCTAATCCTTTTCCGTCATCGGTTACTCCCAATTCTTTCGCTGTTTCAAGATACCGGGAAACAATGTGTTTAGCTGGAAGCAGATTAATTTTAAAAGCTGTCAATAAATATTTCCGGATATTCAATTTATCCACCACGGCATACTTTACTTTGAGAGAAGATCTCAACCTACGACTTTTATAGTTGTTTTGAAGATCAATCACAAAATCAAAATGTTCGGCTTTCAGCTCGGGAATCAGTTCAATAATTTCTTCATTAAGGTAATGGAAGAACTGAATATTAGGATTGTGAAGGGTAACCTCCCTGAACTTTAATTTGGTAAGAAAATGGATTTCCGCACCTGGGACCTGTTCCCGGATACACCGAAGAACAGGTGTAGTGAGAACTATATCACCGATTGAAGAGAACCGGATAACCAGGATCTTTATTTTTTTTATTTCGTTCATATCGACCATCAAAAATAAAACCTGCCTCTCACAGTAAGTAGAAATGAAGTCAGGAAGCCAGGTGATTCCCTGAAGCCGGATTTGATTTTTTAAAAAATAATTTAAAAAGTATTGGTGCGGTAGTAACCAATACAATTATAATAACAATTCCTTCGAGGTGTTTTTCAAGATCAAGCCCAAATTGCCGTTTACAAAATTCGTTCAGGTAGTGGCCGGCAAAGAGCATTGAAAAAACCCAGGCAATGCAACCAACAATATTAAAAAAGCCAAACTTCTTTTTATCCATATCCACAATTCCGGCTACAATGGGAGCGAAGGTGCGGATAAATGGAAGGAACCGGGCAAACACAATAGCCGCACCTCCGTGTTTTTCGTAGAACTCTTTGGCCTGGTACAGGTATTTCTTTTTAAATAAAAACCGATCGCGCCAGGAAAACATGGCAGGGCCTACTTTCCGTCCCGTAATATAACCTACTGTATTGCCGAGTATCCCGGCTATACTACACAATCCTGAAATTATTAACAGGTTTAAAAAATCGTTATTCGTGTTTAACGATATAGATTCAACAAGAGGTGTACTTAATATTCCGGCTACAAACAAGAGCGAATCGCCGGGGAAAAAGAACCCCACAAATAAACCTGTTTCTGCAAAAATGATGATTAATAATAACCATATTCCACCCGACAGGATATAAAACATGGGGGTTAGGAGATCGGTCCAGCTAAATTTTTTCTGCATCACCAATTTACCAGATGCAGCGGCATTTACGGACGATATCAATACGGTATCGAACCCGGATTTCCAAACCTTCAGGAAATTATTGCCATCAACAGGTATACTGATAAAGGATTTAGAATCGGTATGAAACACGTTTCCATTAATAAAAATATCTGCATTCTTCACTCCCTGTTTATATTGATTTGTTACTTCAACCCGTAATGTATCGCCGGCCAATAATACCAGGGGGAAAAGGAAAAGGAATAAAAATAAAATACGCTTCATCATCTTTTAGTCGGGGGTATGTTTAAGTTGACCTTCCCACTTACTTACTACCGTGGTGGCAATGCTGTTGCCTAATATATTGGTACCGCTTCTTCCCATATCAAGGAGGGGATCTATACCGAGTAAAAGGGCAATACCTGCTTCGGGGATATGAAATGTAGCAAGTGTTCCGGCAATTACCACCAGGGATGCACGAGGCACTCCTGCAATTCCCTTGCTGGTTAGCATTAATACCAGGAGCATGGTAATCTGGGTGCCAAAATCAAGGTGAATGCCATAGCTCTGTGCAATGAATATGGAGGCAAATGTCATATACATCATACTTCCATCCAGGTTAAAGGAGTACCCTAATGGCAGCACAAAACTTACAATGCGGTTGTTGCAACCGAACCGTTCCAGCTCCACCATAGTTTGCGGAAAAGCGGCTTCGCTGCTTGAGGTAGAAAATGCGAGCAATGCCGGTTCCTTAATATGTCTTAATAAACTGAAGATGCGTTTTTTTACAAACAGGCTACCGGCCAGGATTAAAACAATCCATAACACTAACAAACCAAAATAGAATTCAACAATAAATATGGAATAGGTGGAAAGAACACTTAGTCCTTGTTTGGCAATAACTCCAACCATAGCACCAAAAACGGCTATTGGTGCAAACTGCATTACATAACCCGTTAGTTTAAGAACGATATGTGCAATTACATCAAAGGCTTTGATAAGGGGGGCAGAAAAATCTCCCATGGCCGCTGCAGCAACACCAAAGAACAGGGAGAAAATAACAATCTGTAATATCTCATTCCTTGCCAAGGAATCTGCAAAACTTACCGGCACCAGGTGATGGATAAAATCTTTAAGAGTTAGGGCGGCTTTATCTACCCCGGTCCTTACCGATTCTTCGGGCAGCGGAAGATTCATGGAACTTCCAGGTTGGAAAATATTAACGAGGATCATTCCCAGGATGAGGCTGGTAAGCGATGCACCCAGGAACCAAAGGAGGGTTTTTCCTCCAATTCTTCCTATGGATTTTATATCGCCCAGTTTTGCTACACCTACAACCAGGGTAAAAAATACAAGGGGGCCCACAATCATTTTAATTAGCCGGATGAAAATGTCGGCCAGTAATAAGAAGGGCTCCAGTTTTTTATCTCTGCTTATCGAAGCGGTTTGTTTCTGTTGTAGTACTTCATTATAACTGGAAGTGAGCCGTTTATAATCGGTAGTTAGGGTGTCAACAAGTTTAGACTGTTCAGCATGTAAAGAAAGCAGGGATTCGTTAACCAGGGTTAGGGAATCTAGAAAATTGCCAGAACCGGAGTCCAGCAAATGCCTCCGGTAATCTTTCTGCCGGGTCTCCAGGTTTTCTATTAGTTTTTGGTTGGCTTCATAACGGGCCGGGTTAACCGGCTGCTTCGCCTGACTGATTCGGGATTCAATAGCTTCCAATTTGACGTCAGCTTCTGCGATCCCTGCATTTTCTGTACCCACATACCTCTTGTTAAATACAAATCCAAGTGCAATTCCCAGCACCAGGGCAATTCCAATATATAGGGTGAGCCGGTTTTTTGAACGCGAATTTCCTTTCATGCGGATAAATGATTTTGCAATATATGACTTATCAACAGTTTCCCTGAATAACTATAAAATTTATATCTGCGACAACGGGTTTCAACAGATTATTCTTATTTTTCATCCTAAATTCAACCAAACTACATTTATGAGTTTATTTGTCAGGAAATCTATTCCGCAATTATTGGTAGAAGCAGGGGATTCTGAAAAGGGGTTAAAACGGACTTTAAGTTCGGGATCTCTGATTGCCCTCGGTATAGGTGCGATCATTGGTGCGGGATTATTTTCCATCACCGGAATGGCGGCTGCCAACTATGCAGGGCCAGGGATCATGATATCCTTCATCATTGCTGCCATTGGTTGCGGATTGGCAGGATTGTGTTATGCAGAGTTTTCTTCCATGATTCCCGTTGCCGGAAGTGCCTATACCTATTCGTATGCAACTATGGGTGAGTTCATTGCCTGGATCATTGGTTGGGACCTTGTATTGGAATATGCCGTTGGAGCTGCTACGGTGGCATCGAGTTGGAGTGGCTATCTTTCTAAATTATTATCCAATTATGGGGTAGCCTTTCCAGAAGAATTAATGAAAACCCCTTTTGACGGGGGCATTCTTAACCTGCCTGCCGTATTTATCGTGGTGGTTATGTCTTTAATTTTAATAAGAGGCACCAGCGAATCTGCAAAAGTGAATGCGTTAATTGTAATCTTAAAAGTTTCTATTGTTATCGTTTTTATTGTACTTGGTTTTAATTACATCCGTCCCGAAAATTTAACTCCATTAATCCCTGAAAATAAAGGAAGTTTCGGAGAATTTGGATGGACGGGGGTTATACGCGCAGCGGCTGTTGTATTCTTTGCCTATATCGGATTTGATGCGGTATCCACGGCTGCACAGGAAACAAAGGATCCCAAAAAATCGATGCCAATTGGCATTATGGGCTCGTTATTAATTTGCACTGTTCTGTATATTCTGTTTGCTTATGTAATGACGGGTGTTACCAATTACACCGAGTTTGAAGGCGGGGAGCTTGCACCGGTAGCTACGGCTATTAACTGGATGGGCCCCATTGTTAACGGGGTTCCTCACCCAGATTATCCCTGGCTTAACACTGCCATTATCATTGCGATCCTCCTTGGGTACTCTTCGGTAATCCTGGTGATGTTACTGGGGCAAAGCCGCGTGTTTTATTCTATGAGTACAGACCGGTTATTGCCAAAAATCTTTTCCGACATCCACAAAAAGCATCGCACACCCTACAAATCAAATTTACTTTTCATGGTGTTTGTAAGTTTGTTTGCTGCATTCATTCCGGGACGGGTAGTTGGCGAGATGACGAGCATTGGTACCTTATTTGCTTTCATTCTTGTATGCGCAGGGGTGTTGGTGATGCGATATACCATGAAGGATGCACCCAGGGCGTTTCGGGTTCCCCTTGTTCCTTATGTACCCGTATTAGGCATCCTGGTATGTTTAGGAATGATGGTCTTTCTGCCTTTTGATACCTGGATCCGGCTATTGGTTTGGATGCTGATTGGGCTTGATGTTTATGCAGAATATGGGGTTAAAAAGAGCCTGATGAATATGGGTAAAAAGCATTTTAAAGATAAAACCATCATCAGCATCTGTGGCCTCATTTTGTCGGTCGTACTTATTGGGCTTGCCTTTGCACATCATAATATGACCAAAGAAACAGCCGGCGATTCTGCCTTGTTTATCTTTTCAGTCGTATTTGGATCTTTACATATTATTTACTTTACATTCAAATATTTTAGAGATAAAAAACTTGCGGCAGCACAAAAAGAATAGCTCCTAAAAAAGCATATAACCTTAAATAAGATATTTCCTTATTAAATAGAGTCGGTGAAATTTTTACCGGCTTTATTTTTTAAAAAAATTAATTTATCCGGCAGAATTTAAGGAACTATGCTCATTCTGAAATATTTATCCTTCAGCATTTCTATTGCCTTTATATCCTGGATTGTGGGTATGATTATTAATGGCCTTTTAAGGAAGTCGGCTATGTATTGCAATGCAGTTTCGGATTTGAATTTTATAAAAAGTGAAACCATCAACCGAAACATTGGAATTGGGGCTATAAAATGGATTATAAAAAATAGTTTCCTCAAATATTTCAATCAAAAACTGAAACTAAAAGCAAAAACAGATAAAGCCGGCCTGGTACATTTACGGAATGAAATGAATATCGCTGAAACCGACCATTTAATCGGGTTTATTTTTGTAACCATTTTTGCTTTAATTAAACTGGTTAATGCTGAATATTTATTTGCGCTCGTTATAATGATCCTTAACCTCCTAATGAATTTGTACCCATCCTTATTGCAACAGGAAAATAAAAGAAGAATTGACCGGGTGATCAATAATTTACGATAATACAGTCCACAAGGATTCATCGAATACCGGAATCCCCAAAAACAGGAATAGCCCATGCCAAATAACCATAAAAACAGGTCGTATAAATCAGGGCTTTGAACTCATTACTTTTTTTTAACATTAAAGCCATTACTTTTAAAGGAAAATATAACTTTCCTCAAAATGAAAATATTTAGATTCCTGCTTATTGCAACTTGCATCCTTACCGTAGCTTCCTGTGAGAAATCATCAGTTGATGATCCTTCGGGTACCGCTGCAAAAGATATTACGAATATCTCCTACGGCACTAATGCACAGCAAAAATTTGACCTTTACCTTCCTCCGGGGCGTAGCCATACAAGCACCAAAGTTTTCATCTTCATACATGGAGGTGGCTGGACGAGTGGCGATAAATCAGACTTTACCAGCGGGATTCCCGATTTTAAAAACACCTATTTTCCAAAATATGCTATTGTAAATATGAACTACAGGCTGGCTAATTCAACTACCGGCCAGTATGCCCTGCCAAATCAGATAAACGACATCCAATCTGTGATAGATTTGATAACTGAAAAGTCGGCAGAATGGCAGGTGAAGCCCGAGTTTGTACTTTGTGGTCATTCAGCGGGCGCACATCTATCCATGTACTATGCATACACTAAAAACAACCCAAATGTAAAGGCAGTAATCAGTTTGGCAGGCCCTGCAGATTTTGAGGATCCTGCATATAGCAGTAATATTTTCTTAGGGGCACTATTTAGCGGACTGGTGGATCCGGCGGTGATGCCGTCTGGAATGACAGTTTATAAATATGCCAGCCCCGTTACATGGATACAAACGGGAAGCGCACCCACTATTTCCTTTTTCGGAAGTACAGATACTGCAGTTCCGATAATAGAACAACAGGCAAGGTTAGAAAATAAGCTTACGCAATTTAATGTGCCACATGAGAGTTATGTTTGGACCGGCGACCATGTTGCCTTTGCCACTGAACCCAATCTGTTTTTCATTCTGGCTAAATCAAAAGCATTCCTGGCTTTATATAATCCCTAATACGGCCGGGGTAATGGGCAATCCATATCTGGTGCTAATTTATTTTCACCTCATCAATAAAAATATGGGAGTTACCACCGGCACCCTCGTGCCATTCCGGCATCTGCCCATACTGCAGGGCAGTAAATTTTAAATAGCGGGTTGTCAGTGGGTCTATGGGCAGGTCAAACCGCATGATTTGTGGTTCTAAATTCTTAATAGGAAGAAAATTTTCTCCCTTATAAATAGAGGTAAAGTTTTTGCCGTCGGTGGATGCCTGCACAATTAATGATTTAGGCATGATGATCCATGCCCTTGTATCCTGTAAAAAGCCGATACTGATCGCATTCACTTTTTGTTGCTTTCCAAGGTCGAGGGAAAATACGGCATCATTTCCCTGGAAGCCCTGCCAGTTTCCTTTCCGCCAGTTAGCTGTTCCCGTTAGCCCGTCAATTAACGCCCCATTTCCCCCAGCGGAATATTGAGGTTCATAGGCAGACAGGTAATTCACAGACCAGTGATTATCTACCCTCACAAATTCTGCTACGGATTCTGCACTGGAATCGCCATTTGTATTAAAAGATTTAGTTCGAATCGAAATGGAGCTATCAATCCAAAAGGGAACCTTGTACGATATTGATTTATGGGTTGGCATGGTTCCACTGACAGAATAAAACGCCGACTCATTTTTCAAAGGGGTTTGGATGATGATTTTCTTCTTCCCGCGGAAAGACCTCGGCCCACCCTCAATTACCGGGTTCAAAACAAGGGCATTTGCCTTTGTATCAGAAAGAATACCCGGTTCAGGAACCGGAATGTTTAAGACAGAAGCGGGCTTATCTCCCATCATAAAAGTAACCAACCCGCCGCCGGAAATTTCCTGGTGAGTAAGGAATGGCCTCATCATTTTTTTGGGCATGAGCGATGAAGTGGTACTTAACAACGCATCCTGGATATAATAATTTTTTTCCGAAACATGTGGTGCATTAATGATAAAGGATTTTTCATTAGGGAGTTTAATTTCTGCCATGGGAAAGGAAGGGGTACCGATAAAATATCGGTTATCCCCTGGCGTTACCGGATAAAAACCCAAGGCATTAAAAATATACCATGCGCTCATTTGTCCGCAATCTTCATTCCCAATTAATCCATCGGGAGCATCTTTGTAAAATTCGGTCATCACCTTATGAACATAATACTGAGCTTTCGAGGCATTACCTGCATGATCGTACATTAATATTATATGATGGCTGGGTTCATTCCCGTGAGCATACTGGCCAATCATCCCGGTAATATCCGACTGATCTCTGCCGGTGGTTTGTTCAGGAGCCGTGAATAAGCCATCCAACATTTTCTCCAGGGATTTTGGTCCACCGCGCAATTTCATATAGCCGCCGATATCCTGTTGAAATGAAAAAGAGTATTGCCAGCTATTCGCTTCGGTATAGTTGTTATTCACTTCCCGCGGATCGAATCCGGCAAGCCATCCGCCATTATCGCGGGGTTGCATAAACCCGGTGTGGAGGTTGAGCATATTCTTATAATACTGCGCCCGCTGGATATACTGTTGAAAATCGGAACTACGTCCAATCTTTTTTGCATACATGGCGATGCACCAATCATCGTAGGCATACTCGAGGGTCTTGCTAACGCTTTCTGGCTCATCCGAAACCTCAATCAAATGCTTTTGTAGATATGCCGGAAGCCCAAAATGATCCCATGTAGCTGATTTCTTCATGGCTTCCAGTGCAAGAACCGTATCAAATTCATTAATTCCTTTTGCGAAGGCATCCCAAATTACCGGCACGGAGTGATAACCGATCATGCAATCGGTTTCGCAACTTGCAAGTTCCCAAACCGGAAGCCTTCCTCCCTGTTGGTACTGTGCCAAAAATGTTTTGATATAGTCCACGGTTCGGGAAACATCGAGAATGGTATAAAGTGGGTGAGTGGCCCGGTAGGTATCCCAAAGAGAAAATACTGAGTAATATGTAAACCCATCGGCCTGGTGGATCTGGTTATCGCGGCCTCTATAGCGGCCATCAACATCCATATTAATGTTGGGCACAATGGCAGTATGGTACAAGGCTGTATAAAAAATCCGCAGTTTGCTGGTATCATCCGACTTTACATCAATCTTCCCCAATTCCTCATTCCATTTCAATTTTGCTGTTTCCTTTACCTGGTTAAAATCCCATCCGTTTACTTCTGAATCCAGGTTTTTGCGGGCGCCTTCCACACTCACAGGAGACAATGCCACTTTAACGAGCAAATCTGTTTCTGCTGCCGGGTTAAACCGAAAATAAGCTTTTACATTTTTTCCTTCCAGTGATAAAGCGCCGGGTTGCAGTTTATCCTCAGCCCAAAAGCCATAAGCAACAACCGGCTTAGAAAATTTTGCAACGAAGAAGACATATTGGTTAGTGGCCCAGCCTTTACTCCGGCGCATACCCGATACCGTTACACTATCTTCCAGTTTCAATGTGGATTCAAGCACTTCATCCCGGTGGAGCAAATCAATAATTACGAAATTATCCGGGCGATAAAAAGTATAGTGATGCATTCCCACCCTTTCGGATGCAGTAAGTTCCACATCCACATCCTGATCATTGAGGTGTACGGCATAGTATCCGGCAGTTGCTTTCTCCCTTTTATGAGAAAAGGAGGATCCATATTTCCTATTATCCGGGGAAGGTTCCCCGCTACCCGGCATTAGGAGGATGTCGCAATAATCGGCAACTCCGGTGCCACTCAGGTGGGTATGCGAAAATCCATATATAAAACTATCACTATAATGATATCCGCTGCAGCCATCCCAGCCGGTGAGGCGGGTATCGGGGCTTAGTTGTACCATGCCATGAGGTACGGTTGCGCCGGGATAAGTATGACCATGTCCACCTGTTCCAATAAAAGGATTTACAAAAGCCGAATAATCGGTTTGTGCCCGGGAGGCGATTGCCATACATGAAACTAAAAAAGATAGAATAAAAATTTTTTTCATAAAAAAAGCTTCCTGTTCAGGAAGCTAACAATTTAAATTGAAAATTTGGAAATTAAAAAGGGAGGTCGTCGGCCTCTGCCTCTACAGCAACAATTTCAGGGATGTTACTGCTTTTTGGAGCAGAGGTACCAGGTACTGAATCTGTTACTACAGCAGGGCTGAAATTCGATTTTGATGAGGAATCGCCAGCGCTGCCCAGGAGTTGAATATTATGAACCCGCATTCTCAGGGTAGCTGCAGGGGTACTTTCTTTCATATATGCTTCCACTTCGGGGGTGCCTTCTGCATAAACAGTTTTTCCTTTGGTAAGATATTGTGCAATGGCGGTACGGTCTGTCCAGTAGGCACAGTTCACCCAAATGGTTTTTTCAACCATGTTTCCTTTGGAATCTTTAAACTTTTCGGTATGGGCTACATTGAAGTTGATAACATGCCTTCCATTCACTTCGTTTGTAACGCAATCTTTACCGAGGTTTCCGATGATTTGTAGTTTGATCATAATTAATGTGTTTAAAATTTATAAAGCGATGTATCTAATTACGAAATTATGATGCCGGAGCGGGTTTAAGGCTTTAGTTATCCACCATTGCAGACTTTGGATATGGATAACTTTAAAGGATTGATTTTCAAGCGATGCCAATTTGATAAACCACCCTGAAACTTTCCACAAAAGACAATTCAGAAAAATTACCTCATTGCGTTTCTGCAACAAAGCACCCAACCCTTCCTTTAAAATTTTAATTCATTTTCTTTTTCAAGGAGCTTACCTGCCCCTGAAGATTATTCACCAGGTTGGCCAATGAATTAACATCCCAACGTTGCTGTTGGGCTACTTTACCAATTACCACCTGAGCCTGCCAGAGTTCAACTACATCTTCTGAATTTACCTGGTAGGGTTGATAGGCGGGGTTATCGCTCTCGAGGGTAATCCGGGCACGGCTGCGATTGTTCTTTACAATACGTTTATACACAATTCCTTCATTGCGACTCACCACGATATAAGCCTGATGATTTTTTACGTCATCAATTGATTCTACTTTTTCTCCTACAATAATGGATCCGCTTGGGGTTGGGAGCATGGAATCTCCAATGATTTCGAAGGCGCGGTAATTGCCACCGGAAAGCATAGGCAGGGTAAAGGTGTTTAATTCATCAATGAATTCGCTATCCGCATAGCTGGTAAGGTAACCGGCAGCAGCTTTAACCGGGACAAAGTGAATCAGGTTGCGATCGGCCGACATCATTTTTTGCTGGCGGCGCTTTGCCAGAAAACTTTGTGGGGCCTGGTTGCTATTACCCAGGTCCTGAAGCAATAATTCATCCAGGGTAAGTTTAAACATTTCGGCCACCGTTTCCAGCACATCCAGCCGGGGATCGGCGCGTTCTTCTTCGTAGGCTCCAATCAGAGAGCGTTTAATGTTAAGTTTATGGGCAAACTCCTCCTGGGTCCATCCGCGAAATTTGCGAAGATATTTCAGGTTTAATCCGGCTCTTGACATATAAACTAATTTGATTAGCACAAATATACTAAACTATTTAGTTTTTCAAAATATTTTTTTCGGATACCCTTTTTACCTGCCTATTTTTGCGCAAATTCTTTTATGCAAACCATACTTGTTTTACACAACCTAGTTCGGTGGCTTATCCTTTTATTTGGATTTTGGGCAATAATTAATGCCATTTCGGGATTAACCGGAAAGCGCCCGTATTCTGCCAACGACAATCGCAGCAACCTGTTGTTTATGATATTTTGCGATATCCAGTTATTGCTTGGCCTCATTTTATATTTCAACAATGGCTGGTTTAACCAACTGACCAGTAATGCAAAAGTAGTGATGAAGGATGCCGCTTTGCGATTCTATACTGTGGAACATACCCTGATGATGATTCTCGCTATCATCCTGGTTCATATTGGCCGGAGTTCGGTAAAGCGGGCTGCCACAGATTCTCAAAAACATAAAAGAATGCTCGTTTACTTTGGTATTGCCATGCTCCTGATTCTGGCTGCCATACCCTGGCCATTCCGTGCAGGTATTGGCCGCCCCTGGTTTATGAGTTTTTAATGATTTGATAATATATGCCGAAAAATAAAGAAAAGCCGATCATCCTCATCACCAACGATGATGATGTTACCTCTCCCGGAATAAAAAATTTAGTGGAAGCCGTAAAAGACCTTGGCAATGTGGTGGTGGTAGCTCCCGACCGGCCACAAAGTGGAATGGGCCATGCCATTACCATTGGATCGCCGCTTCGAATGAATAAGGTTAACCTGTTTGGCGATATTGAAGCCTGGGCTACCTCAGGTACACCGGTAGATTGTGTAAAACTGGCGGTAGATAAAATCCTGTTTCGGAAACCCGATTTATGTTTGAGTGGCATCAATCATGGCGCAAATCATTCCATCAATGTAATTTACAGCGGCACCATGTCGGCAGCCATGGAAGCTTCTATTGAAGGGATTCCCAGTATTGGATTTTCGTTGCTGGATTACAGTTATGAAGCCGATTTCAGGGCATCGCGGATAGTGGTAAGAAATATTGTTACCGAATTCCTGAAACCCAAAATGAATAAGCACTTGTTGTTAAATGTAAACATCCCCATTGCCACCCCGGATGAGCTTAAAGGCATTAAACTATGCCGGCAGGCCAACGCCAAATATGAGGAAGATTTTGATGAACGGATGGATCCGCATGGCAAGAAATACTACTGGCTAACGGGTGAATTTGTAAACTTTGATAAAGGAAAGGATACGGATGTTTGGGCGCTGAAACATAAGTATGCCAGTGTGGTTCCGGTTCATTACGACCTTACAAACTATACCTTGAAAAAGCAATTGGAAAAAAACAAAATCTTTTCATGATTTTCAAAAAAGACAACCTGGTATTTGGATTAATCCTGGGGTTGCTGGCGCCCTTTTTAGGGTTGTATCTTTTCAAGGTGAGTAAGTTTGGCATTTACAGTTATAGTGAAACCATCAATTTCATGCTCAACGAGCAGGGTTTCCGTACACTAACGGTTGCACTTACCTTATCTCTCCTGGTAAATGCGGCTATCTTTACTTTATACATAAATACCCACAAAGACAAAACAGCCACCGGAATATTTGTTTCCACCCTTTTATATGGCATTACCATTTTGCTTATTAAAACTTTTGCTTAACAGTTTGCCGTGAATGCATGAAATTGAAATTAGCCTGGTTCACATTAAGCCCTGGTATCCGTACATTATTATGTTGCAAGCATTACCCTTCCGAATAATAAACCAGACCCTCCCAGCCTTTTGTAGATAAATAAAGCCTTCCGGGTGATTCCTTTCATTTGCCAAAAAAGCCAGTACCTTCAATTTGAATAATGGGCCTCCTAATAAATCAGGGTACCAAAAAAGCAGGCAATAATTTATGGCAACAGACGGAATAGAAGACAAGGCGAACAAATTATACATTATAAGTGTAAGCATACTGACGTTTATTGTTCCGACGATTGGATTTATAACAGCGCATTTAATTACGGACAGCATTTTATCGTTTACCTCATTTTGTAAGTGGTTTATTTTTTCGGCAGTCGGGCTTCGTTTATTTTTTGCGGGAATTAAACAAGTTAAAAACCCAGAATTTACTGCGAAACAAATTTTTCAGATTAACAGCCCCGAATGTTACCCTATTCTTCGTGAATTGGGGTTTGCGAACATTTGTTTCGGACTGGTTGCTCTTGTCTCTTTTTTTAAGCCAGACTGGAGGATTGTAAGTGCCTTTGCAAGTGGACTATATTATGGCATTGCCGGCATTCAGCATATTTTTAAAAAGGGTTCGGGCATAAATGAAAAATTTGCAATGTGGACTGACCTGCTAATTTTCGCTTTGCTATTAATTTATTTCATAATTGCGATCTGAATATGAAATGCAATATTGCGGGCATGGCATGGAAGTCGAAAAACAAGGAGATCATCAGGCAGTACGATTTTAATTACGACAGGCTAAACCGCCTGCTGGGAGCCAGTTTCACACAGCACGACCCCGATGCCTGTACCTATTCCATTACTCCCAATTTTTCGGTTAGTGGCCTCAGCTATGATGCAAATGGAAATATCCTCACCATGAACCAAATGGGCCTTATCCCCGGCCACAGCATCCTTATCGATTCGCTGCATTACCAGTACCAGACCCAGGATGGCTACAACTATACCAACAAACTTCGTTCCGTAACCGATGCATCATTCAACAGCCAAAACCTCAGTGATTTTAAAGACAACGAGTCAAATGGCCAAAATGATTACCGGTACAACCTGAACGGAAGCCTCATGCGCGATAATAACAAGTATATCGCCTCCATAGAATACAACCACCTGAACCTTCCTGTTAGGATAGAGATAGCCAACCACCCCGGGGTAACCAATGGCGTTATTCTTTATAAATACGATGCCCTCGGAAATAAGCAGGTAAAAACAGTAAAAGAAACCGTGAATAACATACCCTGCAGCGCTACCACCTATTATTTGGGGGAGATGGTATATGAGAAGCGGGAGGGGTACCCCGGCGCTGATGGAGAGGTAAAGCTTCAGTTTATTTCCAATGAGGAAGGACGTGCTATTTACGATAGCGCGAACCCCGCATTCCATTACCAGTATATGATGAGGGATCACTTAGGAAACATCAGGATGCTGCTTAACGCGGAGGAGCAGCCACAGCAAAGCTATCCCAACTGCGATTTTGAGCAGGAACATGCTACCGAAAATGAAACCTATTACCTCAATACCAATACCTATTTAATAACCCCTCCTCCGGCATTTAACAACGGCCAGGGCACGGGCGCCCAATGCCAGCTCATAAAAAACAACGAGGCGCCCATTGGGGTAGGCAAGCTGCTAAAGGTAATGGCTACCGATGAGGTTGGGGTGAAGTTGGATTATTATATACCCACCACAACCGTAGATAACACAGGTGCAAACCCTGTACAGAACCTGATAGGATCGATTATAGCGATATTAAATAACCCTTCCTATACCGGTTCCTTGCATGGCTCAGGCATTACGGTAGGCGCAAGTTTTGAACACGATGTACCGCTAAACAATCTCTTACAGCAACAGGGGCCTACAAACCCGTCAAATAATGTAAAGGCATATCTGAACATACTTTTTTTTGATGCCTGTGCGCTGTGGCGGAAACAGTTTAACTTTATATGCCAGCAAAGCCAGTACCAGCAATTAAGTATTATGGGCAGCCCCCAAACAATAACCATACTTGGATCTTCCATGATAAAAGCTCCGGCTAACGGTTATGTGTACATCTATGTGAGCAACGAAAGCCGCAACCCGGTGTATATCGATAACTTCCAGGTGGTACACCGGCCGGGGAGGATAGTGGAGGAAACGCATTATTATCCGTTCGGACTCATCCAACAAGGGATAAGTTCCAAAGCTGCTGGTATGCTTGAAAACAAACAGAAGTTCATGGGCAAAGAGCAACAGAGCAAAGAGTTCAGCGATGGCAGTGGCTTAGAATGGAACGACTTTGGAGCAAGGATGTTTGACCCACAAATAGGCAGATGGAATACTGTTGACCCGTTAGCAAATAAGTTTTCACATATTTCACCTTATGTAGCTTTCAATAATAGCCCACTACGATTTACAGACCCTACGGGGATGGAGCCTAAAGATTGGATTTTATCTGTTGGCAGTAAAGTTTATTGGTATGGTGGCAATGCTGGAGATAAAACTAATCTAATTGCCACGTTCAATGCTACATCAGGAAATGCTCCTCATAAAGATGGAGATGCGGATAAAAATTACCAATTTGGCAAATATCAGAAAGTGCGTGATATGGGACCAACTGCAGAAGGACAGTATTTGATTAATCTTAAGCCATCTTTTGATAGGGTTGCAAAGGCAGGTAGTGATGGGGAATTAGTAAGAAATAAGCAAGGAGGAGTTGAAAAAATTCCAGATGAAGTGCCGGTTCCCGGCGACAAAGAAAATGTTTGGACATATGAGGATTGGGGTACAAATAGAGCTTACTTGAGTCCTATTAAAGTAACGGGTGCCACATCCAAAGATAGAGATATAACATCTTTTTATTTACACGATTCGGAGAAAGGCTATACTCATGGTTGTACAGAAGTACAAACTGAATTATTCGACAAGTTAGCAGAATATAAAAAAGCAGGTAACGAAAAAATAGATGTGATAGTTCAATATCCTGATAAAAATGCTCTCACAAATGGTGGGACAAAGAAAACGCCATAATAAAAATGAAAAAATTAACAATCGTTTTTCTTAGTTTGTTTTTTGCAAAAAGTTCTTTTAGTCAACAAAAAGAAAAAGTGGAAGTCCGGATTTTAGATACACTAAAAACGAGAGGTATCAATTCCATTGTTTACGTCAATAATTCTGTTGATAGTATTTATGTTTATACATCGGTATATACTTCTACAAGCAGTAAATTATTAATTAAAAATTTGCTTGATGAAAAACAAAGGAGGAATAACTCCAATGTACTTACTTTAAAAAAGGTTATGCCTAATACATCTGTGAATTATAATGTAGTAGGTAAACAATTCTTGCCCTTAAAAAGGAATAACATTTACGTTCTTTTAAAGACTAATTTTTATACCAAAAAAAATGGGAAAAAAAGCTTATTGAAAGAGATAGAAAAAAGAGTTTTTTTACAATAACAGAAGCCCGGTGAGGGGCTTTTGTTATTAAGACAGGCAATCTTTTTTAGTTTTAAAAATTTGCACAAAGTTATCAATAACAAAGTAAAGTTTACTTATTACTGGCGAAAGTGTTCGGCTTTAGCCGGTCACTTGATGCCGGTTAGTCTTGCCCTGATTGCATCGGGTATTTGAAAAGCAAAAGATGAGTATATTTTCTACCGGCACAGAAATGCAGCCCGGGCTCTTGTGTGATGGCGTTTCTGTTCCGTTAAAATTCAACTGCCGATGCAGGTATTTTCACCTGCACCACAAATTTAAATGTGTGATTTTTTGATGCCTGTGCGCCGTAGCGGAAAGCCTTTAACTTTATATGCCAGCAAAGCCAGTACCAGCAATTAAGTGTTATGGGCAGTCCGCAAACTATAACCTTTCTTGGATCTTCCATGATAAAAGCTCCGGCTAACGGTTATGTGTACATCTATGTGAGCAACGAAAGCCCACTGCCTCGGTTCGTGTCTGCACGAACCGTAATCAGGGAAACAGTTCATCTGGCACAAGTCTTCCGCAGGATGACCGTGTCTATTCAAGTCAGAACTGATTGAGTATTTGTGATGCTGATCCGATCTCTATTTGTTTCGTGCGACACGAACCAAGGCGGAGAGAAATTGAAAAAAATTTGAGCCCTTTGCTGCCCCCACCCCGGGGGTAAAAATAGTGCTGGAAAAATTTCGAACAAAGAAATTTGACTGATGAATATTCAGTTTTACTTTATCCCTGTTTAGTTTAAAGTAAAATGGAGAATTTTCAATAGCCACGAATGCACGAATAAAATACCTATAACCCCGAATGCACGAAAAAAGCCTTATCTGACACAAGTCATCCTGCTGAAGACTTGTGCTCTTTTCAAGCCAGAAGGGATTGAGTATTTGTGATGCTGATCCAGTCTCTATTTGTTTCGTGCAACACGAACCAAGGCGGAGAGAAATTGAAAAAAATTTGAGCCCTTTGCTGCCCCCGCCCCGGGGGTAAAAATAGTGCTGGAAAAAATTCGAACAAAGAAATTTGACTGATGAATATTCAGTTTTACTTTATCCCTGTTTAGTTTAAAGTAAAATGGAGAATTTTCAATAGCCACGAATGCACGAATAAAATACCTATAACCCCGAATGCACGAAAAAAGCCTTATCTGACACAAGTCATCCTGCTGAAGACTTGTGCTCTTTTCAAGCCAGAAGGGATTGAGTATTTGTGATGCTGATCCAGTCTCTATTTGTTTCGTGCAACACGAACCAAGGCGGAGAGAAATTGAAAAAAATTTGAGCCCTTTGCTGCCCCCGCCCCGGGGGTAAAAATAGAGCCAGAAAAAATTCAAACAAAGGATTTGGACTGATGTATTTTCAGTTTGACTTTATCCCTGTTTAGTTGGAAGTAGAATGGAGAATTTTCAAAAGCCACGAATGCACGAATGAATGCCCAAACCCACGAATGCTCGAATAAAATACCCATAACCCCAAATGCACGAATCTATTTTATAAAATACATACCTTTAAAATAAAAAATATACTATTATGAAAAGTACTATTCGCAACCTATCGCTCCTCCTGGTTTCCTGTCTGTTTATTTATGGATCCTGCAGTAAGGATGATGCAAACTCTAACACAGGCGGATCATTTGTAATTAATGGCACCAGCTATGATGTTACCTCTACTACACGAACCACATCCACTAACCTGATCTGGTTCAATTTTACCAGCCTTAACAGTACCACTTTTGCCAATAGTTCCGTAAACTTTTATTTTGCCGGCACCAATACGCCCGCACCCGGAACCTATAACATTACCACCTCCAGCGTGGGGCTGGCAGCAGACCAGGTTTATGCCAAGGCTACTTCCACCACCAGCTCGAGTGTAACCACCGCATATGATGCTACCGGAACAGGTACGGTTCAGGTATCGGTAAATGGAGGAAAAGTGAGCATCAGCATGAGTAATACATCCATGACGAATTCGGGCACCGTTAGTGCCAATGTAAACGAGAAATAACCTGGGGCAATAGGATTCTATTAAATCAGCTTCCTATACCTTAATACTAGGGATCATCAATGGATGGTCCTTTTTTTTTCAAAATAGCTCGCCCGGTATCCCCAATCTTGAACCAACAGAGAAGAGAGAAAAGCAGTCCGATTGTAAATATGAAATGAAAAAATAAATTATTAAGGTGGAGTTTTACCTCAATACATTTTAGAAATGAAATCCGGGCACAGATAAACCTTAAATGCCTATATCATAAATATCATCCCCGTTCTCTCCCATAACCACCAGCACTTTTGCGTCGGTCTTATCTCCAAATAGAAACAGAGAAACCGGAATATACAGGAAGCCTTCACCGGCAGATTTAAGAAAAAAATATTCCACCGGAACTTTATCCTTCGGAACTCTAATGAAATACATGCTGGCTTCTAATTCAAGTTTGCGCCGGAATTGATTGGGGGCATTAAAATTTGTAATTTCCTCTTTGTCGGTTGCTTTTTTTAATTGCTCCTGTAATTGTTTATACAGTTCTCTGGCTTTCTGATAGGGCATGGCGCCAGAATATTGAAAATAACTTTGATGATGATTGTAAGCGAGTTTCATAACAGACGCTCCCATAGAATCGTGCAGGGTAACGGGTGTTACAGGAATGTATTCGTAAGCGGGCTTCCCATTAATTTTGCTTTGCGGGTTTTCTTGCCTGGGCATAGCGCGAAAACCGGCTGTCCAGTGATTGCACAAATACGATAGGCGCGCGGTAAAATTCCATCCCGAATTAGGTGCGGGGTATGAGGAGTGATACTTCGCAATGGTGTAAGAAATATGAGGCGTATCTATTTTTTCTCTAACCCATTCATCATATTCATAGTCGCTTTCTTTTGCCGCAATGATAAGGGAAAAGGAATCTGTTCGGGGTGAAGTAAAGGATAAAAAACATTGCCAGGATCCGGAATTATAAAGACTGTCATCGGAAACTTTCAGGTATTCTTTCTTTTGAAGATCGTAAAGGAGTATAAACAATCTTTTATCACGGCTTTTGGCTTGCACGGTGAGCCAATCTCCATTTTGGAGGTACAACATCTCCTTTAAAAATAATTTTCCATCATTAAATGAATAGGTGGGCAGCTGATCTATCCTGGTAATGGCATCCACCGGACCGTCGGTAATTTTCACTTTTTCCTGTGCGAATGTTATGCCGCCCAAAAGGGTACATATAAAAAGAAGAAATAAACTACGCATGCAAAACAATTAGGTTATAAAAAAATAAAGCCGGCCAGAAGCTGAATGGTTACATGGAAAACAATCCGGCAATATGGCAAATTAATATAAAGTATCCTGGAATACTACTGAAGTTTATCAATAATGAAGTTTCATAAAGGATGAAGAGAAACCAGGCAGCTTTTACCCTACGCCCGATTGCAGTGGAAAGCCCACAGCCTCTACGAAGTAGAGGCGAGGACTTGGAACGGAAAGCGGGACCAAACGCGGAAAGAAATTAGAAGCTACTCGTACAATACAAAAAATAAATATTACTATTTCTTATCATGGTCAATCAGCTCCTTTCTTTTAACATCCCCTTGCATCATCATTGGCCGTACATTAACATAATTGCGATTAAACGATCCGTAATTTTATTGTCAGAAGATTGAATTATATTTTTCTCATAAGCAGTTAGTTTTGGTAAACCGAGGCCCCTATTCTTAGGGGCTTCTTTATTTAGCTTACGAATTTGCCCATTGAAAAGGACTTTTTTAAAGATTAAGCCTGGTTTTGAAACAGGCCATCAACAAATTGTTGTTTATCAAATACCAGTAGATCGGTTGCTTTCTCTCCCACTCCAATAAATTTCACAGGAATATTAAACTGGTCGGCAATGGCCAGTACCACACCACCTTTTGCGGTGCCATCCAGCTTGGTAATAGCGAGGGCGGTAACTTCGGTAGCGGCCGTAAAATGTTTTGCCTGTTCGAGGGCGTTTTGCCCTGTACTTCCATCCAAAACGAGGAGTACTTCGTGAGGAGCATCGGGGATCACTTTTTGCACTACCCTTTTTATTTTACTGAGTTCTTCCATCAGGTGGGCTTTGTTGTGCAGCCTTCCGGCCGTATCAATCAGGATAACATCCACTCCTTTTGCAACTCCGCTTTGCACGGTATCGAAGGCAACGGAGGCGGGATCGCTGCCCATTTCTTTTTTTACGATGGGCACCTGGGTACGTTCGCTCCAGATGGTAAGCTGATCCACCGCAGCGGCACGAAAAGTATCGGCAGCGCCCAGTAATACTGATTTACCGGCGAGGGAGAAATTATGCGCCAGTTTGCCGATGGTGGTGGTTTTTCCTACGCCGTTAACGCCCACCACCAACATTACATGAGGTTTATGTTCAGAGGGCAATTCGAAATTGCGGTATTCTTCATCCTGGGGTGTAGCCACCATCAGGGCCTGCACTTCCTCTTTCAAAAGGTTATTCAGTTCTTTGCTGTTGAGGTATTTATCTTTAGCCACCCGGGCTTCGAGGCGATTAATAATTTTAACCGTAGTATCCAGTCCTACATCGGCGCTGATGAGTGCATTCTCCACTTCATCCAGCACTTCTTCATCAACGGTGCTTTTGCCTGCGATGGCTTTGCTTATTTTACTGAAGAAGCCCTGGCGGGTTTTTTCCAGTCCGTGGTCAATGCTTTCCTGCTGTTCCTTCTTTCCAAATAGTTTATTAAAAAATCCCATTGTGTAAATAATGTTGGTTACAAAGTAATTTCATCTGCCACCGTGAAAAACAAAAAAGCCTTCCACCGGGGAAAGCTTTCTTAAATATGAGTTACCGGCTTAGCTGGCCAGGAAATCTTTAATCTTGTCTTTGTGTACGATTGCTTCTTTAAATGTGTAAGCGCCGGTTTTGGGGCTGCGTACAGATTTGATCACCTTGGTCCAGTTTTTTGCATCTGCTGCGGCTTTCTGGTCTTTGGTTTTAATCGCGGTTTTAGCTGCTTTTGCCATGAGTTAATGAATTACGTTAAGGCGTTAATTATTTAATTTCTTTATGAAGGGTAACCTTCTTGAGGACGGGGTTAAATTTTTTCAACTCCAGGCGCTCGGGAGAGTTCTTTTTATTTTTGGTGGTAATATAACGGCTGGTTCCGGGCATGCCGCTGGTTTTGTGCTCGGTGCACTCCATAATTACCTGTACCCTGTTTCCTTTCTTTGCCATTTTATAAATGTTTTAAAATGCTCTTATATTTTTTCACCTGCTGCGCGCAGACTTTTAACCACCGAATACAATCCGTTTTTATTAATGGTGCGGATGGCTTCGGACGACAGTTTGAGGGTAACCCATTTATCTTCTTCGGCAAGATAATAGCGTTTTACCTGAAGGTTAGGCAAAAACCTGCGTTTGGTCTTTATATTTGAGTGAGAAACTCTGTTTCCCGTGATTGGCTTTTTACCGGTTACCATGCATACTCTGGCCATAATCCGTAATTTTTGGACGGCAAAGGTAATATTATTTAACGTACCAAGGTCTATTTATTTCCTGTTTTTTTTCAAAATGATGTCAGGAATGGTTTAAACCCCTTATTTATCGGTTTTCCGGGCATAAAATTGGAAAAAGGCAGGTTGTAACAATTTCAGGTAAAATTTGGAAATTCGATGCGAAATTGGAAAAGCATGAGCAAAATATCCATCCATGAGAGCAGCAGCCAATATACCGGGGGGTTAAGTTTCAGTACCCGTATTGATGGCCATGAGGTAATAACCGATACAAAAGAAAGTGAGGGTGGCCAAAACCTGGGGCCCTCTCCCAAAAAGCTGATGCTGGCCTCGCTGGCAGGATGTACGGGGATTGATATTGCGATGATTCTCCATAAAATGAAGGTAGAATTTGAAAATCTGAATATTGATATCCGGGCTGAATTAACGGATATTCATCCCTCCACCTATCAGTCGGTACATATTATCTATTCCCTTCGGGTTAACCCGGGAGATGAGGATAAAATGAGACGGGCAGTTAAATTATCGGACGAGAAATATTGTGGGGTAATGCACATGTTTCGCAAATTTGCTAAGGTGACACATGAAGTGCGCTTTCTGCCTTAGTAAGGTGTTTTCGCCATAAGCGTCCGGATTGCAAAACCACGGCCAGCATGATGAGCCCCAGGCCAAGGAAGAATGCTGGTTTAAACTGGCTGGCTTCCCCAAAAAATATAAAAGCAAAAATGATTCCATACACCGGCTCGAGATTATAGGAGAGATTAACGGTGAATGCGGATATTTTCTTTAATGCACTAAGTTGCAAATCGAAGCACCAAACGGTACAAATGGTTGAAAGAATCAACAGCCATCCAAGGTCGGAAAGTGAAGGCAGGGTAAAAGCAGCATTGGATGCCTTTAAATAAAAAGGGAGCAGCAGCAGCAGAAAGATGCCTGCGCTTAAAAATTCGAAAAAGTTAATGGTGCGGGCTGCATGGCTTTCAACCAGTTGCTTATTAAAAATGGGAAAGATAGAACTACCCAGTGCTGCCAGCAGGCCAAAGATTATTCCGGTTTTGTATTGCGGATGAAAATCGAAGATGATATAAATCCCGAGGATGGCCAGGATGCCAAGGGCAAGTTCTGCCCAAGCTACTGGCTTCCTCAAAAGGAAGGGCTCAAAAAGGGCAGAAAAAAAACCGCTGGCCGACAGGCAAACCAGCGCAACCGAAACATTCCCATATTTCACACTTCCGTAAAAACAAACCCAATGAAAGCAAATTACTGCCCCTGTGCCCGCGAGTTTCCAAATTTCGGGCCATGGGGGGATAACCAGTTGCCGTTTCCATTTCATCAGAAAAAATAGCAGAAGCACCGTGAATAAAAGCCTGTACCAAACCAGCAGGGCTTCATTCAATTGAATAAGCTTTCCCAGTATAGCAGTGAACCCGGCAAGGAATACCGCAAGATGTAACTCGAGAAAAGCTTTTTTCACAAATTCAAAGATAGCGGCTTGGAACTTAGGGGTAGTTATTAAAAAATTCCAAAAGTGGCTGAAAGCTAATCAGCAAGGCCAAACATGATTATATTTGCCCCTCTTAATTAATACATTATGGATTTTAAGCGGATCAACAATATTACAGGCTGGATAATTGGGATTATTGCCAGTTCGGTGTACATCATGACCATGGAGGCATCGGCCAGCTTGTGGGATTGTGGAGAGTTTGCATCGAGTGCCTATAAGTTGCAAATTCCCCACCCGCCCGGTGCCCCGCTTTTTGTAATGATTGGCCGCTTATTTATGGTTCCTTTTGATCCGGCACATGCTGTTACGGGAATCAACCTCATGAGTGCATTGGCCAGCGGGTTTACCATTCTTTTTTTGTTTTGGTCGATCACCCATTTTGCCCGGAAAATTATTCAAAAAGACGGGATGCCCTTAACCGGTGCCCGCATTACCGGCATCATGGCGGCTGGTGTAGTAGGTGCGCTTGCATATACTTTCTCCGATTCTTTTTGGTATAGTGCCGTAGAAGGTGAAGTATATGCTATGTCTTCTTTCTTTACCGCAATTGTATTTTGGGCGATGCTTAAGTGGGAGCATGCCGTAACCGAAGAGGAACAGGAGGGCATTAAAGGACACTTCACCAAGGCCGACAGGTGGATCATCCTCATATTTTATTTGATGGGGCTTTCTATTGGGGTGCATCTGTTAAATATCCTAACCATACCGGCAATTGTTCTTATTTATTATTTCAAACGGTATAAGGTTACAGCCTGGGGCACCTTCTATGCCTTTATTATTGGTTGTGCGCTCACCGGATTGGTACAAAAGGCGGTGATAGTATGGTCAATTAAAGCTGCCGGAGCAATGGATGTGTTGTTTGTAAACAGTTTTGGCACTCCGTTTTTCTGGGGATTTGGATTTTTCTTTGTGCTGATTGGGTTCCTCATTTATTTTGGCCTGCGCATCGCAAATAAGCGCAACTGGAACTTCTTAAAACTGGGAATGTGGAGTTTTGCGTTTATGCTTTTGGGTTACTCGGCCTATTTCACCACCATGATCCGCAGCAGCGCCGATCCATCGGTAGATATGTTTAATGTAGATAACCCGGTGAGTTTAGTGGGTTATGTTAGCCGTGATCAGTATGGCGACTGGCCTATTTTATACGGACAGGATTTCACCGATGAAATTCAGGAAGTGAAGACGGAAGAAATTTATATTAAATCGAAAGATAAATATGTAAAAAACGGCCGGAAGGTAAAGTATATTTATGCACCGGAGGATATGCATTTCTTCCCGCGGATGTGGGATGCCAGCAACGACCAGGGCCATGCCGATTATTATGCCAGCTGGGCCGATATTGGTAAAGACAATGAAGGGAATTGGGAACGAAAACCCAATATGGCCGATAATGTAAGTTACTTTATGGGATACCAGATTAACTGGATGTACTGGCGCTATTTCATGTGGAACTTTGCCGGCAAGCAGGATGATATCCAGGGCATCTCGCCGGGTAATGTGCGGGATGGAAATTGGAAAACAGGAATCGGATTTATAGATAATATGCGGTTGGGTGATCAGAATATGATGCCCGACAGCCTGAAAGAAAATAAGGCCAATAATAAGCTTTTCGCATTCCCCTTTATTTTAGGAATCCTTGGGCTGATCTTTCAATATAAAAAAGACAGAAGGGATACTTTGGTAACCGGGCTATTGTTTTTCTTTACCGGTTTGGCTATCGTTATTTACCTAAACCAGGCGGGTAACCAACCCCGTGAGCGGGACTATGCCTACGTTGGATCCTTTTATGCATTTGCAATTTGGATTGGGCTGGGTGTGCTTTATGTAGCCGATCTTTTAAAATCAAGCCTCAAAAAAGAAAATCTCAGATATTGGGTAGCCGGGGCCTTGTGTTTTGTATTGGTGCCGGTTATTATGGCCAACCAGGAATGGGACGATCACGACCGTAGTAAAAAGACCCTGGCCCGTGATCTGGCGATTGATTATTTGGAAAGTTGTGCTCCCAATGCCATATTAATCTCTTTTGGCGATAACGATACATACCCCCTCTGGTATGCACAGGAAGTACAGGGAATCCGACCCGATATCCGGGTCATAAACAGCAGCCTGCTCGGGACCGACTGGTACATCAACCAGCTTCGGTATAAGGTAAACAACAGTGATCCTATTGATCCCATCTGGAGCCCCGACCAAATTGAAGGGCCTACCCGGGATATCATTTATTATGCACAAAGGCCGGGTGTAGATCCAAACCAGTATATGGATTTATATACCATGATGAAGGACTATGCCGGAAGCGATGATCCGGCAAAAACAGAACAAAGCCGGGATGGAAATACGATAAATATCTTTCCCAGCAAGAAAGTTTTTGTACCGGTGGATGAGAAACTGGTTCGGCAAAACGGAACCGTTAATCCGGATGACAGTGTAGTTAGTGAGATAAAATTTGATCTTCCCCGGAATACTTTATATAAAAATGATGCGGCTATTTTAAACATTATTGCGGCCAATAAATGGAAGAGGCCTATTTATTTTACTTCTCCTTACGGAGACCTGGGCTTTCAGGCCTACCTACGGCAGGATGGGCTTACCTACCGTTTGATTCCTGTATTAAATTCGGATGTAAACCAACAATGGGTGTTCGATAAGATGATGAACAAATTTGCATTTGGCAGTGCTAATATTCCCGGTGTTTATTTTGATGAAGAAAACCGGCGCCATCTTAACAGTATCCGACTTGCCTTTGCACAGGCTGCCGGTAACCTGGCCGACCATAATAAAAAGGAGGAGGCTAAAAAGCTCCTGCATCGCGTAGATGACATGATTTTAGAGGAAAATATGCCTTACGGAATGCCCAGCCGTGGTCAGCAACATAATCAGATTTCCTTGCAGTTGGTGTATGCTGCCTACCGCGCCGGAGATACTGCCCTGGCTCAAAAAATTACAGTCCGGTTAAGAAAAGATATGGAGCAGCAGCAGGCATATTATGCCTCGTTAAATGACAGGAGACGCAATGTGTTGAGTAATGAAGAAGAAAGAAATGCGGGGTTATTGAAAGCGCTTAATTCGTTGGAGCAGGAATTTTCAAACAAGCCTCCGGTGAGCGAATCGCCCATTCCGGTGCAAACAACTCCTGTTAAAGATTCAGGTAAATAAGATTTTAAACAAAGAATATTAAATTAAAGGCTGTCTTAATATAGGCAGCCTTTTTTGCGGGTTTGCAAAAAAAGGTTCCAATAAATAAAAAAATAAGAGGGGCAAATAATGCCATGCTTATCCGGTAAGCTCCCTTTTGAAGAACAGGGCAATAGGAAAATGCAAAAATGGCCTGTACTAACTTTCACATTCCTTTTAATTCCAGGGTAAACAGATTATATCTCACACTAATTCAAACAATTACTTAAACTTGATATTCATCATAAAACTGTCATACTTAGATATTTGCCCATTATATAAAAAATAAAGGTATTAGCTTTGCACTTTCTTAGAATAAAAATATAACAACATGAAAAGAATCATTTATGCTCCAGCCATTGCGGTAATGATATTAATGGCTGCATGTAATGGAGGAAATCAAAATCAGGAACCTACCGCCGGCCCCGACACAAGTTCTACCACTACTACTCCACCAGCAACTACCACCCCGGCCACTCCCGGATCGGATATCCCAGGAATTGACGCAGTTGCTGTTACCGACCATATAGAAATTACAGGCGATGACCAAATGAAGTTTGACAAGACCTTATTTAAAGTAAAAGCAGGACAAGATGTAAAACTTACATTGAAAAACATTGGTAAACTTCCTGCAGCTTCTATGGCGCACAACGTAGTAATTTTAAAACCAGGTACTGATGTTCAGGCTTTTGGTATGGCTGCTGCCACTTCAAAGGAAAATGAACACATTCCACAGGATATGGCAGGCGATGTATTGGCAAAAACCAAACTGTTAGGTCCTGGTGAAAGTGATAATATCTCTTTTAAGCTGGATAAAGGCGTGTATGATTTCATTTGCACTTTCCCTGGCCACTTTGGCACCATGAAAGGAAAGATTGTTGCAGAATAATTCGAAATAGTTTTTTCAAAGAAGGCTGTCTCAAAAGTATGAGATAGCCTTTTTTTGATTATAGCGGGATTGTGAATTGATTAATTCAAATGAAGGCTGGGTTCATTACCCGGCTTTCATTTTATTATGATTTTTTGTTTCTAACTATAACAAAGTACAAAACATAAAACCAACCACATATAGCATGTAAAATTGCCCAAAGAATTGAATGGTTTCTATCCCAGGATATTACCACTGCCAGCAGTGAACCTAAACCAACACCCCCCTGATAGACAATTTCGTTTGTAGCTCCTGAGGGATTCATCACTTCACATGACCCTAAGGTTGTGATTAAACTTATTGCAAACAGATAATTTCTCATAAAATCAATTTTATATACCAATGCTGAGCCATGGTATTTGATAATGACAAGAACAATTCTAAATCACCGTAGAAATACAACCATGTATTATGGAACACTACGGATAGCCGGGATAACTGTTTTTAGATCATTTAACCCAGGTGGTAACTACATTGCCTGATGCTGGTTGTCTGGTTTAAAAACAACCATTCATGTTTTGCCTTTTGTTATCCCTTATACAGCACCAAAATAATACTCAAAAACCGACAACACCTCACTTGTTATACAGTAAATTTATGAATAAACCAATCCTTAAAAATAAAAAAGAGTTGGCCTTTTATAATTTTGAGACAGCCTCATTATATTGGAAACTGCCAGGCCGAAAAAGTGAACAACTATCCGACGAAATTCAAATGCTTTTAGCCACACAAATAATTAAGGGTGATTAGAAAAACAGCAGGGTTTTGAAAAAGCAATTGAAATTTCAATAATAAGTTACAATCGCAGTACTTTGATTCCCTATATCCTATTTCAATTACTACGCTCCTGCTGCGGCAAATTTTTGAGGCATTTATTCGATGCTTTGTCAGGGGGCGTAGCTGAAGGTACTCGACCAGTGCGTGAACATAAGGAAAAAAATTAGTCAACATGAATTTTATTCAGTTCCGATTTTTGGAAGTAACTTTTTTAAAATCTATATTGTACCTGGGGGCAAGGGGCGACAGCCCCGGGGAAAATGACGGAAGAAACTATAGCCCCTAGAAAATATTCTTCATCCTATATTTTCGAATACTATTCTTCATTTCAAACTTGTACCCGGAAGAAAGATTTTGGCTTCCCCATATTTTGGAGGCATTTATTCGATGCTTTGTCAGGGGGCGTAGCTGAAGGTACTCGACCAGTGCGTGAACATAAGGAAAAAAATTAGTCAACATGAATTTTATTCAGTTCCGATTTTTGGAAGTAACTTTTTTAAAATCTATATTGTACCTGGGGGCAAGGGGCGACAGCCCCGGGGGAAGCGGGGGAAGAGTAGCCAAAGAAAATTTAATTCCAGTTTTTTAAAAGCTGAAATTTTTATCTATATATACAGAAGAAACCAACACTCTCTTGCAAAACATCTGTCGCATTAATTCAATTTTTCATGCCAAATAAAGCATGACAACTACAAAGATAAATAACAAGGGTCTAATAGCAGGTCTTTTAACCGCAGCCGCCGCTTCACTTTGTTGCATTACACCCGTTTTGGCGTTTTTAGCAGGTGCCAGTGTATTTTCTTCCTCCTTTACATGGATTGAACCTTTTCGTCCTTACTTAATTGGGATAACCGTTTTTGTTTTTGCATTTGCATGGTATCAAAAACTTAAGCCTAAACAGCAAATAGACTGCGATTGTGAATCAGATAACAAAAAATCATTTTGGCAATCAAAATTATTTTTAGGAATTGTTACGTTAGTGGCTTGTTTAATAATTTCATTCCCCTTTTATGCAAACGTATTTGTTCCAAAACATCAAAAAATAAAAGTAATGGAGATGGCCAATGCAAATATCCAACAAGTCGTTTTCAAAATCAAAGGGATGACCTGCGAAAGTTGTACACACCACATAAACGCCGCAATTTCTAAACTGAATGGAATTGTTGCATTTCAAACTTCTTATGAAAATGAAAATAGTACAGTAAAGTTTGATAAAAACAAAACTTCTGTTGATAATATCGTTGCAGTAATTAACAGCACGGGATATAGGGTAGTTTCACACCTGGTAACAACTGAAAAATGAAAAAAAAGATAATAATTCAATCAATTATTACTTGTCCTGTTTGTGGCCACAAGCAAGTTGAAACAATGCCAACAGATGCCTGTCAATACTTTTACAAGTGTAGTTGTTGCAAGACAATACTTAAGCCAAAACAGGGCGACTGTTGTGTTTTTTGCAGTTTCGGGACAGTTAAATGTCCACCCATTCAATTAGGTAACTCTTGTTGCTGATTTACAAGGGTATTCTGCTACCATTTGGGGTATCCAGTCCAAAGTTGTGGGTACATTCCCGATTACCATTAAGATTCAATCCGGGTAGCATATTTTTATCTTCATTCTTATAGGAAGTACTGAAAATAAAAAATATTTGTAATTACGTGCCTCAACTAATTGCTGCCCATATTGTTATTGCTTAAATTGCTATCATGCAGGGATTTCGGTTTACACATTTCGATCCTTCCGCGTTTACTAAAAGTAAATTTCAACAACTCCTCGATTTATTCCTGGAATTGCTGACATATACATCCGGCGATTTTAATGAGGCCATGCAATGGCTGAACCAGTTAGACCAGCAATACCAGTTAACCAATGAAAATTATGGAATTGGCGATTTTTTGGAGGAGCTTAAAGACAAGGGTTATATAAATGATAATAATCCAACCGGTGAAATAAAAATTACAGGAAAAACAGAACAGGGAATCCGGCAAAAAAGCCTCGAAGATATCTTTGGGAAATTGAAAAAATCAACGAAGGGTAACCACCCTATTTATAAACCTGGAATGGGTGATGAGATAAATCCCGAAACCAGACCATTCCGTTTTGGCGACAGTATTGAACAAATCGATTTTACCGCATCCATTCGAAATGCTCAAATAAACCACGGAATTGAAGATTTCCGATTTGGAGAAGACGACCTCGAAATCAGAGAAACAGATTTCAAAACCCAAACTTCAACCGTATTGATGATTGACATTTCTCACTCAATGATTCTTTATGGGGAGGACAGAATTACCCCTGCAAAAAAGGTGGCTATGGCCCTTTCTGAACTGATTCATACCCGGTACCCAAAAGATACCCTGGATATTGTGGTTTTCGGAAATGATGCCCGAACCATTGAGGTAAAGGACCTTCCCTATCTCCAGGTAGGTCCGTATCACACCAATACAGTGGCCGGTCTGGAACTGGCAATGGACATACTTAGGAAAAGGAAAAATCCGAACCGCCAGATATTCATGATAACCGATGGCAAACCTACTTGCCTGAAAATAGGGGCAAAATATTATAAAAACAGCTTTGGGGTTGACCTCAAAATTTTTAACCGATGCCTAAATCTTGCCACTCAATGTAAAAAACTTAAAATCCCGGTTACCACTTTTATGATTGCCACCGACCCCTACTTACAAAGGTTTGTGTCAGAATTTACGGAGGCCAACAATGGCAAGGCTTTTTTCGCCAGTCTCGATAAACTGGGTGCATTTATTTTCAAGGATTTTGAAAGCGGGAAAAACAAAACGGTATATTAATCCATTTCAACAAAAATTAGGATGAAGAAATTTATATCCGGGATTATACTGGGAGTGATTTTGGCAAGCGGGGTATGGTATTTCCTCATCAAAAAACAAAATGATGATGACCGCCGGCAACTCCGAAACTTAATTTCAGAAATACAGCAACAGCAGCAGGCAAAATTGCTATCTGAAAAAATTTTAGATAATCAAGGACTAAAAATAGCTGGTGATAAGACTTTTACGATTATTGCATCCAGCGAAGGTTGTTACTTTTTTGAAGGTCCCGATTGCAGACAAATGATCCGGGGAAGCTTCAATGAAGTTAGAAATGGAGTTGAAAAAGCAAAAGCCAAATTTGGTTCTGCGTTAATGGTCATTGTTAAAGAAACAGACGATGCGAAACGAGGTGAAATCATGGAATTGTTAAACCAACTTGACCAAACCGGTTTGGCTCCGGGACAATTCACCTCCCTCATTTTAAGTAATACTGAAAAAGACTGTATTCAGTCTCTAAAGCAATGAATAAAAACAAAGTCTACACTGGCATCCACACCTTAGGCCAACTTAAAAAAACGGGGTATACATTCCGTTCCATAAAGGATGAGATCAGAGAGAACCTGATCAAAAAGCTATCCACCAATGAAGATCCATTTCCAGGTATATTGGGGTATGAAGATTCGGTAATTCCTGATACCGAAAGGGCTTTATTGAGCCGCCATAACATCTTATTTTTAGGTTTACGCGGACAGGCAAAAACGAGGATTGCCAGGCAGATGACGTCCCTCCTTGATGAATACATTCCGGTAGTTTCGGGAAGTGAAATAAATGACGACCCGATGAAGCCGGTGTCGAAGTACGCCATTGATTTAATCGCAGCGAAAGGAGATAGCACGCCTATTGAATGGCTTCACAGAAACGAGCGATATGCCGAAAAATTGGCCACTCCGGATGTGAGTGTATCTGATCTTATTGGAGACATTGACCCCATAAAAGCTGCTAATTTAAAAATCAGTCTTTCCGATGAAAAGGTACTTCATTATGGTATTATCCCAAGGAGCAACCGTTGCATCTTTGTAATTAACGAACTCCCCGATCTGCAGGCCAGAATTCAGGTATCCCTATTTAATATTTTGGAGGAAGGGGATCTTCAAATTCGAGGGTTTAAGCTTCGTTTACCTCTGGATGTGATGTTTGTTTTTACAGCAAATCCCGAAGACTACACCAACCGGGGAAGCATTGTTACCCCACTAAAAGACCGTATAGAAAGTCAGATACTAACGCATTATCCAAAAAGTATTGAAACCGCACTCGAAATCACCCAACAGGAAGCGGCCCTATTGCCTGAACAGCTAAGGTCAGTGAAAATTAGCGACCTCGTTAGACGGATCATTGAACAGGTAGCTTTCGAAGCCCGGGAAAGTGAACTGGTAGATAAGAAAAGCGGAGTTAGTACACGGCTTACCATTGCAGCATACGAAAATGCAGTTAGTGCCGCAGAAAGAAGGGCCATAATAAACGGCGAAAAAGAGACCCAGATTTGGATCAGCGACCTAATGGGGATTATCCCCTCGGTTACCGGTAAAATAGAACTGGTATATGAAGGCGAG
Organism: uncultured Ferruginibacter sp.; assembly: GCA_964647915.1. Lineage (GTDB taxonomy): Bacteria > Bacteroidota > Bacteroidia > Chitinophagales > Chitinophagaceae > Ferruginibacter. Next base: position 460 of record CAZYKA010000021.1, on the reverse strand, counting down.
CAGGAAGGGCCTTACCAGGTTGCCATTCATTTATTAAATAAAGCCATCCGCACTCTGTTTGTTCAATATTTCCCCAATCCGGATACCATTAAAAAAAAGAAATCCAGGGAACCTGACAGCAATCCATACAAAGCCATTACAAGTTGGTTTGACGCAGGTAACCACCTCGATTTATTTCTAAATACAAAAGATGAAGACAAAATTTTGCTCTTATATAAAGTGAGCGGACTCCATGCCTTGGTGAGAAAACATTTTTCTCCCGAAAATGAATTGGAGAATGTCCTCCTGATGGAATTTGTATTACATGGCCTTGCCTCCTATTCGCTCATCAGCAAGAAATATCTGGAAGGTAAAATTGAATTCAAAGACCTGATGGGAAGCATGTTTGATTTGGGGAAGGAGGCCGACGATGAAAGTGAATCGGAAGATCCGGATAACCTGAATTAATCAGAAAAACCGT
>CAZYKA010000020.1:41205-53743 GCA_964647915.1 uncultured Ferruginibacter sp. | reverse complement strand
TTATCAGCTTTAATGAATAAATAAAACAGATAAAAATTATGATCACCTGAATAAAGAAAAATATATAATGTAGTATCATATATGCAATTTTATATCAATAAAACAGCCTTAGGCGGGGTAAACCCTCAATAAATTCCGCTTTTTTTCCCAATAAAAAAACTCCCGGGAGGCCCGGGAGTTAAATTATTGAGTATAAATCAATTATTGTTCTGTTACAACAAAGGTTATCGGCTGCCGGCGGTAGGCGTTTACATGCCTGCCGTTTTGTAAGGCAGGAGTCCATTTAGGACCCTTTTTAATAATCTTCACCGCTTCCTGCTCCATCCCATATCCCCATTTGGTTTCTGGTACCACATCGCTAATCGTACCATCTTTACTTACAATAAACCGTACAATGACCTGGTACGTACCGGGAGGAGCTCCATTGTCAATCGGCGTATTGGCATCCAGGTTGTTTTGAAGATATCGCCTCCAGGCAGCCTCTCCACCCGGAAATGCCGCTTCAATTTCCACTTTATTGAAAATGGTATTTTCATAATCAATTTTGGGCTGCTCTACTACCTGCGAGCCTTTCTCTTCTACCGGAGCCTGTACAATCTGCACCTTATTGTCACTTTCTATAGTCTTTGTGCTGATTGCCTGGTCTTCTTTAATCTCCTGTATTTTTTCCTCCGGCTTTACTTCCTCATCCTTTACAATTTTGGGTGGAGTAAATTTCACCTGGTTTATTTCAGGCGGAGGCGGTGGTGTAGGCGGTGGTGGCGGTGGCGGTGGTGGAGGTGGCGGGGGCGGTTCATACTTATTTTCAGACAGAAGGGTATCACCCGAATTTAGCGTCTGCTTCACCATAATGGAGCTTAGCTTATTGGCCAGCAAACTTCCCAAAAATATAAGCAAAAGGGCAAGGCCGGTAACAATGAGGGCCCTGGTTAGTCTTTTGTTATAATCTTTACGCAACTGGTACGCACCGTATGCTTTATTCTTTCCTTCAAAAACGATATCCAGAATATCAGCACTCAAAATCTTGTTAACGTCCATTTTAATTGCTTTTGTTAGTTGATGCAATTATGGAAAAGATCCATAACTACTTAATTCCGTTTGCTATCTCTGTTTGCTTTATTAATTCCTGTTCCGTTGGGGTCATATCGGCCTCGGCATAGTGCCCGGGCGGAACCGCACAAATTGTCATCTCATCCAGGATATCAATTGCATTCTTAAAGGTAGATGCCGTATCCGACTTAATAATATACATCAGGTCGTCCATATTCGTCGCATCTTTCTTCGCCACAATCAATCCACGGATATCTTTAAAAGTGGTTGACTTAAACTGCTCACTCAGTTTATCGGGTTCAAGCTGACCATAATAATAATATACCTGGTTGGCTTTCCCGAGTAAAATTGTCATGGCGCCCGAGTTTTTCACCTTCATAATATTAGCCGTATCATTCTTCGGCTCATTCATGTTCATCGCCGTTTGTTGCGACATGGTGGTGGTGAACACGAAGAAGGTAATAAGAAGGAAACCCAAATCCACCATGGGAGTCAGATCAACGCGGGTAGATTGTTTTTTCTGTTTTTTGACGCCGGGGCCCTTTTTATGTCCGCCCCCCGACGAGGTATCCATTTCTGCCATCGCGAAAAATAATTTAGGTTCTTAATGTTTCATTTCAGATTTATACAATTCGGAGCCTACCGGTGGTGTTTCCCCCTCTGTAATAATCCGGAATTTATAAATCTCATTGTCTTTAAATGCATCTTTAACTGATTTAAATATGGGGTAATGGGCATTAATATCGCCCTTCACCAACAACATTTGCTCCAGCTTGCTCTGGTCGGTGCCTGCATAGGCATTACTGATACTCTTTAGCCAGTATGCCAATTCGTTATTGGCAGAATCAATGGGTATCCCGGGCATTTTTTCTGCCGGGATAGTCCCCGTGATATTTAAGGAGGCTTTCAACTGATTGAGCGGGAAACCGATAAACTCAGCCTTTTCGAGTTTGGTTAACTCGGCAGGGCTAAGGTTTAACCCGCGGGTATCGTTTAAATTTTTAATAACCGCGTCCTTCTTGGTATCATCTCCCAACGACAAAAAAACTTTTCCATCGGCCGTGAACGTGATGATAATCGACTTATCTGGAACAGCCTTGGAGGACACCGAAGTGGGCGTTTTAACCGCCAGCGCCTCCGGTGGTTTTTGTTTGGTTGCCAGGATAAAGAAAGAAAGCAGCAGGAAAGCCACATCGCACATAGCTGTCATATCGATGTTGGTACTTTTCCGTGGTATTTTAATTCTTGGCATGAATAATTATTTAGGATTCTTCGTTCCGGTTTACAAGATGCACCTGTTCTCCAAATTCCACAATTTTATTTGTAGAGGGAAGCAAAGGTTTGCGTAAGGGTAAATCCAGACTCGTCTATACCGTATGTAATGGAATCAATTTTGGTGGTGAAAATGTTATAGAAAACAATTGCAAACGCAGATGTACCAATACCTAATGCGGTATTATATAACGCTTCCGCAATACCCACCGACAATTGCGCGGCCGCTCCGCTTCCTCCTGCATCGGCGCCCAGATTATAAAACGCACGAATCATACCCACTACCGTACCCAACAAACCAAGCAGGGTGGCAATAGAAGCAATTGTAGAAAGGAACACCAGGTTCTTCTCCAACATGGGCAGTTCAAGGGAGGTTGCCTCTTCTACTTCCTTTTGAATGGCCAGCACCTTTTGTTCTGTTGTCAGTTCGGTATTGTTGATCATATCTCTGTAGCGGAAAAGCCCGGATTTCATCACATTACCCACAGACCCTTTTTGCTTATCGCATTCTGCAAGGGCTGCGTCAATATTCTTGTTGGCCAAATGATATTGCACTTTGCGAATAAAATCTGCGTTATTACCGGTGCCCCTTGCTTTGGAAATGGTAAGAAATCGTTCTACCACAAAGGTCAGCATGGTAAGGAACGTACCTAAAAGTATAGGTACAATAATTCCACCGAGGTACATTTTACTTAGGGCTGATTTCGGTTCATCCCGGTCGGGCCAAAAGCCGCCATTTTCTTTACCTACGCCGAAGTTATCGGGATTACCGAGGAGGAATCGCCAAATCACATATCCCGCTACCAAACATAATACAGGTGCAATCAGGGAAATAATGTTACTTGACTTCTTGGCATGCACCGTAGTTGCTGGTTTTACCATTTCAGTTGGTCGTGTTTCTGCCATGTGAATTTGATTTTAAAAAGTGAAAATTGATTTAAGTAATTGAATTTTAAAAATGAGTAGCAATGCTATGAAAAAAAGGATTGAATCACAAATAAATTTAAGTGCCGGCCAATTTATTTGCCCAAGTTAAAAATAATTTCAAAGGGAATAGTAATATCCCTTAGTTTTTCTCTAATAAAAATAGGAAAGAATAAGATTTATTCGTACCGGAGGGCTACAATAGGGTCGAGTTTGGATGCCTTAATTGCCGGGTACAATCCGGCCAGCAACCCGACCAGGGTACAAACCAGGATCCCCCCCCCTACCCATATCCAGGGAACAACAAATCCGGTTTTTAATAGCAGCGCTACTAAATTCCCCACCAATACCCCCGAGATGATTCCCACAGCGGCACCCAAAATACTGATCAATATAGATTCGTAGAGGAACTGGCGCCGGATATCCGCTCCCTTTGCGCCAAGGGCCTTCTCTAAGCCTATCTCTTTGGTTCGTTCATTTACCGCTACCAACATGATATTCATTAGCCCAATGGCCGCTCCAATCAGGGTTACTAAAGCAATGCCAATAGTGCCTGTTTGAAGGAACCCCAGGCTGGTGAGCATCGATTCGGCAATACTATCGCTCTTATCAATAAAAAAATTATTTTCGTCCTTGACATTCAATTTCCGGATGGGCCTAAACTCAGCTATGGCTTCTCCTGTTGCCACATCCATTAAATTTAAATCGGGAACCTGAACTGCAATGGTGTAGGATGAATTTTGTCCGGAAAGCAGCCTTCGGACTGTATTTACGGGGGTAACCACAATCTTACTGGTATTGAAAAATGCACTGGAACCTTTATCTTCCAAAACTCCGATTACCCGATATGGCTTATGGTCCAAACTCACAATAGCATCTATCGCCTTCAGTGGATTATCTCCAAAAAGCCGGGTGGCCACCCCGCTTCCCAAAAAACAAACATTCCTGCCTGTTTGCACCTCATTCTGGGTAAAGTTTCGGCCGGCCTGTAAATTGTATCCATTCAGCTCGAGGTAATTATCATCCCCTCCAAACATATTAATATCGGGATTGGTCTTTTTAGAATTTGTATTAGCCACAATACTGAATGGGCCCCTTAACCCAATGCTCACTTTGGCATTGGGAAAGCTGTATCGTTGTTTAAATTCTACCGCTTCGGCATACGTAATGGGGATTCCCATGTTCGACTTTCGTTCCCTTTTTCCCTTTTTCGATTTACTGGTGGATGGTTCGGGACCTCCGAACCGGATATTCCGGTCCTTATACCGTATACTAAAGGCATTCGCTCCGAGCGTGGAAAAACTGGATGTTAATGAGTTACTGGCAGCCGTGATGGCAGTAATTATAAGTATCAGGGCAAAGATTCCCAGCGCAATTATTACAATGGTGATGACAGACCTCAATTTGTTAGATCTGATATTATTCCATGATAAAGAAAGGGTTTCCCTGTATTTCATTTTTTCTTCCGGATAAAGTTAATTATCCCGTTTTTCATTTGGGGAAGAAATGTGAGCAATGGTATTACCAGTAATACAACCAGCCAAGTATCCATTCGGGATAAATACCAATTATGATAGTCAGTATGGCTAACAGAATAAGTACGGATTTAAACCATCCATTTATATTCCATAGTTCTACCGTGTCCTCCTCCGTATTGGGTTCTTTAAAATACATGGCCTGAATCACCCGGAAATAATAATAAGCACTAATGGCAGAAAAAATGACCGCTACGATTACCAGCCAAACCTGGTTGCTATTTTCCACTACGGATGTAAGCATATATAACTTGCTTTGAAAACCTGCGGTAAGCGGAATCCCTGTTAGTGAAAGTAAAAATATGGTTGCGGTAAACGCCACCACCGGATGGGTTTTACCCAGCCCGTTAAAATCACTGATGGTAAACTCGTTCATCCGGGAAACAATACCAAATAAGCCAATGGCCGCAATGCTGTATGCAGCAGCATATAAAACCATCCCTTCTTTAGCGCGGTCGTTAAGCGCAAACAAAGCTAGCATCATAAACCCTGCCTGGGCTATGGAGGAATAAGCCAGCATCCTTTTTACACTCTGCTGGAAGATGGCCGTAATGTTTCCGATAAACAGGGTAGCAATTGTAATTACCACAATCAGTTTCTGCCAATCTTTATGAATCGCACCGAATGAGTTTTCGAATAACCGGATAAATGCCAGAAACCCGGCCACCTTTACAATCGTACTCATAAAGGAAGTAAACACCGTTGGTGCCCCGTCGTACACATCGGGAGCCCAAAAATGAAATGGGGCGGCAGACACTTTAAAAGATATAGCCACCAGCATTAGAATCAGACCGATGACAATGAAGGGGGATGTAACAGCATTTCCCACATCAATGCTGGCAATATAAAAAGACGCATTGGGCGTTCCGCCATATACCATGGCGATCCCCATCAGTAATAACCCGGTGGAAAAAGAGCCCATTAAAAAATATTTCAATGCGGCTTCAATACTCAGCAAATTTCGTTTACTGCTCCCTGTTAGGATATACAAAGGGATCGAAAGAATTTCAATTCCGAGGAAAAGGAATAACAGGGTATTAAACGTAGCACAAATAGCCACTCCGCACATCACAAAAAATATCAGCGCAAAATACTCACCCACATCATTACCAACCCTTTCAATATCTTCTCCGCTCAGGAGGAACAACAGGATGAGGCACCCAATCATTACCGCCAGGAAACCCAGGCTGTAACTGCTGGTTTTCAACATGTCGTACATATTGATATGAAACAAAGGCTGTCCCTGTTTCAATTCAATGGCATTTGCCAGGAACAATAGGATGGCCCCTGCAATAGCCAGGTACCTGGGCACAGACCGGTTCTTCACGAAGGCGCCCGTGAACATCATCAATATCCCCATAAAAGCCGAAACAACTATTGCATTCATGTCAATTCCAAATATTTATCAGTTCACATACCCAGTTTCCCCAGAATTACGGGAACGGATTCTTTAGCCAGGTTTAATATAGGTTGTGGATATATCCCGATCGCAAAAATCACTACAACAATGATGGCCAGGCTGAGCTTTTGGGAAAATCCGATATCGTTAATTGTTGCGGTAAGGGTATTCGTCTCACCATAAAATACTTTTTGCACCAGGTTGAGGATATAGATAGCCACGAAAACAATTCCTAAACCCGATATCGCCGCAAACCAGGGATTGGCTTCAAATAACCCGGTAAACATCAATAATTCTCCGGGGAATGCATTGGTTAGAGGAAGTGCAATATTTGCCATGGCAATTACAAAAAGGAAGATCGTGAGTACCGGGGCTTTATGCGCAATACCGGTAAGATCGGAAATCTTTTTTGCACCGGTTTTCTTCTCAATAATATCAAGCACGATCCACAACCCAATTACATTGACCCCATGATTAAACATTTGCAACATCATCCCTTCCATGCTGGTGATGTTCAGCGCAAATATAGAGGCACACATTAAACCGATATGTGCAATGGAAGAATAGGCCACCAGCCTTTTCAAATTATCCTGCCGGATAGCGATCAGGCTGGCATATAAAATGCCGATAATGGCAATTACAATAACCAGATGATTATACTTTCCTACCGCTTCGGGAAATAAGGGCAGCAGCCAGCGCAACACCCCAAACAGGCCCATTTTTACCATCACGCCGCTGAGTACCATAGTAGCCGGCCCATTGGCCTGGTCGTACACATCGGGCTGCCAGGTATGCAATGGAAATACCGGCATCTTTATGGCAAAAGCCACAAAGAATAACCAGAATAACCAGCTTTGATCTCCGGCAGATAAACCTGCATTTGAAAATGCCGCATATGAAAATGAATGGAGGGTTTGAGTACCGTTTTCGAAAACTTTGGGTGGGGTATGTAAGTACACATAAATAATACCAACCAACATGAATAAAGAACCGGCAAAAGTGTAAACAAAGAATTTAAAGGTGGCCTGAACGCGGCGTTCGCCTCCCCACTTACTGCAAAGAAAATAAATTGGGATTAAAGCCACTTCCCAGAAAATATAAAACAACAAAGCATCCAACGCAACAAATACTCCCATTATGCCACATTGCGAAAGCATCAAGAGGCCATAAAATGAAGAGGCATTTTTATACTCATCTTTCTTAATCGACAAAAAGATCAATGGGTACACCAGCGCGGTTAGGAAAGTTAAAATTCGGCTGGTACCATCGAGGCCCACAAAAAACGTATTCCCGATATTGTTGGGATAATAATAATTTACATTATTGTAAGCCAGGAATTTGGGATCGGTATAAAACAGGGAGGCTGCCGATACCGCTAAAATGGCCAACGAAAAACCAAAGGAAACCGTCCAGGCGGCTTGCTCCTTTTTCAACATAAAACTCAACAGCCCTGCTATCAGAGGCAGCCAAATTAACAACTCAGGAAACGTAATAAATTCACCCATGACCTTACAGGAACAATTGAATAATAAATAATCCCAGGATACCCAGAACCATCAATAAAATATAAGCCCCTACCTGTCCGCTTTGCAACCAGCGTACCTGACGGCTTCCGTAATTCACAAACTTTCCGGTTCCATTCACAATGCCATCAATCCCCTTCTTGTCAACCACATTGCCCAGGAAATCCCCAAACGCATGCATTGGCCGGGTGATTACGGCATTATATAACTCATCCACATACCATTTATTTGCCAATATCTTACCCAGGCCGGTTTCGGGTGCGGTTGATATTTGGTAAGCGGCAAATTTCTTCCAGGCAACCCACAAGCCAATGAGTGCACCCACCACGGATACGGCCATCAGCGAATATTCAGTAGTATGAGAAAGAGGATGAACAGCTAAAATTTTATTGCTTTCGCGAAATACCGGTTCCAGGAAATTGTTAAGTTGGTGACCATTGGCAGTAAACACTTCCGGAATACCTACAAAGCCACCTACCACCGAAAGAAGAGCCAGAATAATGAGCGGTATCGTCATGGCGGAAGGGCTTTCATGCAGATGATGTTCCTGTTCACTCGTTCCCCGGAAATCTCCAAGAAAGGTCATGGCATATAAACGGAACATATAGAAAGCGGTCATTACAGCGGTAAGTACTCCCACTACCCAGAGTATCGGGCTGCGTGAAAAGGCCGCTGCTAAAATTTCATCTTTTGAGAAAAATCCGGAGAACGGGGGTATCCCTGCAATAGCAAAACAGGCAAGTAAAAAGGTAATATGGGTGATTGGCATATTCTTTTTTAATCCACCCATGTATCGCATATCCTGTTGTCCACTCATGGCATGTATTACACTACCGGCGCCAAGGAATAAAAGGGCTTTAAAGAAAGCGTGGGTCATTACATGAAATATGGCACCGGTGTATGCCCCTACACCCAGCGCAAGGAACATATAACCCAGCTGGCTAACGGTAGAGTATGCCAGCACTTTTTTAATATCATTTTGTTTCAATGCAATGGTGGCAGCAAGTACTGCAGTTACCAGCCCCACCATGGCAACCACCCACTGGCTGATGGGGGAAAGACTATACAATAAGTTTGTACGGGCAATCATATACACCCCGGCGGTTACCATGGTAGCAGCATGAATTAAGGCGCTAACCGGGGTTGGCCCGGCCATGGCATCAGGAAGCCAGGTAAATAAGGGAATCTGTGCACTCTTACCGGTGGCTCCCACCAGCAGTAAAAGAGTGATTGCGGTAATATCAAAATTGGATAACAACTTAACCGCTTCGGTGGTTAGCACTTTATCGAAACTAACAGAACCGGTCTTTGCAATAAACCAAAATGCAGCTAGCAGGAATCCAAGATCGCCGATGCGGTTCATGATAAATGCCTTTTTCCCTGCATCGGTATAATCCTTATTCTTAAACCAGTACCCAATAAGAAAATAGGAGCAAATACCAACGCCTTCCCAACCGATATACATCACTACATAGTTTTCGGCCATCACCAAAATGAGCATCGAGAACACAAAGAGGTTCATGAACGAAAAATACTTGGCAAAGTCGGCCGACGATTCTTCGTGCATATAGGAAATGGAATACACGTGAATAAGGAATCCAATTCCGGTAATAATGAGCAGGAATAAAGCCGAAAGCTGATCTATTTTAAACCCGAGGGGAATATTCAATTTCCCCACATGGATAAAATCGAAATACTGCACGGTGCCGGTATTTCCGGAAAGCACCTGGAAAAACACCCAAAGGCTCAGGCAAAATGATGCCAGCACGACGGCACTTCCTAAAAAACCAGAGGCCGATTTTGAAAGTTGTTTTCTCCCCAGCCCATTAATCAAAAACCCGATCAGGGGAAGAATGGGAATTAACCAGGATATCTGCAAAGCGTTGTTCATAATTCAATTGAACTGAAATCAGTTTTTCAGCCTGTTCAAAAAATTAATATCGATAGAATGTGTATTCCGGTACAACATTACAATAATGGAAAGCCCTACACTCACTTCTGCTGCCGCTACCACCATAATAAAGAAAACGAAAATTTGTGCATCGGCCGCAAATGTAGACGAGGCTTTGGCTGCTGCCGAAACCGCATGCATTTTTGAAAATGCCACCAACAGGAGGTTAACCGAATTCAACATTAACTCAATACACATGAAAATGATGATGGCATTCCGGCGAACCAAAACCCCTACTATTCCCGTACAAAAAAGGATTAGCGATAGGGCTATATAGGCTTTTATATCCATGTTATTTAATCCTTTTTACTGATTACCACAGCGCCCACCATAGCACTTAGGAACAAAATGCTGCTAAGTTCGAAGGGAACTACGTAATAAGTGAACAATGTTTTACCAAGATTCTGGATCAACCCCTCTTCTCCCACTACCATTTGAACCGGCAGGTTGGCTTTGGTTTTCATTACTGCCGACAGCAATACCAACAGGAGCAATCCACCCGATACGACGCCAATTAACTGCAACCGGTGATTTTTTACCGGTTCTGTTTCAGCATTCAGGTTCATCAACATCACTACAAATAGAAATAATACCATAATGGCGCCTGCATAAACAATGATATTGACGATGGCCAAAAACTGGGCATTCATTAATACATAATGCCCGGAAATGGCGAAGAAAATAACGATCAGCCAGAGAATACTATGAATGGGGTTTTTGCTGAAAAGCATCATGATGGCACTTCCCACGGCAAGGAACGAGAGAAAATAAAACAGGATGGATATAATGCTCATACGTTGGTTAACTTTTATCTTCCGGCTTGGCCCTGTTACCTAATGCTTTTTTGTATTCCTCCGGTTCATTGATTGGGTGAGGTATCAATAAATCCTGTTTGGAATATATAAATTGTTTTCTTTCGTAATCGGAAGGGGCGAAAGTTTCGCTCAGGTAGATGGCATCTTTGGGACATGCCTCCTCGCAAAGGCCACAAAATATGCAACGCAACATATTGATCTCATAGCGGGCGGCATATTTTTCTTCCCGGTAAAGGTTCTCTTCGCCGGGTTGCCTTTCTGCCGCTTCCATAGAGATGGCTTCTGCAGGGCATGCCACCGCACATAAACCACAGGCGGTGCAGTTTTCCCGACCTTCGGCATCCCTGTTTAATACATGTAAACCGCGAAATACCGGGCTAAATGAACGTTGCTGCTCCGGAAAATTGTAAGTAACCTTTCTTTTAAAAAAATGACGCAGGGTAATGGACATCCCCTGGAAAATAGCAGGCAAATAAAGCCTCTCCCAAAAATTCATCGGGCTTCTGTTTACCTGTTTTGCTCTATGTGTAAGTGCCTGCATTTTAAATAGGATTTGCAAAAGTAATGTTTATCGCACAGCTTATTTGTGGAAATAAAGGACGGCTGCTCCGGTAGCCAGCATATTAAACAATGCCAGCGGAATCAGTATCCGCCATCCCAGATACATCAACTGATCGTACCGGAATCGCGGAATTGTCCAGCGAACCCACATAAAGAGAAAAATAAACCCGATGATCTTACCCATCAATGCCACAATACCAAGTAAAGCTGCAAAGTTTGGTGAAAGCGTCGATTCATCTACAAATGGAAAATCATAGCCACCAAAAAATAAAGTGGCCATAACCGCACTACTGATGAACATATTGATATACTCAGCAAATAAATAAAATCCCAGTTTCATGGATGAGTACTCTGTATGGTACCCGCCAATCAATTCATTTTCCGCTTCGGGAAGATCGAAGGGGGTGCGGTTACATTCTGCAAAGGCGCAAATAAGGAAGATTAAAAATCCGAGCGGTTGGTACACCACGTTCCACCAATGGCCGGTTTGTTGTTGAAGCACCATGTCCTTCAGGCTAAGAGAACCGGTTACCATTACCAGGGCAATGAACGAAATACCCATTGCCAGTTCGTAGCTGATAATTTGGGAAGCGGCACGCAGCCCGCCAAAAAGTGAAAATTTGTTATTGCTTGCCCAGGCGCCAATCATAATACCATATACCCCCAAACTTAATACGCCAAAAATGTAGAGCATACCGATGTTTACATCGGCTATCTGTAAACTAACCGACCTTCCAAAAATTTCGATGTGATTGCCCCAGGGAATAACGGCGCTGGTCATGATGGCGGTAAGCATGGCCAGGCAGGGACCCATTACAAATAAAATTTTATTGGAGAAATTGGGAATGATTTCCTCTTTAAAGAAAAGTTTAAGCCCGTCGGCCATCGGTTGCAGTATCCCAAAAGGGCCTGCCCGGTTAGGGCCCCGGCGATCCTGCATAAATGCAGCTACTTTTCTTTCCCCGTAGGTGGCATACATCGCAATCCCCAGGGAGGCGAAAACCACCACTACTATTAAAACTAATTTCTCTAAAATCAGGGCCATATCAATGGCCATCAAACTATAGTCCAAAGCTTTCGGCTTTTAATGTGTTACTCTTCTACTTCTTTATCAGACCGGGTTCCAAACTGAATGGTTTCATCGTAAGGAACTTCATGTTGTCCTGCATTCTTAAAGTCGTTTGAATTCGATGGTCCCATAATGGTGCTCAGATCAATGGCCGGGTTATTCACTTCACTAATGCTATGAATATCCATTAGTAATTTAGGTTGAACTCCCTTCATCACTTCTTGCAACGGATCATTGGGAACCACCAGTTTTTTATACTTATTGGCCCCAATTACAGAATGCCTGGGGATGGTTGTTAACCCTTCAACCACCCAATCGGAAGTCTTCTTTTTTTCGAAGCGGCAGGTATTGCAAATCCAGCCGGGTTTGCCATCAAAGCTTTGCACTTCGCCCCATTTATCTCTTCGGGAGGTTACCCTGTACACTTCTTCGCCTCGCA
>CAZYKA010000020.1:0-41105 GCA_964647915.1 uncultured Ferruginibacter sp. | reverse complement strand
ACAAAAACACAGCGGTAACACATGATACAACGGGTCATGTGCAATTGTATATAAGGGCCAATATCCTCTTTTATGAAGGTTCGTTTTACAAATTTGAAACGCGAGTACTCCTTACCGTGATTATAGGTAAAATCCTGCAGGTAACATTCGCCGGCCTGGTCGCACACGGGGCAATCGAGGGGATGGTTAATCAGGAGAAACTCAACTACTCCATTACGCGCATCAATTACCCGTTCGCTGCTAAAATTTTTAACCACCATTCCATCCATCACCCCTGTGCGGCAACTAGCCACCAGTTTGGGCATGGGACGGGGATCGGCGGTTGAACCGGCCGCTACCTCCACCAGGCAACTGCGGCATTTACCGCCGGTATCCTCCAGCTTGCTGTAATAACACATGGCGGGAGGAGCCACTTCTTCGCCGATCATACGGGCCGCATCCATAATAGTGGTACCCGGGTTAACCTCAATGGTAATTCCATCGATGGTAACCTTTACTTTTGCAGGCGCTTCCTTTTTTATTTCTTCACTCATAACCTCAGCCCTCAGGCAATTAAAGTTTATTAATTAGCAACTGGAATATGAAGCGGGTCGGCATAATGAGCCAAACCGTAGTTTTCGCGCAGGCATTTTTCCGGGTTCAACACATGCCATTCAAATTCATCCCTGAAATGCCTGATTGCCGCTGCCACAGGCCATGCAGCTGCATCGCCTAGCGGGCAAATCGTATTTCCTTCAATCCTCCGCTGCACATCCCAAAGCAGATCGATATCGCTCATCTCTCCCCTTCCTTCTTCAATTTTCCGTAATAATTTATCAAGCCAGGCGGTACCTTCCCGGCATGGGGAGCACTGTCCGCAACTTTCATGGCGGTAAAAATGAGCCAGGGTGTAGGTATGTTTAACCACACACTGATCTTCATCCAAAACAATAAACCCCCCCGAACCCATCATGGTGCCGGTGGCAAATCCACCATCACTCAGGCTTTCATAATTCATCAGCCTTTTCTCTCCCTTTGCCGTAGTCAATAACAAATTTGCCGGAAGGATAGGTACAGAGGATCCGCCGGGGATGCAGGCTTTAAGCCTTTTTCCATTGGGAATTCCTCCACAATATTCATCGCTGAAAATGAATTCTTCCACCGAGATGGTCATATCAATTTCGTATACTCCCGGTTTATTGATGTTACCGCAGGCACTGATCAATTTAGTGCCGGTACTTTTTCCAATCCCAATTTTTGAATAGGCCTCGGCGCCATCATTTATAATGGGAACAACCGCTGCAATGGTTTCTACATTATTTACAACAGTTGGGCAGTTCCATAATCCCTTTACGGCAGGAAACGGAGGTTTGATACGGGGGTTTCCCCTTTTTCCTTCCAGGCTTTCGAGCAATGCCGTTTCTTCTCCGCATATATAAGCTCCTGCCCCACGATGAACAACGATCTCGCAATCGAACCCCTTACCCAGGATATTCTTTCCGAGGAACCCGTTTTTTCGGGCCTCTGCAATGGCTTCTTCCAGAATATCCGCAATCCAGGCATATTCTCCGCGTATATAAATATAACTCGTGTTACTACCCAGGGCATATGAAGAAACAATCATTCCTTCAATGAGGAGGTGAGGGATAAACTCCATCAGGTACCGATCTTTAAAAGTACCCGGTTCGCTTTCATCCGCATTACAAACGAGGTACCTGGGAACGCCTTCCGGTTTAGCGAGGAAACTCCATTTTAACCCGGTAGGGAAACCTGCCCCTCCACGGCCTCGGAGGCCACTTTTCTTCACTTCCTCGGTGATTTCGGCGGGGGTCATTTCAAATGCCTTTTCCATACTGCGGTATCCTCCCTCCTTTCGGTACACATCAAAATACCGGATACCTTCTATATGTGCCTTATCTAATAAAAGTTTCTTACTCATTTATTTATCCCCCTTAATCTTTATGTAAGATATAAGCTTCTGCCAACTCCCCTTTTACTTTATTTCCAGCCTGGTCTAATTGAATCAACTGACCATTTTCTACCTGGTATAACTGGGGTTGGCCGTTGCCTGCATTCAGTTCAATAATATCTTTCGTTTTCCAATTTATTTTTCCCTTTTCGTTAAACGCACTTCCATCCTTTCCTTCATAGGTCATTTTTCTGGAAAAATTTCCATTGCGATGAAGGTTTATTTCGGTATGAATTCCTCCACAATCGGCACAGGGTAATTCGCCGCGATATACACCGGGCCAGCTAAGTGCTTTGGCATCAATGTTTAGGGTATCACTGCCGCTATTATTGCTGTTCAATGGCTCATCTTTTCCTAAAGGAGAAAGGTTTCCCTTTGATGCTTTAGAATCGCCGGCTTCTTTGCAGGAAACAAAATGCAGGGAGCATAAAAGGAATACAACTCCAAAACAAAAATAATATGTGGTACTTTTTCCTTTCATTAATTGGCTTTTGCCCTGCATTCTTCAATTATAGCATCCACCCGTTCGGGGGTAAGGTGTTCACGGTAATACTTTCCCAACTGCATCATGGGTGCATAGCCGCAAGCGCCGAGGCACTCCACGGTTTTTAGGGTAAACATTCCATCAGCGGTAGTTTCTCCAACATTAATATTCAGTCTATCTTTAATGTAGGCAATTATATCATCTGAACCGTTAAGCATACAGGGGCCGGTTTGGCATACTTCAAAAATAAATTTACCAACTGGTTTAAGATTGTACATCGAGTAAAAAGTGGCAACCTCATATACTTCGATGGGCTCCAGTTTAAGCAGGGTGGCCACATAATCCATAACCGGCACATCCAGCCATCCGCCAAAACTATCCTGGGCAAGGTGCAGCACAGGCAGCAGGGCGCTTTTATGCTTCCCTTCCGGGTATCTTGCAATGATATCCTGCACTTGTTTTAATTGTTCCTCAGAAAAAGATAGGTTGTTCATCATTCTATAATTCTATTCATAAAATCAGGCATCTAATTCGCCGGCAATCAGGTTCAGGCTGCTCATGGTAATAATCGCATCACTGAGCATTCCATTTTTAATCAGTTCGGGGTATGCCTGGTAATAAATAAAGCAGGGTCTTCTGAAATGGAGGCGATACGGTGTACGGCTGCCATCACTTATCAGGTAAAATCCCAATTCTCCATTGGCTCCTTCCACCGGACTGTACACTTCCCCCACCGGCATATCAATTTCGCCCATTACGATTTTGAAATGATAAATCATTTCTTCCATTTTCGTGTACACGTCTTGTTTAGGAGGAAGGTAATAGGCGGGTGTATCGGCATGAAACACTTCGGCCTCGGCTCCTTTAAATTCCTGAACTTTCTGGTATGCCTGTTTGATCAGGCTGAGGCTTTGCCACATTTCTTCGTTACGAACCAGGTAACGGTCGTAACAATCGCCGGTGGTACCCACCGGGATGGTAAAATCAAAATCCTGGTAACTGCTGTAAGGCGTGTGAACGCGTACATCATAATCCACACCGGCAGCCCTTAGGTTGGGCCCTGTGAATCCATAATTGAGGGCCCTTTCGGCAGAAATTGATCCGCAACCGATGGTGCGCTCCATAAATATCCGATTGCGGGTAAACAGATTTTCAAATTCTTTCAGTTGTTTGGGATATTCTTCGAGGAATTTCTCCAGTTTCTGAAAAGCCGTGTCATTAAAATTTCTTTCAAAGCCTCCGATCCGGCCGATATTGGTGGTGAGGCGGGCACCGCACACTTCTTCATAAATTTCGTATATCAGTTCCCGGTACTGCATGAGGTAAAGGAACCCGGAATAAGCACCGCTATCCACCCCCACAATTGAATTACATATGAGATGATCGGAAATTCGGGCCAGTTCCATGATGATAACCCGGAGGTAATCAACCCTTTTCGGGAGGGTTATTTTAAGCAATCTTTCGCAAGCTATGTGCCAACCCATATTATTAATGGGGGAAGAGCAATAATTTAACCGGTCTGTAAGTGGGGTAATCTGATAAAGGGGCCTCCTTTCTGCAATTTTTTCAAATGCTCTGTGAATATACCCTACGGTGGAAGTAGCCTTTAATATTTTTTCGCCATCGAGTTCCAGTATATTTTGAAAAACACCATGAGTGGCAGGGTGTGTTGGCCCGAGGTTCAGGGTGGTAGTTTGTTTTTCCAGGCTACCCTTGGGCAATAGGATATGGTTATTCATTGTTCTTTACATTTTTAGCATGTACCCGCCCAAACATTTCATCGTCTTTATCAACGCGGCTTTGTTCTTCCACCGGATATTCTTTTCGCAAGGGGAAATAATCCATTTCATCTACATTCAAAATGCGGATAAGATTTGGATGGCCTACAAACTGCACCCCAAAAAAATCATAGGTTTCGCGTTCCATCCAATTGGCCGACTGATATAAAGCGGTAGCGCTGAATACTTCCGGATTATCGATGGAGGTAAATACTTTAAAACGCAGCCGGATGTTATCCTGCAAATTGTGAAGGTGGTAAACCACCGCCAGCTCAGCGCCCGGGTTATTCGGAAAATGAACTGCCTGCAAATCGGTAAGGAACTTGAATTTCAGGGATTCCTCATCAAATAAAAACTGGAGTACTTTGAGGTTCATTTCCTTTGGAGCGGCAAATGTGAGCATACCATAAGGCTCATCCCAACCGGTGAGCGCCTCTCCAAATTTTTCGATGAGGGCCTGTTTTACCGTTTCATTTGTTAATGCCATGAAAAGAAAATATTTAAACGGATTAGTTTATTCCGTAACTGTTCAACAATTCTTTATACTGTTCGCTATGCCTTCTCCGCAACCCTTCCTTATTTACCAGGTCCTGGATGCGCATAAGCCCATCGAGTATTGCTTCGGGCCTGGGTGCACATCCCGGCACATACACGTCCACGGGAATAACCTGATCGATTCCCTGAAGTACGGAGTAAGAATCAAAAATCCCCCCGCTGCTGGCACAGGCCCCTACTGCAATTACCCAACGAGGCTCGGCCATTTGGGTGTAAACCTGTTTCAACACCGGACCCATTTTTTTTGCGATGGTGCCCATCACCATTAACAGATCGCACTGGCGGGGTGAAAACCCAACCCGTTCCGAACCAAAACGGGCAATATCATAATGGCTGGCCATGGTTGCCATGAATTCAATTCCGCAGCAACTGGTGGCAAATGGCAGGGGCCAGATCGAGTTTTTCCGGGCCAGGCTAATTACTTTTTCGAGGTTGGTGGCCATAAACCCTTCCCCCATATATCCTTCGGGGATCCCTTCAAATTTTACTTTGCTGTTATATTGTACCGGACGAGGCATAGCGTTTAATTTTTTGGTTTGTTATTTTAATAACAAACCTTCCAGTCAAAAGATCAATAACCTTAGTCTTCCCATTTCAACGCCTTCTTCTTAAAGATATAGATAAAGCCGGCGAGAAATAAGCTTACAAACAGAATAACTGCTACAAACCCCTCCCATCCCAGGTTTCGGAAATTAACCGCATAGGGATAGAAGAAAATCACTTCCACATCAAACAAAACGAAGAGGATAGCCACAAGGAAATACTTGATGGCTACGGGCTGCCGCGCATTACCACGAATTTCAATACCGCTTTCAAAATTTTGAAGTTTTTCCTTGGTATTTCTTCTTGGGCCCAGAAAATTAGAACCAATTACGATGGCCACAACCAATCCGATTGCAAACAGAGCCTGCATTGCAATGGGGAAATAATTAATGGCATTGTTTACGGTAGCCTGAAGGAGGTAAAAAGGCATATCTGTTATTAAACTTGCTGCAAAAATAGGTTAGCAGGTTTAATAATCAAGGAATCCGCTTTGAATTGAGAAATAAAAACCCGTTGCGTTGGCAGCGGGTTTGAATTTTGATATTATCTTTTTGGTGAATTTGCCGGAGAAGATGTTTTATTTGCCGGTTGTTTTTTGGGGGTAGATGTGGAAGGATCATATTTAGAGATTATCTCCTTAAAATTCAGCAACTGGGCATCGGCCGGATCTATTTCGAGGGCCTTGTTTACATAATACAGCGCACTGTCTTTATTTTTCTTCACGTTGTATTGATGGCCAATAAAAAACTTATAGGCGGTGAGCACCCTTGTTTTGGCATTCCCTTTAGTCAGATCCTGGGATCCTATTTCAATTACTTTATTGTAAAATGGTTCAGCAAGCCCCAATTCACCGGTGGAATCTATCATGGCGCTGGTATTGGCTTCCATATAATACCCCAGGATATCATCCGGATATTTTTGAATATACATGGTAAAGTACTTGCTGGAGGAATCATATTGATTACCCAGATAATAGTTATACCCTGCATTAAACAGATCAACATTAGAAAAATTCTTTTTCAGGGAAACAACTTCACCAAACCATTTACCTGCATTTCCATAATTTTTCAGGTTATCATAAATACCGGCCAGGGTTTTAGCATAGGCCACTTTATTGGCAACCAGGGTATCGGTAGCAATAGCTTTCACAATTAAATCAGTGGCTTTTCCCTCATTGCCCGGAAATTTAAACAGAATGGTGGCATAGGTCGCATAATCTCCAGCACCGATATTATCTGGGTTTGCCCGACGGAGATATTCCTCAAAGTTTAATTTGGCATTGAGGGAGTCGTTTAACCGGTTGTAAGCATAGGCTTTTAAACCAAAAAGTTTGGGATAAGGATTCTCACCTTCCTGAGAAATACATTTATCGGCTTCGGTAATGGTTTCATTAAAAAGCCCCGAAGCAAATTTTACGGAGGCCTGGTAATAACAGGCTTTGGGATCGTTATCTGAATTAGCAAGCCATTTATCTAAATACTGTGCCGCAACGGGGACGTTAGTTTCATAATAATAGCTAAAGAGATTGTAGTAAACCGGTGCATATTTAGGATCCATGGCAATGGCATCATTAAAATACTTCATATAAATGGATTCCTGCCCCGGGCCCTGGGTTTGATAAACTTTTCCAATACGATACAATGCCCTTGCATATTTGGGATCAATTTTCAACGCTTCATTATAGGCCTGAATGGCACTTCCCCCATCGGCATTCAGTTTTCGGTAAGCATCACCCAGGTTCACCCACACATCCGGGTCTTTAAACTTTTTGACTTCGGTAGCCTGTTTCAGTTTTTCGATAGCATAGGCGGCATCCCCATTTTTTGAATTCGGGTTCCCATTAGCATAGCCAATGGCATTGAGAACATCAATATCTTTTCCTTTGGAAAGAGAAATTGCCGTTTCAAACCGGTTCCGGGCTTCCTGGCGTTGATTTTCAATAAGGGCTATCTGTCCCATACCTGCAATTAAAAGAGCCTGGTTGGGATTCGCCTGCAGTTTCTGCTGATATAGTGCCTTTGCTTTAGCTACATCCTGGTTGCTGCGATCGTCGTTACGCAAATAGGCCTGCCCCAGCCAAAAAGCAGCAGCTTCATTATTGGGATCGGAATTCAAAATTTTCTGAAATACATTTATAGCACTTTCGAATCTTTCATAATACAGGAATGATTTCCCTTCATCGATGGTTTGTGCCGAAGCAGACCCTACAAAAAACAGCAGCATCATAAAAGTCATTCCGATTTGAAATTTTTTCATTTTTTCAGATTTAAACATTTTATTGGTGACTATATATGGTTATAAAAATTTTATAATGGTTCGTTAAAAGGTCTATTGAGGCAATTTGGTATTCAGTTGCACCGGCCTGATATCAAAATCCATTTCCGGCCCAAGATAAGCCCTCCTGAAGATTAATTGCCCCCTTTCCATCTGCAAAAAGCCGGCAAATCCTGTTCCAAGTCCGATTCTGTTTTCGCGCAGCAAAAAGTATAATCCCCGCACCAATGGGTAACTGCGCGATAAAATGCTTTGCTGGCTTGGCTTTATAAAGGGTTTCCCTTCACAAATATTACATTGCACATATCCCAATTTCACTGTCTTCAAGTCGTTTACCTGGTTGCTGTCCTCCGGGTTCCCAATCCAGCTAATTCCCACAAAACCAATGGCATTCTCATTATTCTTTACATAATTAATAACTTCATCTGAATTTTCGGCGGCTTTCACCACCGAAGTATCAAAATTAGCTCCCTTCAGGATGGAATCGCGAATGAACCGGACGGCACCGGTTTCCCTTAGGCCATCAAAAACCATTACCTGATTCCGATTAATTTTACCCTGCAATTGCATAGCCAGCCTTTCCTGTGTAAACAGAGTATCCGTTGAATTCATATTTACAATAATACATACTGCATCGGTAGCCACTCTCTGCCATTTAGGCCGGTATCCTAATGAATCGCTAAGATATTGCGATTCATTAAAATTAAGGCCATGTGTTATTATTGCCATCCGGGTAGCCGAATCCTTTAAAAAATCCTGGAAGCACGCTGATTCGGGTTTGTAGCTGGCCACAATTTTAGCACCGGGATAAGTTGACTCATAAAGTTTAATTTCTTCTTCAATTACCGGTTGAAAGGACTCATCCACACTGATATGAATTGTGCCGGAAGCAGGAGTATCAACTTCCTCCTTTCCCTTTTTTTCTTTACAGGAAAAACCCAACGCTAAAAAGAAAATCAAAAAAGAATACAACAGGCGGTTCCTCATCGTTCCTTCAGGTAATTTTTCTTTATCCCCCGGTAAATTCTAAATAGGCCATAAGCGGCACAAACAGCTCCAAAAACTTTGAGGGTTCCATCGTCGTACCTCAACTCCAGTCCGGATTTAAACTGTTTAGAGAAAAACAGGAAAACCCCCATACCGGTCCAAAGAGTGCCCATTCCAAAATCCATCATGCTTCGCATCCGGATATAATTTTTATCCCGCTGGTTGGGCTGCTCCCTTTCAAACTCTTCTAATGCCATAATGGTTAATTGTATTTTGCAATTTACAAGTTTATGTTTCAATCCCCGAAATTGTGGAATATAACCGGCAGTCTGAAATAAGAGGATACATTTCTGCCTTTGGATTTTCCCGGTACCCATCCTGGCATTTTACGCAGCACCCGTTTCACCTCCCTGTCAAATTCATCTCCCCTCCCATCTGTACAGATAGAAGTAACCTTTCCATCCATATCCACTATGAACCTGGCAATTATTCGCACTTCGGTTCCTGGCTCAGAAACAGAAGGCATTACCAGGTTTCTTTTAAGGAACCGCGCAAGCGCTTCCTCCCCACCAGGGAAGGAAGGTGCTACCTCCGGACTTTCCACCGGGTCGGAATTTATAGAATCTGCCTTGGAAAGGGGAGTTGAAAAATGATTCCCCGGACCTTCATTGATTTTCTCAGCAGCAGCCAAAGGCCCGGCAGGGCTGGCATCCCTCCCGGTTTCCAACCCTTCAAAAACCTTTCCAGGAAGGAACTGGTGGGGTAAATGAAGATCCTTTTCTATTTGAATTTCACTTCCTAATCTGGCAGAAGAATATAGCTTTTGCTTCGATTCAGCTGAATTTGAATTGGGATCTGAAGCAGGTTGGGAGGATGCAGGAAGGGGCAATTTAGGAGGAAGAACATGCGCCAACAAGAGCCCTTCAACATTATATTCCCTCCGGATCGACTGTTTTTGGGGATACCAACCACATAAAAAATAAACCATGGGAATTGAAAGCCCAAGACTAAGTACCAGGGAAATAAGCATCCGCATTGAATAGCCTTTCCTTAACCGGTAGGCACCATAACCTTTATTCCTTCCTTCAAAGATAATGTCGAGGATACCCGCATCTAGAATTTGTTCTGCAACCATGGTAAACTCATTTTAATTTATAAATAATCTGTGGATATTGAGATGCACAGGCAGCCTCATTCCACAAATGTTGAAGCAGTATCTTTGCCCCATGAAAATTTTGATGGTTTGCCTCGGAAATATTTGCCGTAGTCCGCTGGCAGAAGGAATACTAAAACATAAGGCTGAATTGTCTGGGCTGAATTGGGAAGTGGAGAGTGCAGGAACCAATGGATTTCATGTTGGGGAAGCTCCTCATTTATTAAGTCAAAAAGTTGCAAGGCAACATGAAATTGATATCAGCATGCAGGTGGCGAGGCAGTTCACTAAAACAGATATAAAAAAGTTTGACCTTATTTATGCCATGGCATCAAATGTTATGGATGACATACGGGAAATAGCCGGCACTGATTTTGATCCGGAAAAAGTGGTGCTTTTTCTCAATGAACTTTACCCGGGCAAGAATCTGGATGTGCCCGATCCCTGGTATGGCCCTGAGCCGGGGTATCATGAAGTGTTTGAGCTTATTAACCATACCTCGGAAAAAATAATTAAAAAATATGCTCCCCATTTGAGCAGTCAGGATTAATTAAATATGTCGAAATTATCTATTCCACAAGGCATGCGGGATTTCCCGGCAGGCATGGTTCGCAAACGTGAATATATATTTTCACGAATTCGAAAGGTTTTTGAACTATACGGGTTTCATCCACTGGAGACTCCTGCTATGGAGAATCTCGAAACCCTGATGGGCAAATATGGGGAAGAGGGAGATAAATTAATATTTAGGGTATTGAACAATGGCCTCAACGACCCCAGGAATCTTGAAAAATCGAAACAGGGATTTGAAAAATTACTGGAAGGGAAAAACAGCCCTGATGTAACGGAAAGGGCGTTGAAGTACGACCTTACTATTCCTTTTGCCCGATACGTTGCCATGAATCATGGGCAGATAACGTTTCCGCATAAACGATATCAAATTCAGCCGGTATGGCGTGCCGACAGGCCCCAGAAGGGGAGATACCGCGAATTTACCCAGTGTGATGCAGATGTAGTGGGAAGCCGTTCGATGTTAAACGAAATTGAATTAACTACCATTTACCATGATGTATTTTTAGCTCTCGGTATTACCCAATATAATTTATCGGTTAATAGCAGAAAAATCCTCACAGCCCTTGCAGATTTATGTGGAGGAAAAGAGAAGCTAATTGATATTACCATTGCTATTGACAAAATCGATAAGATTGGCCTTGAAAAAGTAAATGTCGAATTATTTTCCCGCGGCCTCAATGAAAAGCAGGTAACGGTAATCAATACCTTCCTTTCCATATCCGGAACGAACCAGGAACGAATCCAGGCTGTTAAAAATTTATTTTCTAAGAATGAATTAGCGGAAGAAGGAATTGCCGAAATAGAATACCTAATTAAGAATTCGAAGGATATAAATATTCAATTTGATCTTACCCTTGCCAGAGGATTGAATTATTATACAGGGATTATTTTTGAAGCAAAGGCACCCGAATCCGTAAAAATAGGCAGTATTGGCGGGGGTGGCCGATATGATGACCTGACGGGGCTTTTTGGAGTGCCAGGTATTCCCGGAGTAGGAATAAGTTTCGGGGTGGACCGGATTTTTGATGTAATGGAAGAACTAAATCTATTTCCCGAAGGGTTACAAAAAGGCACCCCTGTATTATTCACCAACCTGGGCGATGAGGAAGTGGCTTATTGCATGCCCCTTATGCATCAATTAAGGAAGGCAAATATTGGCTGCGAATTGTATCATGAAAAAGCCAAATTAGATAAACAATTTAAATATGCACACAAATCGGGTACGGGTTATTGTATTGTAATTGGCAGTAATGAGCTGGTGGAGAAATCAGCCACGGTAAAAGATTTAACAACCGGCCATCAGGAAACCCTGAGCAGCGATACACTTATTTCCTATCTTTCCGCACGAATAAAAAATACGAATGAATAAAAAAATTTTCTTTTCAATTCTTGTATCTTTTGGCCTGTTAGCCACTTTTTCGTCCTGTTCCAAAAAGAACAATAAGGAGGGCAGGTATATTCCGCAGAAAGCGATTGCGGTACTTCATATTAACGGCGCTTCTATTAACCAGAAATTGCCCTGGGATGAAATAAAAAATACCAGCCTGTTTAAACGGATGATGGAAGACAGTGCCCTTCCTGCAAAAATAAAACCGTTATTGGAGAACCCCGAATCGAGCGGAATAAGTATCAAAAATAATGTGCTGTTGTATTTCATGAGCGATTCCTTAGGGCAATACGCAGGGGCAGAGGGGGTACTGGCCAATGCAGATTCTTTTGAAAAATTAGTAAAAGGGGATACGAATGGAAAGCTCAACTTTTCAGAATCGGAAGGAATGCATATTGGCACTGGAAACGGTATGGCTCTGGCATGGAATAAAGAAAGATTCCTGTTTGTAATTGGTATCCCAAAACAAGTGAACCAATGGGGGGCTAATAATAATCCCTACTCATCAAAGGATTCTGTGCAAGACCCGGAAGAATCCGTAAAGGATAATAGAAACTATGGCAACCTGGCAAAGCAGGTGTTTAATATCAAAGAATCGGAAAGCCTCGGTTCTGATGAAAAATTCACTGAACTTGTTTCCGATAATGCCGATTTGCATGTTTGGATAAACAATGAAGAATTAAGCAGCAGTCAAATGAGTGAAATTCCTTCAGTGGGGCCGCTCAGCATGCTCAACTTCACCAAAATGACGAAGGAAGCAAGGGCCACCGCCTCCATCCATTTCGAAAATGGAAAGATTGTTGTTGATTTTAAAAATTTCATGAATAAGGATGTGGCTGATTTATTGGCAAAAAATCTGAAAAGTCATGGCGATGCAGATATGTTAAAACGAATCCCAACGGATAACCTGGCATTGCTAATGCAATTTTCCGTAAATCCTGAAATCATTAAGGGATACCTGAAATTGCTTGGGGCAGATGGCTTTGCCAATATGGGAGCCGGAATGATGGGATTCTCCATCGATGATCTAATTGCTGCAAATGCAGGGGATTTTATTTTTTCGGTTTCGAATATAAAAGCAGATTCCACCTTCCCCAAAGCCGATTACCTTTTTGCTTCTGCTATTGGCAACAAATCGGAATTTGAAAAAGTAATGGCCGGATTTACGAAAATGATGAAAGTTTATAACTCTTCTCCCACTGCCGATAGTACAAAGGAAAAATCAAAGGCCCCCTTTACGTACAATAAGAGTGAAAAATATTTTGCATTAGGATCTGAACAACCCGTAGTAGATGCATTTTTAAATGGAGAAAAATCAAACAACTCACCCATTTATGATAAAATTAATTCGGGGCCGGGTGGCACGTATATAAACTTCAACTACATCATGGGGGCCATGTCGCCCTTGGTATCTGACAGTTCGACCCTTGAAATTTTGGATGCATCCAAATTGGTATGGCAGGATATGATTGCTTATACCGAAAAATTTAACGGGCGCAGTTTAAAAGGGCATATTGATATTAACCTGGCGGATAAGAATACCAACAGTTTAAAACAGCTTAACCGCTATTTTGATAAATTGGGAATGATTTACATTCAAAAAAAAATGGAGCCCAAACCAGTCCTGGCTAATGCAATGCCGGCGGAAACCTCCCAATATTAATTCCTATTTTCCCCAAAGGCCGCCTTTTACCTGGCGGCCTCTTTTATTATGCAAATACAACTCCAACAACTTCAACCGGTGTATTTAGAACAGGAAAAACTTGTTGGATCGGAGATTTGGAATACCCAACAATTTTTTGAAAGTGGTTCCCTTGTTGAAATTGTGGCAGCCAGTGGAAGAGGGAAATCTTCGTTTATACATTTCCTTTATGGATTACGAAATGACTACCGGGGAAAGATATCCCTTGAGGGTGGTGGTCCTGATGCATTAAACTACAAACAAACGGCCTTATTAAGAACCAAAAAGCTTTCTATTGTTTTCCAGGATTTGAAGTTATTTGAATCTGCCACCTGTTTGCAAAATATCCTGGTAAAAAATGCACTCACTGGATTTTCCAGTACCGATGCGATTGAGGCTATGGCAGAAAGATTAGGTGTAAGAAACAAACTTGCCACAGTTGCTGGAAACTGTAGTTACGGTGAACGCCAGCGTATCGCCATCATTCGGGCTTTGCAACAACCTTTTGAAATGCTGTTATTGGATGAACCGTTTAGCCATTTGGATACGGCGAATCGGAAAAAAGCGCTGGACCTAATCCTTGAAGAGACAAAAAAACAAAATGCAGGAATAGTACTTGCCGATCTGGAAACCAATCCGTCCTTCCCTGCAACTAAAACATTGAAATTATAATGGCTTCCTATAAAGATATTGCCCCCTTTATTGATACCGGAAGAAACCGGGCCAGCCGAATTTTTGGTTACGCCGGGTTATGTATTGGTTCCTTATTGCTCATTAGCTGTCTGCAATTTTATATAGACATCAACCAGTTGCTTAAAGAAAAAAACTTGCGCAAAGATGGTTATGATTTTATATCTGTAACCCGGGAAATCACCAATGAGAATATGGGTAAGGATAACCGGCTTTCCCTTGCAAATCTTCAGGAAATAAAATCTGCCCCAGGGGTAGTGGATGCTGCACCCCTTATCAGCAACCAGTTTCGGGCAAAGGTGAGTGCAGGTAATGTAATCCCATTCTCCACTGACATTTTCCTGGAAGCAATAAACAACAACTTTTTAGATACACTTCCTTCCGGGTTCATTTGGCAGGAAGGGCAAAACGACATTCCAATTATCCTATCCTCCGAATTCCTGGAGATGTACAATATTTTTGCTCCTACCCAGGGACTTCCACAGATTTCGGGTGAAAGCGCAGCCAGCCTGAATGTTCAATTAGAATGTTATAGCCTTACTGGTGTTGAAGGATTTCGAGCCCATATTGTAGGTTTGAGCGATCGGATTAATTCGGTGCTGGTTCCTGAGAACTTCCTTATTTGGGCGAATAAAAAATTGGGCCAAAGTGAAAACGCTCCCTTTTCCCGTATCTACATTAAAACCCGGGATGCAAATAACCCCACCCTGCTTCAATTCCTGGATACAAAAGATTACCATGTAAATAAAGAGCGGACGCGATTTGGCCGAATTAAGCAGGTATTGCAGGGAATTATTGCCGGGCTGGGCTTGTTTGCTATTTTGGTGATAGCCCTTGCCATCCTGTTATTTGCGTTTTATTTACAACTCCTGATATCGAGAAGCAGAGATAATCTGAGGCTGATGGTAACGTTGGGTTATGAGCCTGAGTGGCTGGGTAAGCAGGTTAGCAAAAGATGGGTTCCGGCTTATGGAATTATTGTTCTCATCGCATTATCCGGCTCCCAAATATTGCATGCCATTTTTAGAACATCCGTTCATAGCGGAATAGACCGGATTAGCTTTCCAATCAGCATCTATACCTTTGCGTTAGGAATGATAATTTTCTGCGTGTGTGCTGTTATTAATTCATATCTCCTACGGAAAGAATTACGGAGGTTATAAACCTTCATATATTGCTGCAATGCCCTGTCCCACCCCGATACACATGGTTGCCAGTCCGTACTTTACTTTTCTACGCCTCATTTCATGCAATAAGGTAGTGGAGATTCTGGCGCCACTGCAGCCCAGGGGATGTCCAATTGCAATTGACCCTCCGTTTACATTCACTTTCTCCAGGTCGAGGCCCAATTCGTGAATACATGCAATACTTTGTGAGGCAAACGCTTCATTTAATTCTATCAACCCCAAATCGCCAATAGAAAGGCCTGCCCGTTTCAGTGCCTTTTGGGATGCGGGAACAGGCCCTATACCCATTATCGCCGGATCCACGCCGGAAACCGCCATAGACACAATCCGTGCCAAGGGCTTTATATTAAATTTTTTAAGTGCCGATTCGGTGGCTAAAAGTAAGGCAGCGGCTCCATCATTAATCCCGCTGCTATTGCCGGCGGTTACCGTACCGTCTTTAATAAAGGCCGGTTTTAACTGGGCCAGTTTTTCCATGGAGCTAAGCCGGGGATGTTCATCTTTTTCAAACTCATAATTCACCTTACCAGAAGTAACGGTAACAGATACCAGCTCATCACTCCACTTCCCCTCAACCTGTGCATTTTGATATTTTTGCTGGCTTTCCAAGGCGAACTCATCCTGTGCATGGCGGCTGATATTCCAGCGTTTGGCTACATTCTCTGCCGTTTCCCCCATACCGTAAGGATAATATTTTTCCGAAAGGGCCGGGTTGATGAAACGCCAGCCCATGGTAGTGTCAAAAATTTCGGGTTTGCGCTGAAACGCAGTACTGGCCTTGGGCATTACAAAGGGGGCCCGCGACATACTCTCTACCCCACCGGCAATCATCAATTCTCCATCTCCAACCATAAGAGATCTGGCTCCATCCATGATGGCCTGCAAACCACTGCCACAGAGTCTGTTTACGGTATTTCCGGGTACAGAAACCGGTAGTCCCGCCAACAAAAGGGCCATGCGCGCTACATTTCTATTATCTTCCCCACTTTGGTTCGCAGCACCCGCAATTACATCCTCAATTTCTGCCGGAATTGCATTGGGGTTTCGATGCAGTATAGCCCTGATTACATGGGCCAAAAGGTCATCGGGCCGGGTATTAGCCAAAGCCCCACCATACTTTCCTACCGGGGTACGGACCGCATCTACAACATAAACAGTTTGCATAAAATCTGGGTTAAAATATAGCCGGGAATGAGCCGGCTCCAAGTTGCCAAAGTTAGTATGATTATCTTTGCAGAATGGCAGACCATAGGAATATTAGAGAATTAGACCTCACCGAATTAAAAGCCTATTTTGAAGCGATTGGAGATAAAAAATTCAGGGCCATGCAGGCCTACGAATGGCTTTGGAAAAAGAATGCACGCAATTTTGATGAAATGAGCAACCTCTCCCTTGAATTGCGGAAGAGGCTGGCCGAAGATTTCTCATTCAATTCTATAAAGGTTGACATTACCCAACAAAGTACCGATGGAACCCTTAAATCAAGGTTCATCACCTACGATGGTCATCTAATGGAGGGGGTCGTAATCCCTACCGAAAAAAGAAATACAGCCTGCGTATCTTCCCAGATAGGCTGTAGCCTCAGTTGCAAATTTTGTGCTACCGGTCAAATGGACAGAAAAAGAAACCTGCACTTTGATGAGATTTACGACCAGGTTGCCATTCTGAATGAACAAAGCCTTTCCCATTACGGAACACCGCTCAGTAATATTGTGTTTATGGGGATGGGTGAGCCCCTTTTAAATTATAAAAATGTAACCCGTGCCATTGAAAGGATTACCTCGCCTGATGCCATGGCTATGAGTCCAAAAAGGATTACGGTTTCCACTGCCGGGGTTGCAAAAATGATCCGGCAATTAGGGGATGATGGAGTGAGGTTTAACCTTGCTCTTTCCCTTCATGCGGCAACGGATGAAAAACGTAACCGTATCATGGGGATTAATGAAACGAATAATATTGATGCCCTCGTAGATGCCTTGAATCATTTTTACCAGAAAACCAAGAACGATATTACGCTGGAATATGTATTGTTAAGAGGTGAAAACGATAGCCTGGAAGATGCTGAAGAACTGGTGAAAGTGTACCGGAAAATTCCCACCCACCTGGTAAATGTGATCGAATATAACCAGGTAGAAGGAATCCATTTCACCAAATCGGATGAGGATAGCACCCAGGCGTTTACAGATTACCTCGCCGGCAAAAGAGTAAATGTAAGAGTGCGGAGAAGCAGGGGTAAGGATATAGATGCCGCATGTGGCCAACTCGCTAATAAATAAATTTTCTTAAAAATACGGTTCTATTCTCTCTCCTATTATATTAGGGGCATTGGGGTGTGAGGTATGAATTACGAGTTACGAGTTACGAATTAGGAGTTACGAATTAGGAGTTACGAGTTAGGAGTTACGAGTTACGAATTACGAATTTCGAGTTACGAGTTACGAGTTACGAATTTGTAGGATGTATATTTTAAAAAATGCTTTGCAAATCATTAAGCAAGTCAAATAGAACAAAAATTAATATCCCGAAGTAAAGTGGGAGTATTAAAAGCAGATTAATCCAAAGAAGTCCAATCTCAAAAATTAAACATAACAGCCAGATTTACACCTTAATAGGTAAAAAGAGCAGTCAAAATAGGGATATTTTAGTTTGAAAACATAATAAATCACTCAATTTTAAGTTATTATGAAGCAAACCCCTGTTAACCTGGGAAAAACTACATGAAGCACCTTCATTTCATTCTATTTCTCACAGCAATATTATCATTTTCCAAATTATCGGTGGGGCAGGATGTGATTCGTCAACAGCCTTGTGAAGATTCCTTTATTAAACACGAAGTAGACAGTATTAAAGAATTAATGTCAACTAAAGGATTTGTTGTTGTTAAAGAAGCTTCTATGGAAATGGTAAGCGAGTATGAAATGCCTATTGTAGTTCCTCTTACGGCAGGTTCCTGGTATCAGTTTGTATTTATTGGCGATATCGGTTCCCGTCTTTATGAAGTAAGAATGTACGACTATGAAGAAAGGCAGGTTGCTTATGAAAAGAAGATGTGGGGCGATGTGGATGGAAATGTAATCAGCTTCGATTATATCCCCAAAGTTTCGGAATATCATATGATAAAGCCCGTCCAAATTAACAAGAAAAAGAAAAAGGTATGCGGGTATGTGATGTTGTTGAAACGAGTTGCATAAAAGACCTCGTTTATAGCTTACCTGGTTCCACCTGCAGGTAGATTTTTTGTTTTCCGGATTAAAAGAACGAATGTCGGATGCTCAGGTTCAGGAAGTATTGATCCGAGGTTGGGTTGGTGGATTTTACATGAAGGTTACGGATGACGCAATCAAAAATATCGGAGATAGTACTCAATCAATGCTCAATAAGAATTCTCCCAAATTTTAGTTATCCAAATGCATGGGATGGGCACTAAATAATAATATTCCATTTCTAAAGTTTCTTTAGTTCATTCTCCTGGTTATAATTTTAACAAGTTTTATTTTCGCCCCCGGGGTGGGGGCAGCAAACTATCAGAAAAATCTACACTTTCCGGCTAAACCGAAGGATTCAGTGTGTAGCCCCAAAACTCAAATCGGCAACCTCCGAACCTCAACCAATAATCAGGTGTTATTGAATAAAACGAAAGGCAATATAAAATAAATGAAAAATATAAGAATGCAGGAACTCCGTCAGTTATTAATAAAAATTATTCAAGTGAACAATATTACTTTCTTGGAAACTAATATAGAATTTTAAATTCTTTAATTCAGCACCTATACCGTCCGGAGAATAGTTGGAGCATGGCCCAATCAATGAACTAAAATTCACTTGTTGCCTTTCGTCGCATAGATTTACTTCGCCGGGCATATTTTCAACTTCTTTAGTTAGGGTTTGGCTATTTCCGAAGTTGCGTATTATTTACACTAAAGTTCATTAGAATTACAGTTGATGAATTTTGCGTAAATGTTTCATAATTACACATCTGCCACCATTTTGGCAATACCTTGTTAAAGCCGGAGGTTCATTTTGTCGGCCTTTGTAAATCCATGTTGTTGTTGAATAAATTGATATTGTCCATGTCGTGTTGGCCTGTGCGTTTGGGTATTTAATATTTTCAGAAAGGAAGGCGCATATACAAATACTCACTTCGAAATTGATTTTAATGGAATTCATGAATCCCCTCGCATATTTGAATTAAAAAAATGTGCATTGGGGAAAAATAAAAAAAAGAAGGGGCGGCAATGAGTGCCTGCTTACATGTTCGGCGTTTTAAATTTAGTTTGAATGCTGCTTACCTGACCAAGTGGTTTACTATCTGTTCAATGTTTGGTTGTCTGGTCATATTCAGCGTTTCATTTTATCATTGGAAATAACTTACCGTTTATTGTACCCCTAGAACTGACGAGGTATATCATACTCAATTTTTTCCACTTTGAATTTTGCATAACTATAATCTCCCTTCTCTAGTTTCCAGGTAGCCTCAATAGTTGTGGGAATAACTATGCCATTAATTTCTTTGTATTCAGATAATCTCCCAACCCAGGTTTCCAAATTTTCATTTCCCATATAACGCTTCGTCTCAATCTGTGTAATCTCTCCCATATCATTAAAGGTTACAATGTAAGATACCGTAAGGTTGTTGCAGGTGAAAGTAAGTTTGGCTGATAAATTATCAATGGCTATCCATTGTATATTTTTACTCGGCAAAAGGTTTGTAGGAAACCAAACACTTTCACCGAGCCAACGTAGTAATTCGCCGTGATTATATTTATCGCCTTTCCCGTCCACTAAATTGTAAACTGATAAAAGTGATACTACCAGCCTTCCCTTTCCGGAAATATACATATCCCTTGCAGTAAACATGGCGGTACTGCCTTTCCAAATAAAGCCCGGATTTTCAATTGTAAAATATTGCTCGCCTTTAATGCTAACAAAATCCTTGTTTGGATCAGTTTTGAATTGTCCATTATGAGTAAGCCTGACATAGCTAATGTAGGGCTGCCCGTTTTTAATAGCATATTTAAAATAGCGTTGTACCGGCTCAGGTAAACCGGGGAGCATTTTATAGTCAAAAGTCTTGTTGGAAATAAACTTTGATTGAGCAAATAGTTTCTTTACCTCATTTCTGAATTGATTTATGAGGAAGATTTTCCCTGAAATTAAAATAATCGCAATTAGTCCAATGATCGATAGAATAATTATCATGTATCGTTTCAATTTCATGAAAGAGATGTATTGATTTGCAAATGCTGCTACTACAAAAATATCTCCCGCATTATAAACCATGATTCTCCGCCGAAAAGGCTACAGGCCATGCTGTTAAAAACCGAAAATCACGCAGTAATTAAACAATAAAGGCATAAATACTAAAAATTAGCAGGTCAACGGAAAGATACAATTCACCAGAGGGGAACTAGTTAAACCTCCATTTCCATTTAAGGACAAATTTAATGGGGGCAAATAATTAGGGCTCTTGTAAACAAGAATCCCAGGTTCAACCCTAAACTACTGCGGTTTCTTCCCCAAAATGTCCAAAATCTTTCTCGCTGAATTAATCCCTAACCATCCAATACTCTTACTTTCTTTATTCCAATTTCCTACGGCGCCAGTGAAATCCTCAATTGTATCCCGGCGCGGGTATTGGTGGTTGGTGCACTGGATGAAATATAAGGAACCACCTTCCTCCTGTCGTAATAGAATTTGATATTTATCCGGTTATTCAGGAAATAATCAATTGTTGGGCTGATGGTAATTTCGCGGCTGCCACCGGTTGCAAAATTATTATCCTGATCGAGCCGGCTATTGGCAGTAACGTTATCGCGTATCCTGAAATCTAAACGGAAATTGATCTCATTCTCCAATTTATTGGATGATTGATTTTTGGAACTGAGGAACTTCGGCCATTTCAACCCAAATGGCATAGGCAATCCGCGCTTACGGTACCCGGCACCAACAATAAACTCAGTACTTCTTACTTCGCTCAGTTGGAAATCGTAAAGGCTCAAACTTAATTGTCTGGTTTTGGTATATTCAAACTTTGCCTGCAACTGGTTTACGAATTGCATATCCACTCCAATCAATGGGGAGAACTGTTCCTGGATTGTTACATTCGGAACCAGGAAATAAGGTATAAAGTTTTTGGAAATAGTGTCGTAGAATGAGGGGTAGCCATAATGAGATACATCCTGGTACAACAAAGCTGAAGTAAAGCCATTCATGCTCAAATTTCCATTATAGCCATGCGAAAGGGTGAAGTTGGTAAATATCTTTTGTAACCCCTTAATCCTCGTGAGCCCGGTAAAATCAATTTTCCAGTTTGGTTTAGGCATAATCGCTCTGAAAGGATTTGACCTCACATTCGGATTGCTCTGTTTAATAAGTGCAACTTTTTCCGGATCCTGCCCTGTATAAGCCGCGATAAAGGAGGGTATCAACACATCCACTGCATATTTCCCATACCCATAATAATAGCCATCAGCACCCTGGGTTTGGCTATACGGATTGGATGTACCCAATCGTTTTGACAGGATCTGCCTGTAATTCTGGAAAGTTTTAAATGTTTCGGAAACCCGGTTGGGATCGTATTTTCCAAACAATGTTTTAAACGCAATATAGGTTACATCAAAACCACCTCCCGTATAGGGGTTAAGATGCAGGAATTTCTTAAGGTTATTTCCTGCCGCGGAGGTATCAATATACCGGAAGGTTTCAGAATAATTTTTGCTGAAGGTTTTACTTAGATTAACCGTTATGTTAAGATCGCGCACCGGTTCCAGGGTAGCCGATAATGTTATCCGCTGATCGAAATTTTGCTGGAACAATGAATTAAAAGTTGAGTCACGGGTAATTACCCCCGAAGCGGCCTTCTTATTCAGCCAGTTGGTATCCGGTTGTCGCCCAAATATGAAATCCCATCCTGGTTCCGAGCTTCGCCAGTTCTGCCCAAAGAATTGTGTACTGTCGATATACCCGGGCAACCGGGTATTTCCCGTTTCTGAAATGGAGAAGTTCACCTGTTTAAGGCTGGTCAGTAATTTCCCAAAAACTTTTGGGACCGGCGACCAGTAAGGAGTAGCCGTTTGATCCACAATACGACGTTTCTTTAGCTTTTTCTTTCCGGATTTAGTCATAACTGAATCCTTCACAATCTTCACCCTATTTCTCCATTTCTCGCGATCTTCAATTTTTGAAGGCTGATCGAGGGCTTTTAACCATTTACTTTTTTGATAAAGCCGGGTAAAGTCAAGTTGAACAGTCCCTTCTTTCTGTTGCCCGTTTTCGATAAAGTTTCCAAGGTCCACTGCAAGCCTTGAAGCTCCAATCCAGCGGTACACCGCCTGGTATTTTACATTCACTGTGGTCCAGTCTAAGAGTGGGAATTTAGCCGTAGGAAGGGTGTAATTCAGGTTGGCTGTTTGGTAGAAGATCGTATTTCTTCCTCCTTTCAACAGGTTATCCCAAATGGTATCCTTCTTCTGTTTAGTGTCTAACCTGCCAGCCGGTTCATCAACACGCGAATTATTGGTGGCAGTATAATCCAATATTATGGACCGGGTAAAGTTCCAGCGAAGAATATAATCCCGTTGGAAGGTGAAGTACTTATCGTATGTTTCTGGCACTTTGTATTTATCATCACCCACACTTCGGGGCCTGATAGCGCCGAACTGGCGGTTAAGGTCGGCCCGGAAACTTAACTGAGAAGGAACATAATTAAAATTAAAATCCTTTATCAGGTCGAACCAATGCTTTTTATCCTTTTTAAAGAAATTCTTAAACGGTTCAACATACTTAGGTTGCGGGGCGAAGTTATACCCCAGCGCACCCCGGTGTCTTGTTACCTCATTATTTTCAATGAGTGGGTTATGGCTCCTGGTTTGAATATAGGAATAGCTTACATCAAAATTTGAGATATCATAAATCCGGTTTTTTGATCCATTGGTTTTGTTTTTCTTTACGTTGGTGAAGTTGATGGTTTTTGTTGACGTGAAATCAACGGCTACATCCTTGATAGAGTCCCTTTCCGCTTTTGTTGCCGCACCGTTTAATTTATCCTTCAAATGAATATCCTGATCGTAAGGATCGTATTGGGGCATGGAAACAGACTGGTTGTAACTGGCATAAACCGGGATCGACATGCCCCAGCTTTTGGGAAGCAGTTTACCCATTTCCAGGTTGGTGGCTACATCAAACTGGAAGAAATTATCCCGATACCGTTCATTCACCTTTTGCTCCAGCGTTCCAAATCCCTGGGTATGCATATTGGCAGAAACTGATAGGGTTCCCAAATCGGCCAGGTTCACATCTACTCTTCCTAAAGCAGCATAACCGCCTTTTTCATCCATCGACGACATCCGGAGTTCGTTCACCCATATTTCGCCGCAGGCCACCGGTTTCTTTGTATTTTCCACCCCAAGTAAAATACCCCGTATTTCACCCAGGTTTGGATTCCCCATTACCGAGTATTCCTGCCCGTTAGCCATCAATTCCCGGTATATCTGGGTAATAGGAGTGGAAGAAAGGTTTCGATGTTGCTTTAAACGCGTGAGATCCTGCAGATCGAGATCAAGGGAATTCCGTGGGTTCCACAACGAATCGTTATAGGCATCGCTATCGGGATTAAGCCCTAAATCGGTGGGGGTTAGAATCAATGGAATCCGAATTTCATAATAGTTGTTTACAAAATCGGTACCCATTCTAATAACCGCTGTCAGGTCCCCATCTTCCACATTTGTAATCTGCGACACGGATTTTTCTGCATGGATGTACATGAGCAGTTTTTTAAACTGCCTGAGGTCGCGATTTCCAAAGGTTTGGAAAACAGCTTTTGCATCTCCCTGGCGGAGCGAACAAAATTGAAGGCTCATCGACTGTTCGTTCTGCAAC
Organism: uncultured Ferruginibacter sp.; assembly: GCA_964647915.1. Classification (GTDB taxonomy): domain Bacteria; phylum Bacteroidota; class Bacteroidia; order Chitinophagales; family Chitinophagaceae; genus Ferruginibacter. The sequence goes on along the minus strand of CAZYKA010000020.1, from coordinate 16,988 downwards.
AGGTTAACCCCGTTATTGCTTAAGGTCTGCACCCGTTGAATTTCGCGTGGGGTGCGGTACGGCAAGGGAGTACGCTTATCGTTCTCTTCAATATTCACAGCGCCTACATTGAAGGTAGTACTGGATGCATCGGTGTATAGCCCGGTCGAATCAACCTTATACTGGAATTTGCGCCAGATATTCCGGGTAAGTTGAAGTTCACCAAAACGAAGTACTACACTGTCCTCAAAATCGGTGAGGAACATCCGCATAAACCGGATGGATTTAAAATCGGGGATATTTCCCACTTTCCGGTTGTATTGCGAAATAGGAATCCGGAACTGATACCAGATTTCATCGCGGGTCTGGCCATTAACCAGGTTAACAGAAACACTTTTCTTGTCAACAATATAATTCTGTCCAATTTCCATTTCCGGATTTCCATTGGGCTTAATATTTACGATATACTGGAAATATTCCTCTGTTTCGCTCAGGGTATTGTCTTTATTCATATCCTCGGCATCCGGATAAAGCGTGGCAGCCGTAGAAAATTCAGACCCCGAATTAATGGGTGAGTTTCCATCTGTATTATTGAAGTCTCTATAACGCTCAAGGATACCCGAATTCCCGTTAAACCGGCTATCTCTGTAATTTACATAGTCATCAGAAGAAGGATCCGCAAGGGCTTCCTGGTAAATCCGTGAACCTGTACCAAAGTTGGCGGCAAGTTGCGCCAGGTAGGCCTGCCTCCGTTCTCCTTCTTCTACATCAGTCAACCCATCGAGTCCTACATCCTGAAATTTGCGATCTTCGGCAATATTGCTAAAGGCATTGGTAACCTGAATTGGGTTGCGTGGAACTTTACCCCAAATGGTAGAATCCTCCGGTGCCGGAGCATTCGGGGTGCTCAACCCGTTTTCATAAAACCGCCTGCCGTCTTTCAGCACATCTTCCGAAATGTTTCCCAGGTTAAAATATAACTTACCTCCGGTAGAACTGGTGGCATTGGGGTTCCTTGGGGTATTAATAAACGGATCCTGCACCCAGAATTCGATGAACTCGATATTACTGGTTTCAAAATCAGTTTGATCAAGGCTTCGCATTAAACCGCCAAACCTCGATTTTGGATTGAGCAGTTTCCCATCCGCAGTTACACTCCCTACTGCATCATCGTAGTTATAAGGCCCGCGATACATAGGATAATAGGCCAGATCGAAAGTTACAAGTTGGCTTTCTCCAAATCCGGTGGTGCGTTGAGGGAAGATTTCTTTCTGATAAACCTGTCGTACCCGCGGATCGCTAAGTTCCTCTGCATTATTTCCCAGCGGATTGTTTGGACCTTTATATTGTTGGAGGGTTTGTTCAATTTGATACCATGCCAATTTAGCGCGGTTCTTTCCATAATCCAGATTATTACTCAGTGCACCTTCGGGGAATAAGGGGCTACCCGAAACTGTAGTAGCTCCTACAGGAACCGAGGAAGTCATCCAGCTTATGAGTGGAAAACGCAAATCAATTCCGGATTTACTTCCTTCAAAATCATCGATATAAATCAACCCGTTGGATCCCCTGCCAATTTGAGGTGCGTGACCGGGTTTTAAATAGGCCCCTTCAAGGTAAACGCTAACATTGGATGGCGTGGTGGTTGAATAAAAGGGAAGTTTATCCAATAATTTAGTAAGCCGTGGGGTTTCTTTCCGATAATTCAGATCCAATCCATACATGGTATTGCGGATGGGATCTTCATTATAATTAACCTTGGTAAAGAAGGGCCGTTCGCCAAGGCGAACGATGGTTCCCCCAATACTGAATTGTTCTTTGGCTGTATTTTTAAGAAGGTAATCCAGGCGGAGGCCAAGATAGTTTCTTTGTTGAAGGCCGAAACTGGCGTTGTTTTCGAAGTTTACCTCTACGGGTAACCCGGCATTCAAAATAGCCTGGTTGGTAACTTTTATGGTTCCAAGATCATAATTGATATCATAATCCACCCCTTCCTGCAATAATCTGCCACCAGCCCTAACGGTTACAGAACCTTTAGGAATATTGTAGCCAATACTTATATCCGACGACCCCGATGTTTTTGCCATTCCTTTTAAAACAAACCGGTTCAGATTAGGGTATTGCTGGGCTACTGCTTTTATTGAATCGTATAGCGCATAATACAGGGTGTCTTTTATGTTTGGCACCGTACTGGTATCGGTATAGATCCCTGTGGCAAGGTCTCTGCCGAATGGTTCCAGAACCGGAAAAATAATCCGGCTGTATTGGGAGTTAACCGTGTACCCTTCCACATAATCAAATACACCATCCGGTTGGGGATCGAGTTGACTATTTAACCGGTCGAGGTTGATGAGGGAAATAATGGGCGAGCCCTGGTTTTTATTTCCAAAGGGAACATAGCGTTTTGCACCCAGACCTGGCTGTTGGTACACTACATCCAGTTTAAAATCGGCAGGCGATAAGGTTCCATAACCAATGCTGTACACATTTTTCATCATCAGTTTCCAAATGGGCAGATTGGTGCGTTGGGAGGTTGCTTTTAACAATTTCAGGAACAATACCTTTTGCGTGGCAGTAGTACTATCTGGCGGAACATCCTGAGAAAATTCACCCACCTGGAAAATTTTACCCCGGTACGAATATTGGTAAGCCACTGCCAATACTTCATCTGTTTGTAAAGGCTGGCTAAGAGAAAGCATACCAATATCGCGGTTATAGAAATACTGTGTTGAATCGAGTTTTCGGGCAAAGGTCTTTTCAAAATCCTGTACCGGTTGCAAACCCAGGGCAGTCAGATTATTAAAAATCAGGGCTGGATTACGGGCATCCGGGCGGTTTATCACGGATTGGTATAAATCATTGGTGCTGTTTTTGGGAACCGGCGACGGGTCTGTAACGGTGATACCCGGGTTATATGGTTCGTTTTCTCCCAAATCCATAAGCCCTACCACATCCCGGGTTTCGGTGGTGGTTCCATTCCGGTTTGTAATCCAGACTTCCATCCGCAGGATCTGAACATCGCTGGTTACAGCAGGCAGGTTAGACAATAACCGGTTGTAATTTTTCCTAAAATATTGCCCTACCAGGAAGTGCCGATTCTCTTCATATTCATCTGCCTTTATTTCAAAAGGCTGGGAGGCTGCGCCCCCCTGGAGGTTCATACTCTGCCTTTGCGATTTTTGATTAGCTAAAACTGCCGAAATAAACAACTTTCCAAATTGAAGTTGTGTTTTCAGCCCAAAGAGTTGTTGGGCGCCGGGTATTAGTGTCCCGCGGGAGGGGAAACTTACATTTCCTGCCTCAAACCGTTTAATAATTTCGTCGTCCTTGCCAGTATAATCCAGCTTTAGCTGGTTATCCAGGTCGAAGTTGGCAAGTGTATTATAATTGATGGGAAACTTGAGTTTATCTCCAATATTGGCATTTACATTAAGTTGGGCATTCATATTAAAATCGAGCCCGCCATTTTTCCTGGCCCTTTCGGGAAGGGTAGGGTTATTAATTTTTTGACCCTGATAGCCTGCAATAATATCTACATTCCCCTGCGGGCTGATTTCAATTTTACCGTTCCCAAACAGACGGTTAAAAAGGTTATCGGTTAAGGAAAGTTTGGGTTTTAAAAATTTCCCCCTGTTTAAAAGGTTTGTGGTATTGGCTCGTTGCTGAAAATATTCCAATTCAGCCTGCTGGTTACGCATAGCCCAATAATCATTAAAAGAATAGGTGGTGGGGTTACGAAAATACCGGTCGCCTATTTTTTCGTAAATAATATATTGTTTGGAGATCGGGTCGTAAACAACTGAATCGGTGATATTGGAAGGAGTTCTAAAATCGTATGGGTTGGAAATTCCGGAAGAAATAAAATCGCCCCTGCGGTCTTCGAGAGGAAAGTGGAGGCTGTCGTTGATGTTACGCAAATGATTGGAATCTGCTACCTGTTGTGCAGATACAATATTAACCCCCATCAGTGTTGGAGCCAGGAAACACCAAGTTATCAACAAAGCCTTAAGACAACGTGGTGCCTTACTGACAGTCAATTTTCTAAACAGCATTCGGCAAAATCAGTTAGGTAGAATTATCTCAAATGGCTTTTAGCGCTTTTTTTATTATTTCCTCCAAATGTTTTGTTTCGGGCTCCAATTTAAGAACCTTATTTATTGCCTGCTCAGCCTGCACTTTGGATATACCAAGTGCCATCAATGCATAAAACGCATCCTGGGCAAGGGTATTGTTTAGGGGAACAGGGGAAATGGAGGCAACGGATTGTTTGCCAACTTTGTCCCTGAGTTCCAGGATAAGCCTTTCTGCGGTTTTCTTGCCAATACCTTTTACACTTTCAATCAGCCGGGTATTTCCTTGAGATATCGCCGAAATTACCTCATCAGGCTTCATGGAGGACAACATCATTCGTGCGGTTGCTGCACCCACCCCCGAAACACTGGTTAAATGAAGGAAAACTTCTTTTTCCTCCCGCTCAAAAAAACCAAACAAGGTATGGCTGTCTTCCTTCACCTGAAGGTGGGTAAACAGCCTGCCCTCGGTCAAATCCTGAATAGCAGAATAAGTATGAAGGCTAATATTCACTTCGTATCCAATACCATGCACATCTACAAATACCTGGGCCGGACTTTTATATGAAAATTTTCCTTCTACGTATGCGATCATGTTGTTTGGATACCCTAAGTTTCAAAACTACGATTTTTTGATTGCCAAGAACCAAATCATTGAAAAAGCTTTTTCCTTTAATTTTACCTGTCTTTCAAAGAGGCAGGTATTTAAAATTTCATACATGCAAAAAAAACAGGTAGCCATCACTGCAGTGGGTGGTTATGTTCCGGATTATGTGCTCAGCAATCAGATCCTTGAAACCATGATTGATACCAATGACGAGTGGATCACCACCCGCACCGGGGTAAAAGAAAGGAGAATTTTAAAGGGAGAAGGATTGGGAAGCAGTGACATGGGAATTGAAGCGGTTAGGCAAATTCTTCAAAAACGTAATATAGATCCCTTAGAAATCGATTGTGTAATCTGTACCACCGTTACTCCGGATATGGTATTTCCGGCCACCGCCAATATTATTTCTTACAAAACAGGACTCAAAAACGCTTTTGGGTTTGACCTGGGAGCGGCCTGTTCGGGGTTTTTATTCGGATTAACTACCGGCACCTCTTTAATTGAAAGCGGCAGGTATAAAAAAGTAATCGTTGTAGGGGTTGATAAAATGAGTTCCATTGTAGATTACAGCGACCGTACCACCTGCATCTTATTTGGCGATGCCGCCGGAGCCGTGTTATTGGAAGAAAATACAGAAGGCCATGGCATCTTAGATAGTTTGCTCCGGGTAGATGGAGTGGGATGCCAGCACCTGCACATGAAAGCGGGGGGTTCGGTAAAACCGGCCAGCATTGAAACCGTTATGGCTAAAGAACATTTTGTATATCAGGAAGGCCAGTCGGTTTTTAAATATGCTGTAAAAGGTATGGCGGATATCAGTTACGAATTGATGCAGAAAAACAACCTCACGGCAAATGACATAGCCTGGCTGGTTCCTCACCAGGCAAACCTTCGAATTATCGACGCCACTGCCAACCGAATGGGTTTGCCCGCAGAAAAAGTAATGATTAACATCCAGAAATACGGTAACACTACTTCGGCTACTATCCCCCTTTGTTTATGGGAGTGGGAAAAACAACTGAAGAAGGGTGATAACCTGATCCTCGCAGCTTTTGGAGGTGGGTTTACCTGGGGAGCAACCTGGGTAAAATGGGCCTATAATACGCCGGCTTAATCCTATTTTTAGCATTCTGTATTACAAGAATAATTGAACTAATTATGCGCCTATTTTGCTTCCTGGCTTTTTTTGCCCTTTTTTTTTCTGAAACAGCAACCGCGCAACTGAGTACGTATATTGTAAAACTCCGGAATAAAGACAACTCACCTTTCAGCCTCACTACACCCGGGCAATACCTCTCACAACGAGCCATCGACAGGCGCATCCGGTATGGGATTCCCATCGACAGTTCCGATTTACCCGTAAATCCGGCTTATATCGACAGTTTGCGATTATCCGGGAACGTTAGTATTCTGAATACCTCCAAATGGTTGAATCAGGTAGCAATAAGAACTACCGATGCAGGGGCCCTAAATCATATTAACAACCTGCCCTTTGTGGTATCCGTAAGTGCAATTGCACCCCGTAATTCCCATACCGTAAATGCACAAAAAACACCGGATACGGTTATCGATCTTCCCCAGGAAGCTCCAAGAGAAGAAAATGAAAACGGGTATTACCAATATGGAAAAGCGAATGGACAGATTAAATTAAACAACGCTGACTTTTTACACAACCACGGTTTTAGAGGAAAAGGGATGCAATTGTGTGTACTGGATGCCGGATTTTATCATTATCTCAACCTCCCCACCTTCGATAGTATCCGGCAAAATAATCAGGTTTTAGGCACCTGGGATTTTGTAGATAATGAAAGCAGTGTGAACGAAGATAACCCCCATGGAATGCAATGCCTCAGCACCATGGCAGCCAACCTGCCCGGCGTTTTTGTAGGCACTGCGCCGGAAGCAAACTTTTATTTGTTCCGCACCGAAAATACAGGATCTGAATACCCCATTGAGGAACAAAACCTGGCTGCCGGTTGGGAACGGGCCGATAGCCTGGGGGTGGATGTTTGTTCCATTTCGCTGGGGTATAATCAATTTGACGACCCTACTCTCAATTATACCTATGCCGATATGAACGGCCACACCACCCTAAGCGCCAGGGCGGCAAATTTTGCTTCTGCCAAAGGAATGATGTTGGTGGTTTCCATGGGAAATGAAGGAACCAGCGCCTGGCATTATCTTACCACCCCGGCAGATGCATCCAGTGTAATGAGTGTAGGCGCAGTGGATACCCTGGGTGCAATTGGTTCGTTTAGCAGTTTTGGACCGAATGCAGCAGGGCAGGTGAAGCCTGATGTTTGTGCCACCGGTGTGTATGCGGTTGTGGCCAACACGTCCACCGGTATGCCTTCTTACGGCTTTGGAACTTCCTTTGCCTGTCCCAATATGGCGGGCATCACTACCTGTTTATGGCAGGCTTTCCCCGAGTTTTCGAATACTACCATCCTCGAAACATTACGCAAATCCTCCAATCAATTTAACAATCCCGACGGGCACAAAGGTTTTGGTGTACCCGATGCAAAACAGGCTTTCGTCCGGTTACAACGAATGGGATATAATTATGAAGCGGCGATTTCAAATTGTAAATGGAATCTGGGAATAAATATTAAGGCAGACCCCGATATGGAATTAATAATAGAAAGAAAACTTAGTACCGATGTAAATTTTATCCCTGTAAGCAGCCTTCAAAACCCGGCATCCTGGGGAAACCATCATTATGATTTTTCGGATGAAGTGAGTGCATTGCAGGGGGCCACGGTTTTATACCGCATTCAAATGAAAATTGGAGCAGACACTACTTATATCCTGGACACTATTCAAGCGTTGATTCCGGAACATAGTTGCGAAGGAAATGCTTCAAACCCCGTTACTATAAATCCTAACCCGGTGAAAGGAAACCCTGTTTTACATTTTCAGGTAACAGAAGCCGGGAATGTACTCGTTGTTTTATATAATGCCGCAGGGCAAAGGGTTTACAGCAGGAATGCCAGCCTTGTAACGGGCACTTACAACTGGGTAATTCCAATGGAAAAACTGGCAGCAGGTATGTATGTGCTCCGGTTAGAATCAAACCATAAAAAATTTTTCCGAAAAGTGGTAAAAAATTAATCCCGGACCCGGGATGAATATCGATTGAAAAATAAAATAAACGCCAAAGAAAATCCCATCTTTCAACTAATTGGCACTCCTACTCCTTTGTTAACGCCGCACTAAACATGGTATCTGCCTTACCGTTATATCCACAGATATACGACATATCCAGCAGCTTTAACCCGTTTTGGCAAAGCCAATCCACAACCGCTTCGTTCTCCTCCCTAAATACAGAACAGGTTATATAAAACAACAGGCCATGGTGGGAAAGATTCCTGGTTACTGCTTTTGAAATAGCCCGCTGGCTCGCACTGTAATCAATCAACATATCCTTTTTAAATCCTGCCATTTGTTCCGGAGTACGTGCCCAGGTACCACTGCCGGAGCAGGGTACATCCGCCAAAATAATATCAAAGTTTTCATCCGGCAGAACCGCTTCACCGCTGGTAAGGTCGGCCACAAATGCCCTCTGAAGCGGGATTCCGGCCCTTCCCAGGCGTTCCTTTAAATTATGAATCGATTGTTTACGTATATCCGATGCCGTTATCTTCGGCTTTTGCTGGAGGAGGTCGTACAATAAAATTGACTTACCTCCACTGGCCGAGCAGCAATCCCACACATGTAATTCTTTCCCTTCCACTTTTTCGGGATGTTGTTGCAGCCAGAAAAAAACCTGCTGCGACGAAAAATCCTGGATCACCGCATCCCGGTCCAGAGCGATGGTCTTATCCACCGGCTGCCCTGCCTGGAAACGGATAACCCTTTCCGTTATTTCCGAAAAATTAATTCCTGCTTCCTTTAAGGCATTCGTTACTTCCGGTTTCCGACCCTTTCGGATCCGCAAAAATGAATCTGGCTGCACCAACAGCGATTTTATAAATGGAAACAACTCCACCGGCTGGCCTACCTGGTTGGCGAAAGGGAAAAAGTCTGTGATCGTAATCCCCAACAGGGCGCATTTTTCATCGATCGGCAAAGCAACACTGGGATTGAGGTGGGGCGCATGAAAAGCAAGGAAATCACTAACTGAGGAGGAACAAATAAATTGCGATTTTATTATCGATTCGGGAAGGATTTGATTTTGAAATGCAAAAAAGCAACGGTAGTAATTATAACAAAGGGAGGCCACCGTTTTCCGGTCGCGCGAACCCATCTGAGGATGTGCAGAGAAATAAGCCTTTAGGCTAAAAGCAAGGGGTTTCCCTGATGTTGCCGATGCAACAATGCTACAAGCTGCATGGAGATATGAATGAAAACGGCTCATGGCCTGCTAAAGTTCGAGCAGGATAGAAACAGGATCTTTCCCTGCCAATAACAAGGAAGGATTTTCGAGCATCTCCTTTACGGCCACGAGAAAGCTAACGGACTCCCTCCCATCAATGATACGGTGATCGTAACTCAAAGCCACATACATCATCGGTTTAATAACTACCTGCCCGTTAACAGCCATAGGCCTTTCAACTATATTGTGCATGCCCAAAATGGCGCTTTGCGGAATATTAATGATTGGGGTACTCATCATCGAACCAAATACCCCTCCATTGGTAATGGTAAAGGTTCCTCCGCTCATTTCTTCGATACTGAGTTTGTTATTGCGGGCCTTGGTGGCCAGTTCGAGGACCGCATTTTCAATTTCTGCCATTCCCAGGCTTTCGGCATTCCGGATTACCGGCACTACCAACCCTTTGGGGGCACTAACGGCGATGGATATGTCGCAATAATCGTGATAAATAATCTGATCACCGTCTATATAGGCATTTACCGCAGGAAATTTTTGAAGGGCAAAGCAACAGGCTTTGGCAAAAAAACTCATAAAACCAAGACCCACGCCATGGGTTTCTTTGAATTTATCCTTGAATTTTTTTCGGATATCCATGATGGGGCCCATATCCACTTCATTAAACGTAGTGAGCATGGCGGTTGCATTTTTAGCCTCCACCAGCCTTCGGCTGATGGTTTTTCGCAGGTTGCTCATTTTTTCAATCCGTTCGTTCCGGTTGAAAGCAACAACTCCCTGAGGGCGGCCCGGATTTTCCAATGCATTGAGCACATCCTGTTTCATTATTCTCCCCAGGGTTCCGGAGGGTGTAATTTTTTGGCTGTCGATTTTTTTATCCGATATAATTGCAGCCGCTACGGGAGATGCCTTTACTTCCGGCACAGGAACGATGGCTTTTTTCTCCTGGGCCGGTTCCTTTACAGCTACCGGTTCAGGTGATTTTTCGGATAGTTTGGGAGATTCGGCCGGTTTTTCCGGTGCCTTTGCAGAAGTATCAATACTTCCCACCACATCTCCAATTGCCAATGTATCTCCTTCATTAACAGTATGATGTAGCAGGCCTGCCTGTTCGGCATTGATCTCGAAAGTAGCTTTTTCACTTTCCAGTTCTGCAATAACTTCATCCCTCTCAACCCATTCTGCTTCAGCTTTCAACCATTTAACCAGGGTAACTTCATTAATGCTTTCGCCAACCGGGGGAACCTTTATCTCTATCGCCATAAGAATGTAATAGTAAGGTTACAAAAGTCGGGAAAAAACCATTGTAAAAAAAAGCAGATAGGATTGTAACTGATAAAAAAAACAGCCCCGTCCGGAATTATTAATATGGTTCAGATTTTTTATCTTTACTTTAGATATTGGGATTTTAGGCTTAGTTGATAATAGTCATTTTTTGCCCAATCCCCTTCATTTCCAAAACCGGATTTATGAATAAATTCTTACACAGGTTCTTATTACTGTCCCTTTCCATTTCTACCGTTTCTGTTGCCCGGGCGCAACTTTTCATTAATAACGGACAATTGACGATTGAATCCGGGGCTTCGGTAGTTGTACAGGGCAACATCACAAGCAATACTAATATATTAGGTGATGGGAAAATTGTATTGAAAGGTTCTTCAGCCCAACAGGTGGATATGAGCAATTTCAGTATTCCCCGGCTCGAAATCGATAATGTTTCCAATGCCAGCCTGGTTTCGGGGCTTAAGATTGGCTCGGAACTAATTTTCACCAACGGCAACCTCAGTATAGGCAACAACAATATTACCTTATTGGCACCTGCCACGGTAACCAACCCGGCTAACAATAAATTTTTGGTTACAGATGGTACGGGTAAGATGATTAAAACTTCTTTGGGATCCACCGCTTTTACATTTCCTGTTGGGAACGCTGCTCTGGCCTACAATCCGGTAACCATTGCGAATTCGGGTACTGTAGATGATATAGGGGTAAGGGCGAATGCGAATGCCCTAACAGATGGAAATTCCGGCCCCGCCATTACGAAAGAAGTGGTGGATGCAAGCTGGGATATCAGCGAAGCCATAAACGGTGGAAGTAACCTGAGTATTACGGCAAGTTGGGCGGGAGCAGATGAATTACCCGGTTTCAACCGCAGCAAAACTGGAATTTCCTATTATATTACGGCTCCGGCTGCCAATTTAGGCTGGGATTTGTTGAATAACCAGACATCGGCTGCTACAGGCGGCAACCCGTACAGTGTAACCCGTACTGGAATCTCCAACCTGGGCACTTTTGCCGTAGGTAACCGCCCGGTATTATCTCCTTTGCTGGTATCTCCCAAAGTGTTTCTCCAGGGAGCCTATTCTGGAACGAATATGACAGATCTGCTTCGTACCAAAAACCTGATTCCCACTACTGAACCCTATTCTTCCATAACCGGATTTACCCAATCGGGAAGTGGGGGCGGTGAAACAACCTCTGCTGCTATTGTTGGTTCGGGCGCTCCGGCTTCCAACGATGCCATAGTGGATTGGGTGTTTGTTCAGTTGCACGATGGAACCACCGGAGATGTAATCAGTACCCGATCGGCCCTGCTACAACGAGATGGAGATATTGTGGAAACCGATGGTGTTTCTCCCCTTAATATGGCCGGTAATGCTGCCGGAAGTTATTATATTTCTGTTCGCCATCGTAATCACCTGGGTATCCGCACTCCTGCCAGTTTTGGACTTGCCAAAACCACCACTACAGCTTACAATTTTACCGATAATATCAATAAGGCCTATACCAATGGCACAATTTCCAATCCGCCAATGGCTACGGTTGCTACCGGGGTTTATGCGATGTACGGTGGGAACGCCAATTCCAATACAGCCACCCGTATTACGGGTTCAATTTCTGTGAGTGACTATCAAAGAATACTTTCAACATTGGCAGGGGCTGCTTTATTATCGAATGTGTACTCTCCCAGCGATATCAATATGGATGGGAATGTGCGTGTATCGGGAAGTATTTCCGTTTCCGATTATCAAAAAACGCTTTCCTTTCTTAATTCCCTTTCAATCATCAATCAACATCTGTAAATCTGTATAAATGAAAAAAATTGCTACCAGTTTATTTGCATTACTTTTTTGTGTGGCAGGATTTAGCCAGGCCTATTTTCAGGCTACCATGCAGAAGAATGAAAATAACCTGATCTTTAAAATTAAACCGGTAAATGGCGATATGACAGGTGTCCGGTTTTCTGCATTGGAATTTTTTGTGCGATACCCCACCGGTTCGCCTGCCTTTACCTGGGGAACCCCTACAATAGACCCGGCATTTTCGGGGGTTAGCTTTGTAACACACGGCCCTAATACATACGGAGCAGAACCTGGGTACGATAATTGGGTTTTTGAGTGGATTGCTGGCGCCAATTTTGTTCCTGCCACTCCCACCACTTACCTCCAAAATACAGAATACACTGTTTTCTCCGTTCCTTTACTGGGTACCCCCAACACCATCGATATGGAATTGGTATCGAATAGCAACCAAATGCCAACTTATCTCAACATCAGCGATTACCTGGGAAACAGCCTCAGTTGTTTTGATAACAATGGAAGTGTTATTGGAGATGCGTTTTATGGCCCCGGTTTTAATATTATTGCCGCTGCTCCTTCTGTTGGGGGCGATGATCACCTACTTCCGCTGGCAGATGTTCCCATCCCGGTTAAGTTTACAAGTTTTTCCGTCGAAAAGAAAACGGATAACGCATTGCTTACCTGGAACGTGGAAAATGAAACTGCCATTACCGATCATTATGAAATGGAGCGCAGCATTAATGGCCGCGACTTCTCCACCATTCACCGGATGGATGCGAGGGTAAATGCAGGAAGTACCGCCAATAATTACAACTATACCGACATCAACCTGAAAGGACTGCATTCCAATGTTATTTATTACCGAATTAAACAGGTTGATAAAGACGGGCATCTGATATTTTCTCAGATTCGTTCGGTTAGGCTTGATGGAAAAGGATTTGGCGTTCAGGTTTATCCCAATCCGGTTAAGACCACCGGCATGGTAAATATTGAACTTTACGAAAATCAAAAAATAAGCCTCCTGCTTACCGATGCCACCGGAAAAGAAATCATGCACAAAATTATTACAGGTTTTTCCGGGCTGAATAATTATAACCTCGATATGACGAATTTGGCTGCAGGCACTTACCGCCTAAAGGTAGTGGCCGGAGAAAATTCGGACATCATCTCTATCATCCGAAGAAAATAAATATTTTTCTTATTTGATTCCTTCCCGGCCTCCTTTGGTGTCCGGGATTTTTTTTTTACTCCACCTGCCGAAAAAAGATCCCGTTGGCCATTCTTTATGACCATAATTAGATTTATTAACTAACGGATACGGACAGCTATAGTTAAGGCTTATAAAAAAACCTGCCGGTATAAGCGGCAGGCTGCTGGTTAGTTTTGGTAAAAATGATTCAACGACCCAGGAAACTGCGTAGCAGATCCTGTTGCGGGTTGGTGCGCAAACGAGTTATCGCTTTGTCTTTAATTTGTCTTACCCTCTCGCGGGTGAGGTTAAATTTATAACCGATTTCTTCGAGGCTCAGTGGATGATCGATACCCAGTCCAAAATAAAAACACAATACCTCTTTCTGACGTTGGGTAAGGATGCTTAGCGTGCGTTCAATTTCGGTTTGCATGGAAGCATCAAAAATCAGTTTCTTATCGGTGCTTGCAGCATTCTTATTTTCCATTACATCTACCAGGGTGTTGTCTTCTCCATCGAGTAGCGGCTGATCAATACTCACATGCTTTGCCGCTACGCCAAGGGTAGCCGCAATTTCTTCCACTTCCACATCAAGCAGCCCGGCAATTTCTTCGGCAGTTGGTTCCCTCTCAAACTCCTGCTCCAATTTAGAATAGGCTTTGCTAATGCGGTTGGTGAGACCCACTTTATTTAAGGGGAGGCGTACAATACGCGACTGTTCTGCCAATGCCTGCAAAATGCTTTGACGTATCCACCATACTGCATAAGAAATAAATTTAAACCCACGGGTTTCATCAAATTTCTGCGCAGCCTTTATAAGACCCACATTCCCTTCATTTATCAGGTCGGGCAGAGATAATCCCTGATTTTGGTATTGTTTTGCCACCGATACTACAAAACGAAGATTGGCTTTGGTTAGTCGTTCAAGCGCCTCCTGGTCGCCTTTGCGAATTTTCACCGCTAAGATGGCCTCTTCTTCTGCGGAAACCATCTCCACACGGCCAATTTCCTGCAAATACTTTTCAAGCGACTGGCTTTCACGGTTTGTGATAGATTTTGAAATTTTAAGCTGGCGCATACTCATTTTGGGGGTATTATTACGTTTTAGTACCGGAAAAATCCTTTAAATATGACCTTTCCTGACTTCTAACGAAGATTTAATGAAATTAATATGTGAGCTAAAATAAATTTCAGTGGAAAAACGGTATTTGTCAGGTAAAATCACTTATTATGTGGAGGTAAATGGCTGGCTCTCGTTGGAAAAATTAAATAGTTTACTAAAAATTTTGTCAGGTAAAATATTTTTCTATAATTGCAGCTAATCAACAGAATCAGTGACTACATTAGATAAAATGAGCAAAAAAGTGCAATACAGTATAGAATACCCGGTAAGGTGCTCTCCCGGTATTTTATTTGAATTTTTGAGTACCCCCGCCGGATTGCAGGAATGGTTTGCAGATTATGTGGATGAAAGGGACGGAATTTTCAGTTTTTCCTGGAACGGATCGGAGGAATATGCAGAAGTGGTAGAAAAAGAACAGGATAAATTTATTCGTTTTCATTGGACCCATGCGCCGAAGGGAGAATACTTTGAATTCCGGATTAATAAATCGGAGGTAACCAACCAAACCATTTTGATTATTTCTGATTTTGCGGAAAAGAAAGATATTAAAGATCAGAGTCAGCTTTGGGAATACCAGGTGAAAGACCTGTTTCATCGCATTGGAGCCTGATTTCTTCCAGCCATATTTCTATTATTTAAGGCATCCGGATATCTAAATAAATATCCCGCGGCCAATCTTATTATTTCTTTACAATTAATCGCGTTTCCATTCACTTGTGAAATCAATTACCCGGTGTATGTACGTTGGAGGAAAATGCTAACTTCTGAATTATTGAAAACCACCTCATCCCGATTAGGCAAAACCGTTTCCTTTTTTTAATCCGGATTTTCGTTAAAATGGGAACGCTTCCGCTTTTCTCCGTCCAATCCTTATCCGAAAGGTATATTTTTGTAACCCCAAATGGGGGGAAAATCAGCCCGAGTATGCATGATTAAAAAATTAGACCTCCTCATATTAAAAGCTTTCAGCGGGCCCTTTATCATCACCTTCTTCATTACCACCTTTGTGTTGATGATGCAGATACTCTGGAAGTACATTGACGACCTGGTGGGAAAAGGCCTCGACTTTATTACCATTGGCCAGTTTTTATGGTATGCAAGCGCCTCCCTGTTAACCCTGGCCATGCCTATTGCCATCCTCATTTCCTCCATCATGACTTTTGGCAACCTGGGAGAAAGTTTTGAATTAGTGGCGATTAAATCGAGTGGAATCAGTTTATTGCGATTTATGAGGCCGCTTATTTTTGTAGCCTTATTTCTTTCTTTTGTCACCTTTCTATTTGCGAATTATGTTATCCCTTATTCATCTCTAAAATTCAGGGCTTTGTATGGTGATATTTATTTCAAGAAACCAGCTTTTGATTTAAAGGAAGGCGTTTTTTTTACCCATATACCCAATTACGCCATTAAAATTGGGAAAAAAGACCCCGATGGGAAAACGATTCACGATGTAATAATTTTTGAACAGGGCGGCACCGTGCAGGATAATTCCATTACGGCACAAAAAGGAACCATGACCATTAGCCCCGATAAAAATTTTCTGGAATTCAACCTCGAAAACGGGTACCGGTACCAGGAAAGAGGCAATCCCTATGACAGCATCACCGAATTTGTGCGGTTGAAGTTTAGTCATTTTAAAAAGTTATTCGATCTCTCCGTACTGCAAAAACAAAACACCAGCGACAGTTCGTTCCGGAACAGCTATCAAATGCTAAGTGCAAAGCAACTCAACAAAAGAATTGATTCCCTTCGAAAACAAAACGACAGTTTGGTAATAGCTGGCAACCGCGACTACAATTTCCAGATGCATTACCGGAAGGAGCCCGATTCCATTTGGAACCTTGCTGCAAGGGCTCCCATAGACAGCCTCCAATTTCCAGATTCACTGCTGGCAAGCATCAACAATATCAGCATTTCAAAAATAAAAGCCATTCAAAATATCCAACAAAACCACCTCGAGGCAGAAAAGATCAGAGTGGCAGACATCCGGGGCCATGAAGTTGAATTCCACCGTAAGTTTTCCTTATCACTGGCCTGTTTTATCCTTTTTTTTATTGGTGCCCCACTCGGTTCCATTATCCGGAAAGGAGGGATTGGGATGCCGCTTGTTGTGGCTATCATTTTCTTTCTGTTGTTTCACCTGCTTAATGTATTTGGAGACAAGTTTGTGAAGGAAAACTTGCTGCCACCCTATATCGGTATCTGGCTGGCCGTAATTGTATTAACTCCCATTGGGATATTTCTAACCTATAAGGCCATGCACGATTCTCAATTGTTTAATAAAGAGTTTTATTACCGGCTTTTTTCTAAAATTAAAATCCTTGTAAAAAGTCGCCAAACCATATCTTAAATTTTAAAATTAAAGAAAATGAAACAGGTTTCAGGTAGGCGGGATTTCATAAAAAAAACAGCGGCTTCCGCAGCCGCCATTGGCCTTGGCTGGAGTAGCCTTTCGGCCCTTACAGTTGCCCAGGCATCCGCAGATAATAAAACCCATTCGCCCATCGCGGGAAATGTAGGTTTTGAACAAACCCCTCTCCCCTATGCCTACAATGCATTAGAGGATGTAATAGATGCAAAGACAATGGAAATACACTACAGTAAACATGC
>CAZYKA010000019.1:27804-56775 GCA_964647915.1 uncultured Ferruginibacter sp. | reverse complement strand
CAGTAACCGAAAACAGGAGGAATAAAAATGTAAATATTTTTTTCATATACATCATTCATTAAAATTGGGAAGGCAGCGGAATAGCCGCTACCCTCCCTGAAAAATTATTGTTTGGTTATCCGCACATCATCTACCTGGAAGTTGGTAGTTCGTGCAGGCGATGTTCCTCCCATGTATTTGAAGGCAATGTAAACGGTTTGGCCTGCATAGCTCGAGAGATCGATCAGTCCGGTATTTACAGTACTACTCCAGGTACCCGAGTTATTGGTTGCTGAATTTCCTGCGATGTTGGCATTGGTGGTCAACTGCGTCCACGTAGCCCCGTTAGGGTTCGCACCGGCGGAGTAATTGGTGGAGATAAAGGCATGCAGGGTGGTGGGGCCAAGGGCAAACTGGTAGGCCGTGCTGAAGCTGAATTTAGGTGTAGCTCCGGCAGGTAAAGCAATAGCCGGGGTAATTAACCAGGCAGTATCCAAAGCAAGGGAAGTGCCAAAGGCAGTAACCTTAACGGCACGGCCGGTGCTTCCAAAAACTGTATTTTTCCATGTGGCCGCAGAGTTGGGCGCCACGTTTGTCCAACCCGCAAAACTAAATTCCTGGTTATTGTCGGCGCTGGTTAAGGAAGTGAAATATTCTTCAAAGATGTTGCAACGGGCTTGCGTAAATTGTACGTCTTCCGCACTGCGGAGTAACAACTGTTTTGTATTACCAAAGGTAGTATATATAGCCACTACACTTCCGTTTCCTCCCGGAACCTTACGGGCAGCAAAGTTGGCATAGGCGCTGTTGCGGATAATGATGGTTTGCCCGGCACAGTTTTTAATATCGCGGTTAACGGTCGATTTATAAACCGACGTGTCGGCAAAGGTTAAAGTGGTATCTCCAAATTCATAGTTATCTAACTGAATAAGCGATCCCAGGTATTTATCCTGCATGTTGGTGCCCAGGTCGTTTTGATTTACCACGATAGGCACTACCGGGTTATCCAAAGAACCACCGATCACATACTGGCTGATAAGACCGGAAGGAATTCCTTCTACGGAGGGAGAACCATCCACCAGGGCTTTTACACCCAGTTCCATGGTGCCGTTATAATCACTGATGCAAAGGTCTTTACATTTAATATAAATGCGGCGGCCTACGGGGTAGGTTCCGAAAAGGCTGGCTGCATCCAGCAGAATTTGCAATCCACCGGTTGAATCCTGGATAAAGAGTTGTTTATACAGGTTGCCGCTTTTGTCGTTGGCTACTACCACCCCCGAAATAATAAGGTCGGAAGAAATTACATCATAAGCGCCCGGCGTGGTATGCAACGCTTTCAATGATTTAATGGTAGTGTTGGCAACAATATTTGGATCGGTTGCCCCGGGTGGGTTGTCGAAGGTTTTCTTACATGCCGTAAAGGTGCCAACAGAGGCTATCAGCGAAACAACGGTGAGAAACCTGGTTAACTTGTTCATGATTTACTATTTAAAATAAGTTTATTGTTTAATTAAAACCTGAGTCCAATGCTTGCGAAGAAATTAGTTCCGTAAGCAAAAAATTGTTTGTCGGGAAATTTGCCCACATTCTTTTCGGCGAAATCGAAACGCAATTGTTCGTAACCACCCGAAACGATGTCTTTATTGTTCAGGATATTATTTACCCCCACATTAAATACAAGGTAGGTGCGCTTCTTCATGGATTTAAAACTGCGGTTCATCATCCAGGAATAGCCGGCAAATGCATCCAAGGTGTACTGGGCATCCAGTTTGGTTTGGTCTACCACGCTATGCCATGCGGCCGATCCTTCCTCTAACCCGCTTACGGCAGCTTCGGTGCGGCGAAGCGGATTGAAGTTCATATACATGTCATCGAAATAGTTGAAGTTCACATTAACGAACCAAAACTTGGGCGAACGGTAATCGATTCCAAAAGTATAGGCGCTCTGCGGCGTGGGTACATTAAAGTTCTTTGAATATACGATGTCATCTTGCGATAACAAGGCAGCGCTGTTATCAACAGTTACGGTGGCGCTTTGGCGGGTATTGTAATAATATTTACCAATATTCGCTGCCGCGTTTATGCTGATTCCTTTATACACTTTTGCTTCTGCACCAAATTCAACTCCCATGTGCACTTTACCAATATCACTCAGTGCATAGTTTACAAAGTTGCGGTAATCGTCGTGGTAAAAAGTTAATACATCCATTCCATTTTTGAACTGGGTATAAAAACCGGTAGCGCGGATTTTGAGTTTGGGTGCATTCATCGCATATCCCAATTCGGTGGATAAAATTTCTTCCGACTTCAGGTTATCCTGTACAAAATCGCGGGTGCGCGGGGCAATAAATGCATTTTCGAAAAACGGCGCCCTGGATTCGTATCCGGCACGGCCGAAAATATAATTACGGCCATTGATTTTGTAGGTAAGCCCGCCTTTAACCGCCGAGTTGTAGAAATTGTAGGTCTTAGATTTCCCAAACGAATTGTTGGGGAACAAACCGGTGCGTACATTTCCATACCGGAAAAAGCTGGTGTAGCTGTGCTGGGTAGAAAAGAAAGCATCCACCTTGGCAAATTTCAGGGTACCCTGTGCCCAGATGGCACCCCGTTTGATGTTCAGGTCGTAATTATATCCAAACTTATCTCCTTCGTGAAGGATCCGGTTGGGGCTGTTCAAATTATTTTGAATGGCGCTTGTATTTGAAGGAAAATCTCTTTCTGCAAACTGATTGATATCTACATAAAACTGGCCGCCGAGCAGGTCGTCAACTTTCTTATAATAGTTATTGTTTTGCGACTGGTAAGAAACCCCGCCGGTAAGAATCACATGGTTAGAAACCGTACTATTGATGGTGCTGTTAAAACTAAATTTCTGAGTTAACACCGAACGATCTTCCACAATATAACGGGAACGAAGCCCCGAAACAGAATTACCGGGTATCCCATCCACATTATTGATGGTTTCATAAGAACCATAATTGGTTTGGTATAAAGCATCCCAATTGATCTGGCGCATATTTACATCGTTCATCATTTCCTGGCGAAGAGCGGCTGCATAAACCGGATCCTGCTGGTAGCTGGGAAGGTAACGGTAATAATCGGGGCGTGGATCGGCAACATTGTACCAATCGAGGCCGGTACTGCTGCGGGTACCATAGGTAAAAGATGCGGCAGAAACCAGAGAAGTTTTATCATTCAGTTTCAGATCGTGGGTAAGAATAGCCACAGGTTGAAAAGATTTAGCCACGTTGGCATTCCGTACCCTTCCATTTTGGTATCCCCAATAAGGGTTGTAAAAATTGTTTCCGGAAATATCCCGCATTTCCTGTACAGTGGGCCCCTGCCGTCCATTCTTGGTAGGGGTGCCAAAGATGGAAAGGGACAATAACTGCCGATCGCTAATGCGTTTATCAACGGCTGCAAAAAACGACCATCCATCATAAAAAGTTCCATCTGTATATCCCTGATCAGCCCAACGCCGGGAAGCAGAAAAAGAAAACGCCCAGCCTTTCATGTTTAACCCGGTTGAGTGGGTAAGCATGAGCCGGTGCGTATAACTGCGGTTTGAAACAGCATAATTGATTGAAGTCTGTTTACGCTGGTGAGATGCCCTGGTATCGAAACTGGTTACTCCTCCAAAATCGCCAAAGGCATTTGGACTTGGGGCAAGCCCCAGGGAGGTTTCGCGGTTGCGAAGCACATCGTTCAACCCACCCCACTGGCCATAAGGGGTAAACCCGTTATCGAGGTTTTCCATGGGGGCTCCGTTGATGTAGGTGCCAAACTGGTCGGCATCATATCCACGAATTCTGAAACGAACGGCACTGAATTTAAAAGTAGCCGCATTCAGGTATGGATCTCTCCCGGCAGATAGCAGGGAGGAAACATTTTGAGCGCCGCCGCTTTCTTCTTCACTTTCATCGATGGATATTACAGGTATATTATCCTGCAAATTATCTTTCAGCGTTTCTGATAGTACGCTGTCCCTGGTAGGGATTGTATCGGTATGGCGCCCCACCTGTGCAAAAAGCCCGGGCGACGCAATACCAAGACAAATTCCCATAAGCAGGAGATGTTTTGGTTTGATGATCATATAGGTCTTGTTAAAAAGTCTGCAAATTTATGGATTTTAGATACCCGAACTTATAAATTTTGCAGAATATCAATTTCTTTTTCATAGATACTTTGCCGGATTCACCCGGATAGATACCTTTGCCGCTCACATTTTAATTAAGATGAGAAAACTAATTTTTGCCACCACTATCCTAATGCTGTCAGTATCAGCATCCTATGCCCAAAAAGCCAGTTATAAACCCGCTGTTATCGGCTTTTACAACCTGGAGAATTTCTACGACACCATCAACAACCCATCGGTAAATGATGAGGAATTTCTACCCAATAGCGACCGGCATTATAATACGCGGGTATATTTCGATAAAATCAGCCGCCTTTCCCGGGTAATTTCTGAAATGGGCACCAATTACAACCCAGATGGTTTGGCCATACTGGGCGTGGCCGAAATTGAAAATGATACCGTACTTACCGATTTGGTGCACAGCAAAAACCTGAAAGACCGGAATTTAAAATTTGTGCATTATAATTCTCCGGATGTACGGGGCGTGGATGTAGCCCTGTTGTACAACCCAAAATACTTCACCCCGCTTTTTTCCGAACCGCTGTTTGTGAAACTTCCGGGTGGTGCTAAAGATTCTTATTTTACCCGCGATGTTCTTTATGTGAAAGGCTTGCTTGACGGGGATACTGTTCACGTTTTTGTAAACCACTGGCCATCCCGCGTAGGGGGTGAAGAACGTTCCATGCCGGGCCGTGCGGCAGCAGCCGGTGTGGCCAAACACGCCATCGACTCGATCATGGCCATCAACCCCGATTCGAAAGTTGCCTTAATGGGCGATTTGAACGATGATCCCATCAGCCCCAGTGTTACCAAAGTAATCGGAGCCAAAGGAAAAATTAAAGATGTAGCCCGCTCGGGCATGTACAATCCCTGGGTAGATTTTTATAAAAACGGAATCGGAACCCTTGCTTACCAGGACGCATGGGGGCTTTTTGATCAGATCATGCTTTCACAAGCCTGGCTCGATAAAAACCAGAAAGGATACCACTATTTTAAAGCTTTCATTTTTAATCCGGAGTATATGGTGCAACAAACCGGAAAGTACCGCGGTTATCCAAAACGTACCTGGGATGGAACCATTTACAATTACGGGTATTCCGATCACTTCCCCACGTATATTGTTACCTTAAAGAAAGTGGATACGGCAAAAGCTAACTAATACGGTTACCCTAAATTTGCCGGATATCTTCATCCATCAACAACGGAAGGCCTTTAAGCCGAAGAATTAAATTGGCAGTGGAAATGATATCCTTCTCACAATAGGCTTTTATTCGCACCAGGGTGTCTTGTTTCGAGGCCCCGGGCCGGTGCCAATACAATTCATGGATCATGCTCCCGTCGATATCATTTTTTGAGGAGGGGATATCCAGCAACTTACTGAGCAACTCGAGCGAGGTAAAATGTTTATAATCCCCAAACCTCCAGTATTGAAAGGTATCCAATAAATTAGTTTCCCAGGGTTTCATATTTTGAAAGTCAAGGGATTTGGGAATTCGAAGCTGGTTACATATCAGCCTCCGGCAAATAAAAGGAATATCAAATTCTTTGATGTTGTGTCCCGCAAAACAAAAGCGGGTACTCCTGTTTTCCAATTGTTTTATAAACTGGAGGAATTCGGTTAGCAAAATTTTTTCGTCCATTCCAAAAAAACTCTGCACAAATAAATAACGGTACTGGTTCTTCTCAAAAAGGCCACAGGAAATACATAGAATGCGGGCAAATTCGGCCATTATTCCGGCTTGCTTTTCATACAATTTTGCGGGCGAATCTTCATCCGTAACCTGGCGCATCACTTTCCTGTCCCAGCATTTTTGCCAGCCTGCATCCATTGCATCATAGCTGGGAAAAACACTTACGGTTTCAATATCAATCACCAATAGATCTTCGGGTGGGTGGGGTTGCATATTTTTTATTGCAACCTATCCATTAATAGGTGGGAACGGAAATAAAATGGCTGAAGAAAATTCAGCATTGGTTTTAGAATGTTAAGCCGATAAAAAGCTGAATGGCCTGATTTTTCCAGGTCTGCCGGTCATCCACCGCATTTACATTGGTTAAGCCCAATTTATATCGGGCGCCCAGGTTAACGAGTGGCAATTGGATCCACAACCCGCCGAGTACCGACCATTCGCCGTTTTTATAAAGCTTTCCTCCCCGCACAAGGCTATCGGTGGTTTGTTTTATAAGGCCGCCATAAGCAGGCCCTGCCTGCAATTTCACCCTTCGGCTTGGGCCCAGGTTGTAATTAAGCAAAAGGGGGACTTCCAGATAACTGAGTTTCGATTTTTTCTGGCTGCCGTCCAAAAAAAGGTCGTCGTAAATATCGGTACCATCCTGGCTAAACTCGGAGCTGGTTTGCACAAAATTCACTTCCGGTTGTAAGCCGAGTTTACGGCTGAAATTAAATTGTAAAAATGCGCCAGCCTGGAAGTTATAATTAAACCCTTCTTTATACGATTTACCATTCACTTTATTCAGGTTCACTCCTCCTTTAATACCGGCCCTGAAAAAATTTTCGTGATCCATATTCGATGGATTGCGTTGGGCATAAACGAAAAATGAAACAAGAAGAAAGCATGAACAGCAGAGGAATTTTTGCATAGCCGGGGAATATTCAAATGCGAATATAAAGTTTTGGGTTTCGCACTTCACTATTCTGGTGGAATGGGTTGTTAAATATTGTAAAAGAAATAAAATCCCTGAAAAACAATCCGGCAAAAAAACTCCGCTATTGGTTTCCGGGGAACCATCCTATCGCCAGTAACCGGGCTTCCAAATCCATCCACCCCGTTTATGCCGCCATCGCCCTTCTATCCATCTCCTTTTGTTCATTGGAGGAATGGCCCAATATCCTGGTACGAAAATGTATTTATGCGCCTTCCAAACATACTCACCAGAAACCCAGACATGGCGTGGGCCCGGAGCTTTGGGCCGGGCAACAATCTCCGGTGCGCCCGGGCGCTCCCGCACTACCACCTGGCCGTTGGATTGCGGTGAATATAGCAGGCAACCGAAAAATAATACCATTGCAGGGAAAGAAAAATTTTTCATACCGGGCATTATACAACCAATGTACAAATTCCCAATTTCAGTTCCTAACAAATTTTCATAAAAAAAGGGCCAGGATAAAAATCCAGCCCCGTATTAAAATCCAATATCCTATGAAAAACCAGGGCAAAAATACAATATGATATGCACATAAATTGAAAAATCCCTTTTTGTATTTTTCACTACAAAAAATTGAAATAAAAACCTGCATGAAACAGCTCATTCATTTTTCTCTGGTCAAAAAGGAATTTCCAATCCCGCAACAAAAAGAATTTTTCCCCCTGCATTGGAATTGTAAATAGAAGAAACTTTAGAAATTCAATTTACCTTGTGAGGATGTACGTAGCAGGTGAACAAAAACTCCGCTATTTTTTATTCAGCCAGCACCTGGCTGATGGGATCCGTATCACACTCGAAATTTCCATTCCTGCGTTTGTGCTTGCCCATTTTGGATTTTTAGATGCCGGTTTTAATATGGCGCTGGGTGCCCTTTGTTTAAGTATTTGCGATGCCCCCGGACCGGTGGAACACAAGAAGAACGGAATGTGGTATGGCAACCTGTTTGTTTTTGCCATGGCTTTGATGGCGGGGCTGTTTAACGGCAACATATTATTGATGAGTTTACTCATTGCCGGGGGAACTTTCTTTTTCAGTATGGTTAGTGTGTACGGCGCCAGAGCAGCATCTGTGGGTACCGCCGCACTGCTGGCCATGATCTTAAGCATGACCAAGATTTCTACGCCCCTGGTTGCACTCACAGATGCCTTGTTGATACTGGCCGGTGGTTTATGGTACATGCTGGTGGCAATGATCTTTTTTAAATTTACACCATACCGCCCTGCCCAACGGTTACTCGGAGAGTGCATTTACGAAACATCCAATTACCTGCGCATCAAAGCAGCCCTCTACAATATCCAAAGCAATTACGAAACGGAGTATGGAAAATTATTAGCACAACAGGTGGTAGTAAACGAAAAACAGGAAGCCATACGCGAATTACTTTTTACAAACCGGATGCTAACCCGGGAAGCCAGCAGGCAGGGGAAAATCCTGATCCTGACTTTCTCTGATCTCATGGATCTTTATGAACAGATTAATGCAACCTGGTACGATTATGAATCGTTGAGAAATAAATATGGCGAAACCGGTATCCTGGGCGATATTTCGGCTATCCTGCATAAACTGGCCGATGAAATGAATATCATCGGGCTGGCCATACAATCCCATTCCGGCTACACACAAACATTCAATCACATTGATGCACTCAATATCTTAAAAGCAAAGGTAGATTCCCTGGGAGAAGGAGGGGTTTCTACCCTTGTTTTGAAAAAAGTAATGATCAACCTTCGTACCCTTGGCGAAAAAATAAATGATGTAGCCCGATATTTTCAATCGGGATTCCACAAAAGCAGGAAACTACTCACCGATTCGGAATACAAGAAGTTTGTATCCCACCAGCAGGTAAATAAAAACATCCTGGTTAATAATTTGCATTTCGAATCCGCTTCCTTTCGCCATGCTATCCGGGTAATGGTTACCTGCCTGTTTGGATATGCCATTACCGAAGCAGTTTCCTATGGCAACCACAGTTACTGGGTTTTACTGACGATCATTGTTATTTTAAAACCAGGTTTCGGGCTAACAAAAAAAAGAAATACAGAAAGGTTAGTGGGTACTTTAATAGGGGCTATCCTGGGGCTAACACTAACCTATTTTATTCCTAACAAGATGGTGCTTTCGGGTCTGATTATTTTCTTTATGCTGGGCACCTACACTTTTATTCGCATCAATTACCAGGTAATGGTGATTTTCATGACCCCCTATGTGATTATTTTATTTTACCTGTTGGGGCTGAATACCTGGGCTGTGGTGGAAGAACGCATTATTGATACAGCCTTCGGAGGGCTGCTTGCGTTTATGGCAAACTACCTGTTATTTCCGCATTGGGAGGCAAAACACATTTCTCTTTACCTTACCGGTGTATTGAAAGCAAATATCAACTACCTGAGGTTGCTTAAAGACCTCCTGCAGGGCCATCCCTTCTCTATGGTGGATTATAAACTTGCCCGGAAAGTACTTTTTGTAAACATGGCCAACTTAGCGGCCGCGTTTCACCGTATGCTATCTGAGCCATCAAACAAACAAAAATCAAGCAGGGAAATTTATCAGTTGGTGGTGCTGAACCATGTATTGGCGTCGAATGTTGCCAGCTTAACAGCCCATATCTCTGGCCTTTCTGCTATAACGGCCACTAAACATTCGTTGATACAGATACAATCCTGTATAAATTCGTTGGAAGAAGCGCTACTTCAATTTAAGTCCGATTATGCGCCACTACGCCATTCTCCCATTCACAATCCGGATAGGGAAGAAAAAGACAGACATTTATCCCAACAACTCGATTTCATGAAAAAACTCTGTAGCGATATAAACAGCGCCTCCTTAAAAATTTCGAAGGAAGCGAAAAATCCGGTTATTTCCGTTGGCGAAGCAGTGTAAGCAATTCGCTTACTCCTCCCCTGTCCATTCTGAACTGCAAGGTATCTCCTCTCAGCTTTTCAATATAAACCATCATTTCCTTTTCGCCTTCCGGCCGGGTGAAAAGCATATTATTCTCCACTTTATAAGTTCCCTTCTCCACATTCGATTTATAGGTAAACGTATAATTTCCCTTTTCATCAAACCTAAATGAAGTGGAATCGGCATTATAATTTCCCGGCCTGTTCTCCACCAGCCATTGTGTTCCCTGCCATTGGCCTATAATATTTTTCGCATTTTCAGAATTACTGCAAGATTCCAAAATACACATCAGGCCCAGGAGAAATAATATTGGATATTTCATAAATCCAGTCTATTTAATTGTAACACAAAATTGTAAAAAACAAAGAAGAATTAAGGATACTCGAATCCTGAATTTAATTCAGATATTTAATAGATGAAGCATAAAATTATCAACCATACCATCGCATTCGTAAAAGAACAGTTAAAGGATGCGGAATCGGGACACGACTGGTGGCATATACAGCGGGTACATCGAAACGCATTACATATTTTACAATCGGAAGAAAATGCAAACCGGCTTATAGTGGAACTTGGCGCCCTGCTGCATGATATTGCAGACCCAAAATTTCATAACGGTGACGAAGAAAAAGGCCCGGCCATTGCCCGGAACTTTTTAGAATGGCAGGGTGTAAATGAAGAGGTCATTTTGCAAACCGAATATATCATTCGCCATATTTCTTTTAAAGGCGGCGGCAATGAAAAAATGGAAAAGACAATCGAATTAAAAATTGTGCAGGATGCCGACAGGCTGGATGCACTGGGTGCTATAGGTGTTGCCCGGGCATTTAATTACGGAGGTTTTAAAAACCGGATCATGTACGATCCGGAAATTGCTCCTCAGGAATATAAGAGTGCTTCTGCTTATCATAAAAGTAACGCACCCACCATCAACCACTTTTATGAAAAACTATTATTATTAAAAGATAAAATGAATACCCCAACCGGCAAACGCCTGGCCATAGAACGGCATCGTTTTTTAGAATATTTTCTGGCGCAGTTTTTTGCCGAATGGGACGGATCAAAATAAATTACCTTCCCGGAACCCACACCCATCCACCCCGGGTATTACGCCAGTAACCCGGTCTGTAAGCCTTTCTCCTGGGCGGAGCCCAATAACCCTGCCTGTACGAATAATGGTTTCCGGTAACAAACCAACCTCCTTCCACCCAAACATAATTAGGATAAGGCCTGGGCGGTTTTACTATTACGGCAGGTGCTACCGGTCTTTCTCTTACCACCACCGCCGAAGGACGGCAACCGGCCAGCATGAAAAATAAAATAATAAAAGTTCCAACAATTAAACGTGTCATGATTCGTGTATTTTCAGGGCAAAAGACTACCTCAATACAGAATCGTTTAAGGAGGCGGAACAAAAAATCCCCGACTTTGAAAAGCCGGGGATTATATTAAGAAAGTTGGAATATTAATCTTCTACTTTCAGTTTACCTTTTTGTTTGGCAATCACTTCTTCGGCAATATTATTGGGTGCCGGTGCGTAATGGCTAAACTCCATGGTAGAAGTAGCACGGCCACTGGTAAGAGAACGAAGTTGTGTAACATATCCAAACATTTCACTCAGTGGAACTTTGGCTTTAATTACCTGTACTCCGTGTTTCGAATCCATTCCTTCCAGCATACCACGGCGGCGGTTAAGGTCGCCCGTTACATCTCCCATATATTGGTCGGGCGTAAGCACTTCCACTTTCATGATGGGCTCAAGCAATACAGGTTTTGCTTTGCGGCCTGCTTCACGGAAACCGGCTTTGGCGCAAAGTTCAAACGACATAGAATCGGAATCCACCTGGTGGAAGCTACCATCCTTCACATTGATCTTCATATTCTCCATCGGGTAGGCAGCCAATACACCGGTAGTCATAGAGGTTTCAAATCCTTTTTGAATAGCCGGCACAAATTCCTTAGGAATGCTTCCACCAAAGAGAGAATTTACAAACTGATAGTGGCCTTTATCTTCTTTGAGGAATTCTTCATCAGCAGGCCCGATTTCGAAAACGATATCGGCAAACTTACCACGGCCACCGGTTTGTTTCTTAAGAATCTCGCGGTGTTCGATGGTGCTGCTGAATGCTTCCTTATAAGCCACCTGTGGTGCACCCTGGTTGATCTCAACCTTAAACTCGCGTTTCATACGGTCGATGATAATTTCAAGATGCAACTCTCCCATTCCGCTAAGGATGGTTTGGCCGGTATCCTCATCGGTTTTAACACGAAGGGTAGGATCTTCTTCTACCAGTTTGGCAATAGCCATACCCATTTTGTCCACATCGGCCTGGGTTTTCGGTTCGATGGCGATGGCAATAACGGGTTCGGGAAAGTTGATCGATTCCAGCACGATCGGATGATCTTCGGAACATAAAGTATCCCCGGTTTTAATATCCTTAAAACCTACTCCCGCGCCAATATCACCTGCTTCGATAAAATCGAGTGGGTTTTGTTTATTGGCGTGCATTTGCATGATACGGCTGATGCGTTCTTTTTTACCAGTACGGGTATTCAGCACATAAGAGCCCGCATCCAAGTGTCCGCTATACACCCGGAAGAAGGCGAGGCGTCCCACGAAAGGATCGGTCATGATTTTAAATGCCAGTGCCGCAAATGGATCTTTGGGATCGGCATGACGAATTTCTTCATTGCCATTATCGGGATTTGTTCCTTTGATGGCTTCAATATCGGCCGGGCCTGGTAGATAACGACAAATAGCATCCAGCGCCTTTTGCACGCCTTTATTTTTGAACGAAGAACCACACATCATCGGGATGATCGAAAGATCAATTACCGCCTTACGGATAGCTTCATGCATTTCATCTTCGGTGATGGTGTTGGGGTCTTCGAAGAATTTTTCCAGCAACTTATCATCATATTCAGCCACCGCTTCTACCAGGTGTTGGCGCCATTCGTTTACTTCATCCACCATCTCAGCAGGAATTTCCACTTCTTTGTAAGTCATCCCCTGGGTTGCATCCTCCCAAATAATACCTTTCATGGTGATCAGATCAACCACGCCTTTAAAATTTTCTTCGGCACCAATTGGCAATTGAAGGGGCACGGCTTTTGCGCCCAGCATTTCTTTTACCTGTTTTACCACGTTAAGGAAATCGGCACCGGCACGGTCCATTTTATTTACAAAACCAATACGCGGAACTTTATACTTGTTTGCCTGACGCCAAACGGTTTCAGACTGCGGTTCTACACCGGATACGGCGCAGAAAAGCGACAATAACCCATCAAGTACACGCAGTGAACGTTCTACCTCTACGGTAAAGTCAACGTGACCGGGTGTATCAATAATGTTGAATTTATATTGTTTGGATGCGGCGGTTTTTTGCCCCTGAACGGTTGGAAAGTTCCAATAGCAGGTAGTGGCGGCAGAGGTGATGGTGATCCCTCTTTCCTGTTCCTGTGCCATCCAGTCCATGGTAGCAGCACCTTCGTGTACTTCCCCGAGTTTATGGTTTACACCGGTGTAATACAAGATGCGCTCGGTGGTGGTGGTTTTACCGGCATCGATGTGGGCAGCAATTCCAAAATTGCGTTGAAAACGTAAGTCTCCCATTTTTTAATTTGTTTAGATTGAATTTGATAAAAATCCGCAACATGCGGCATGAAAGGGCATTTGCTTCCCCGCAGATTCCGGAAAAAACAGGCTGGGGGCTTGTGTAATATTTGCTATGCTCTCATAATATGCCAAATCGTTCGGCTCCGAAAAATTGCTGCCAAAGCGTTTAGCGGCGCAAATATATAAAGAAATCCGGTTATTACAAAGCCTTTAACTGAATTTTAGGGAGAAAATCAGTGGCGGAGATCGAGCTCAAATCCCGAAACGGGCTGGCCCATAATCCGGGCAAAGCCCATCCTTTCCAAAAACCGGATATGCCCTTTGTGTTCCATTGATTTATAAAGAAGTTTAGAAACGCCCTTCGAAACCAGGAAATTCTTCTCCTTGTTGAACAAAAAGGTGCCCACTTTAAAATCGCGGTAGGGTTTGGCTGTATAATTCAGGTAAACGGTAGCCTCGCCATTTTGTTGAAGCTCCGCACTGAAAATGTTAGCTACGGTTAAATCGCGCAGGATAATAAAATTGAGGCTTCCATTGATTTGAGACGGATTAAAGCGGGGGTAATAGGTGGCAATATCTTCTTTATAATAATCCAGGAATTTTTGCGCAAGGGGATTACCTGCTCCAAACTCAATGATATCGAATTTCTCCTGCCGGCTGTTGATCTGGTACAGGTAATAGATATTAATGCACAGCAGGATGGCATTAGGAATAAGAACCGGCCACGCAGACAGGAGCAAGGCGTAAGCCACGAAAAAAAGACAGCCCAACAGATTATAAGAACGGAATTTTATATCCGTAGTAACAATTAAAGAAATAATAAGGCAAACAGAAGCCAGGTAACCAAGCCAATTGGCGATAGATTCAATCATGCTGCAAGATAATTTATCCTCTTAAAAAATTAATTTCCGGAAGTAAGCTTCTTTTTAAGCAAAAGCACCCTGAACTTAATATGGTCGTACACAATCCCGAGAAGCAACATCGCGGCAGGGACAGCCAAAGCCCGGATTTGCATTTTTGTAAATAGAATTCCACCGAGGATACCTCCCAGGAAAAAGCAGACAATAATCGTAAGCCTTAACCGGATGGAAGAATGCAGTTTTTTCCTCTGCCCGGGTTCCTTGTAAAAAAACAATTGCGACAACTCAATGCCCAGGTCGGTAAACAAACCGGTGAGGTGGGTAGTGCGAACAATAGCATTTGATATAGAGGTTACCAGAGAATTTTGAAGGCCCATGGAAAACAACAGGCTGCAGGCAATCAAATCGGGGTTGTTTCGTTCCATCCCTGCTTCTACCAATACAATGAAAACCAGGATAACTGCTTCAATAAAGGCAGGGATCACATAAATATTTCGTTCGCTTTTCCGGGAGATATACTCCACCAGAAAACCGGAAAAAAAAGAGCCCAGGAAGAAAAAGAAAATATAAAGGAAAAAAGCGAGGGCATTCAGGAAGTTCAGCCGGTACACTTCATCTATGAGATACGCAAAATGGCCGGTAACATTGGTGGTTAGCCTGTTTACCGAAAAGAATCCCACCACATTTACGATACCTGCCACCAGCGACAACAACGATGCAATGCGAAGGTTATGTTTTAAGGTTCTTGTTTTGCCGGTGTGCCTGAACATAGGTATTAACCTTAGGGCTGTTTCGGGGTGCTAAACTTTATTTTAAACCAAATCAGCAGGAGCGAAAGAAAACATATCACCGCATTACAAATAATAACCGGCCATAACATCCTTCCAATTCCATATACCAACCAAACCACCGTACTGCTGCAAACTATGAGCAGCATCATCATACTCAAATCGCCTACGCTGCGCGTCTTCCAGGTTTGATATACCTGTGGCATAAAGGTGATGCTGCTTAATACAGATCCAACATGTCCTACCACATCAATCCATTCCATGGAAATTATTTTTCCATTTGTTCAATTACTTCACCTGTAACCCCGGTGAAAGAAAAACCTCCATCATGAAACAGGTTTTGCATGGTAACCATTTTGGTAAGGTCGCTAAAGAGGCTTACAATATAATTGGCGCATTGTTCGGCAGAGGCATTACCCAGGGGGCTCATTTTTTCGGCATACTTAATGAAACCCTCAAATCCTTTAACTCCACTCCCAGCAGTGGTTCGGGTGGGCGATTGGGAAATGGTATTAACCCGAACGTGTTTTTTAATCCCGTAATGGTAGCCAAAAGAACGCGACACACTTTCGAGCAAGGCTTTCGCATCTGCCATTTCATTATAATCGGGAAACACGCGCTGTGCAGCTATATAGGTAAGGGCCACCACACTGCCCCATTCGCGAAGAGCGTCTTTTTTCATGCAGGCAGCCAAAACGCGGTGTAGGCTCATCGCCGAAACATCCAGGGTCTTGGAATTAAAATCGTAATTGATGTCGGTATAAGGAAACCCTTTCCTCACATTTACACTCATACCAATAGAATGAAGTATAAAATCGAAGCCGCCACCAAAATGCTCCATCGATTTATCGATAAGGATATTTATATCTTCGGCATTCGTTACATCGCAGGGGATAACGGGGGCCTTAATTTGTTCAGCAAGTTTTTTAATTTCACCCATCCGCATAGCCACCGGGGCATTGGTAAGGATAATATCCGCCCCTTCTTCGTGGCATTTCAACGCCGTAATCCAGGCAATGGACTTTTCATCCAGGGCGCCAAAAATGATTCCTTTCTTTCCTTTTAATAAGTTGTATGCCATCGCTTTCAATTTTAATAAGAGGTAAAATTATTGATTTTGCCGAAAACTTATAATATACCGAAACAATTAAGTCCCTCCTCCCTCCAAATACTCCTTCACTAACCAAATCATTAAAAACTTAAATAGAACCACCACGAGGATAATGATAATAAAATGAATTCCAAAATAGGCCAGCATACCCCAAAAAGATTCTTTTACCTTAAGCCTTTTGCCAAGGGGTTTTCCCATTTTCCAAATGCCAATGGCGGAGATAATTAAAAAAGAAATCAATGAAATTTGAATCAAAATTTTCATACCGTAAATGGGGGATGGGAATTAACTGATTGATTCATTTTTTATTTGTGGCATTAGCAATTCGCCAATTTTAAAGTTACATTGTTCTTATTGTTGCAACGATAATCCAATATGCTGTGCTGTTTAGAATGGTTTTCTGTTCTAATTCTTAAGGAATATCACAACCAGGAATTGAAAAAACACCCTTAAATATATTAACAAATCCTCACTTTATGCAATGAAGTATGTAGGTGCTTCCCCTGCTGATACTACAACCATAATTTGGAAATAAATATATCCATTCGGTGAATTTTCTTAATCCGGATTTTTTTTACCTGATTATTTGGGTACTTATTTTTACCCCCGGGGCGGGGGCAGCATAGGGCCAAAAATTTTTTTATCATCAACCCCAAAACTATTTCGATTGGATTTCTCATTTTTTCTGATTTCTCCCTTTTTCTGATATTAAAATAGGGTTGTTCCAAACTAAAATTTATTATCGTAAAACTGAATATACTTCAGTTAATTTCCTTTGTTCAAATTTTTCCCTTCCTTATTTTCACCCCCGGGGCGGGGGAAGCAATGGGCAAATTTTTTTTACCATCAACCCCAAAACTATTTCGATTGGATTTCTCATTTTTTCTGATTTCTCCCTTTTTCTGATATTAAAATAGGGTTGTTCCTAACTAAATTTTATTATCGTAAACTGAATATACTTCAGGTAATTTCCTTTGTTCCAATTTTCCCCTTCCATATTTTTACCCCCGGGGAGGGGGCAGCAATGGGCCCATTTTTTTTCTCTCCGCCATGGTTCGTGCCGCACTAAACAAAAAAAGACTGGATCAGCCTCACAAATACTAGATCAGTTCTGACTTGAATAGACAACACTGGCGTAAGTGTTCCGCAGGATCACTTGATGCTTCTTCAATCCAGCCCCGATTGCATCGGAGAATTAGAATTTACAAATTCCACTGACACAAATCTTCCGCAGGATGACTTGTGCCAAATGGGCAAGAAGAGCCGTCTCCCTGATTACGGTTCGTGCAGACACGAACCGAGGCGTAAAGGGGTAAATAGAGATAAAGTCAAACTGAATATTCATCAGTCAAATTTCTTTGTTCCAATTTTCCCCTTCCATATTTTTACCCCCGGGGAGGGGGCAGCAATGGGCCCATTTTTTTTCTCTCCGCCATGGTTCGTGCCGCACTAAACAAAAAAAGACTGGATCAGCCTCACAAATACTAGATCAGTTCTGACTTGAATAGACAACACTGGCGTAAGTGTTCCGCAGGATCACTTGATGCTTCTTCAATCCAGCCCCGATTGCATCGGAGAATTAGAATTTACAAATTCCACTGACACAAATCTTCCGCAGGATGACTTGTGCCAAATGGGCAAGAAGAGCCGTCTCCCTGATTACGGTTCGTGCAGACACGAACCGAGGCGTAAGGGCAATTAAATTTTTTATCATCAACCCCAAAATTATTTCGATTGGATTTCTCATTTTTTCTGATTTCTCCCTTTTTCTGATATTAAAATAGGGTTGTTCCAAACTAAAACTTATTATCGTAAAACTGAATATACTTTAGGTAATTTCCTTTGTTCCAATTTTCTCCTTCCTTATTTTCACCCCCGGGGCGGGGGCAGCAATGGGCAAATAAATTTTTGTCAGAAATACCTAAACCTCCTGTGATTTCAACCACCATAAAACCGGTTTTATTCCTTTCAATCCGGGTCCTCAATTTATAATTACCCAGGTTGAACAAATATGGGCAACAGGTTGAAATCTCCTTCCGGACTACACTGCGGTTTGTTGATTTTGAGGCAGATCTGATTTTAGGCAAAGCACAAAAATTCGCACTTTTAGCGAAAACTGAAAGGGCAACCCTTAAAACAACCATTGCAAAGCTAAAAGGAAAACATCCGGTACAAGTGGCAAAAACTATGATCAATAGAATGAAAAAAATGCCGGCTTTAAAAGCCATTTCCTTCCCCAATAATCAGGCATTTGGCCTTTATGAGTCTGATTGAAAGGAATTTAATACCCACCCGGCATTAAATCCCACAGGATAATAGCAGGATAGAAAACAGGAATAGCCTCATTGGAATGTTCTTTCCCGGGAAAACAGATTTTTGAGGCATATCGAGCGGAGATATCAAAGAAGCAGAAAAAGTGATTCATATCAGGCTTGTATGAAAATTTAAATATGTTACATCAAATTCAGTAAATTCATAATTGAAAACTGCTGTGGTAATTATTTGTTGAACATAGCAAATTATTAATTCGTACACATGAAAAAAATCTTCGCGCTTTTAGCACTTTCTTCCGCATTGTATTCTTGTACTCAGGAACACCCCTGTGGAGAAGCCCCACAGATTCTACATAATGATCCCATCGTGTATGCCCCAAACAATTCGGGAAACGAGTTCTTTACAACCGACGTTACAGTGACGTACAACAACCCTACCAATAGCAATACTGCAAAATTTTATTTTTATGAAGTGATGACAGATGGTAGTGAGCAACTCCGTAAGATCGTATCTGTGCCATCTGCAAGTACTGGTAATCTAACTTTTCATGTGAGCACCATAAATCTAAACTTCAAGGCCAGGATAAAAGGATATTCAAATCCTCAGTCAGCATGTGATCCATCAGTGTATGATCTCTGCCCGCCAAATCCAGAAGTTCTGGGGGTATCATATCTTGTATTGGGAGAATCTGGAGCTGTATACTTCACCGATTTTGAACTTACGTACAGAAATGTGGCAGTTTACAACTCGAATGACACAGGCAGAAGACCATTCTTTATAATGAATGAAATCATGGAAGACGGCTCCGAGGTATTCAGGGGTAAAACATCAGCATTCTACACAGGAGATAATCAGAGTATGAGTACTACTAATTTTTCCAAGATGAGACTTAGCAGGCAAAATTTTAGAGTGGTATTGATAGGATATCAATATGAAGGCAATGACTGTACCCCATCGCGGTACTTTATCACTCATATAACCTCTGGAATGCGAACGAAAAAGGTTTTAAATGAGCCTCTGAAATAAGGTTCATTCAATCAATGGAACTGCTCTATCCACGATAGGGCAGTTTTTTTTGTTCCAGTTCTTTAAAATATTTGATCAAGGGTGTAATTTAAAATTATAAGAACTATCATGCAATTATCTTTATAAGGCTATTTAAAGACAGACCTCAATATAAATAAGAATGAAAGGCTAAACCGGCCACAAACATAATTTCAAACCAAAATTTGACGGTTAGGGAAACAGAAAATAACCGAGATCAGAATTGGGGAGCTAACGATTTATCATTTCCCTCGCATTCTCCAGGGCAATGGCAGATGGTTCTTCGCCACCCAGCATCTGTGCAATGGCCAACACTCTTTCTTCCGTATTCAAAATTTTGATACCGGCAACCACCCGGTTGTTTCTGGTTTCTTTAAAAACAAAATAATGGGCAACGGCTTTAGCCGCAATTTGAGGCTGATGGGTGATGGAAATTAACTGATGATGGGTAGCAAGGTCCTGCATGATACGCCCAACCTGTTTAGCTGCTTCCCCGCTGATGCCACTGTCGATCTCATCAAATATCAGGGTTGGTAATTCAAGTTTTGCCGCCACCAGCGATTTAATACACAACATCAACCGGCTTAGTTCCCCTCCGCTGGCCACCTTTCCAACAGGTTCGGCCCTACCGCTCTTATTGGCATCGAATAAAAACATTATTGCGTCTATTCCTTCCGGTGATAATTCCTTTTTTTCCAGTTCAATGTGTAATTCGGCATTGGGCATACCCACCTGTTTCAGCAGCGTATTCACCTTTTTTGTAAAGGGGGCCAACTGCGCCTTTCGTTTTTCGGAAATACCTTCGGCCAGGTGGAGGGCATTTGCATGAGCCAGAGATTCCAGCATTTCCAAATCTCCCATTTTCGATTCCATATTGGAAACGGAAAGCAGTTTTTCGGATAACTCCTGTTGAATTTTCAATAGGTCGCCGGTATTTGTTGCGTTGTGTTTTCGCAACAATTTAAATCCTGCCGACACCCGGTCTTCAATGGTTTCCATTCGCTGCGGGTCGGCCCGGATTCCCTGTTGAATACGATTGAGCTCCTGCGATGCGTCCCGAAGCTCAACGAGGCTTTCTGAAATTCTTCTTGCCAGTTCTTCCATTCCAGGTACAAGTTGCGAAAGGTTTTGCAACCGCTGCTGAATGGATTTCAATTGTACCAAAAGTGGTGATTCTGAATCTTCCATTTCATATACCACCGCCTGAAGCTGCCGGGATATGGTTTCGGCATTCGATAATAACTTCAGCTCCTCTTCCAGATGTTCGAGTTCACCTTCAGAGAGCGAAATTTTTTCCAGCTCATCGAGCAGGAAGCGGTTGTAATCAAATTCCTTTTGAGCGGCTTCTTGTTGAATTTTTAACAGTACCCGTTCTTTCCGGATGGTTTCATACTCCAAAAAATACAATGCCAGCTTTTTCAATTGGGTTTCATTTGCAGCAAAGGAATCTATCACCGCTAACTGAAAATCATCGCTGTTTAATTCGAGGGTATCAAACTGCTGGTGAAGATCCACCAACAAAATACTCAGGCTCCGCAACTGGCCCAGATTCACAGGAGTGTCATTAATAAAACTTCTCGATTTTCCGGCTGCCGACACTTCCCGCCTCAATACAAGTTCCGATTCGGAGTCCAGGTCGTTATCCAAAAGAAAATTCCTGATTTTTTCATTCTCTCTAAAAATAAAAAGCGCTTCCACCACACACTTCTTATCCAGGCGGTTCAGGACGGAAGAGTCGGCTCTTGCGCCCAGCACCAGGTTTAGCGCTCCCACCAGGATACTCTTACCGGCACCGGTTTCGCCCGTGATGATGTTGAGGCTTTTTTCGAACTGAACTTCCAGTTCGTCGATGATGGCATAATTGCTGATAGACAGTTTCTTTAACATGTATTGGGCAAATTACAAAATAGCGGTTGTGTAAACCGGGTTGTGAAAAGATTTCGGAATTAAAAAACCGCCGGAGTTAATCCGGCGGCTGGCATGCAAGAAAATTATGTTTATTTAACTTCAATGGAATCATTCAGGTCTGTATCCACCAGGATTCTTCCGCAGTTTTCGCAAACCATTACTTTTTTCCTCAATTTAATTTCGCTTTGCTTCTGGGGGGGGATAGAATGGAAACAACCGCCACAGGCATCCCTTTCGATGGGAACAACGGCCAGGCCGTTTTTAAAATTCTTCCTGATTTTATCGTAGCTGGTTAGGAGGCGTTCTTCCACATTGGCCCTGGCTTTGGTTGCAGCTACATTAAAATGTTTTTCTTCCTTTTCTGTTTCACCGATAATTTTTTCCAGTTCCGTTTTCTTATTAGTCAGGTTGGCTTCTTTAGTTGCCACCGCTTTTTTGGCAAATTCCAACTGGCTGGCTTTCACTGCAATTTCTTCTGTGGCTTCTTTAATATGCCTTTCGCAGAGCTTGGTTTCGAGCTGCTGCATTTCAATTTCCTTATTTATTGCCTCAAACTCCCGGTTGTTCTTAACATTCTCCGATTGTTTTTCATATTTCTTTATCAGCGCTTCGGCTTCTTTAATTCCTTCTTTCTTCTGTTCGATAAATTCCTGGATGCCATTAATTTCTTCTTCTATCCGGGTTTGGCGGGCATGGAGCCCCTCAATTTCATCTTCCAGGTCTTTTACCTCCATGGGTAATTCGCCCTTTAATATTTGAATTTCATCCAGTTTACTGTCAATTTTTTGAAGCGTTAATAACGAAGACAGTTTTTCTTCTACCGAAAATTCTTTAGTTGCTGCCATATTGAAATTTAATTTTAGGCCTGTGTTCCGGTATAATACCGCACCGGGTTTGTACATGCCCCTGTTTTCAGGACGGCAAAGTTAGGAAAATTTGCTGTCAGTTTGTCAATTATCAGATCCATGGTAAACTGTTCACTTTCATAATGCCCGATATCTGCCAGCAGGATCCGGTTATCCGCATCAAAAAATTCGTGATATTTAATATCCGACGTGATATAGGCATCCGCTCCCTGGTTAATGGCCGTGGCAATGAGGAAACTGCCGGCACCACCACAAAGCGCAACTTTTTTGATGGATTTTCCAATAAATGAAGTATGCCTTACAACCGGAATTTTAAATACATTACACAGTAAATCAAGCAATTGCGATTCGGTAATTGGTTTTTCAAATTCCCCTATAATACCGGCGCCGGTATACCCTTCTTCATTTTCCATTTGAAAAATCCCATAAGCCACTTCCTCATAAGGATGGGATTTCCGAAGGGCCTCCAGCACGCTTTTCTTTAGGAAGGAGGGGAATACCAACTCCAATTTGGCCTCCTTTTCATAATGGCGTTCCCCCGGTTTACCCACAAAGGGAGCCGCACCCTCCAATGGCTTGAAACTGCCCGTTCCCTCCACCCGGAAACCGCATTCACTGTAATTACCAAGTTTTCCGGCCCCTGCTGCAAACAAAGCATTGGATACCGAATCCAGGAAATTGACAGGAACATACACCGACAGCCGCCTTAAAATTGACTCCATCGGGCTTAGCACCCTGCCATTTATCAATCCCATCAGGCTGGCCATTTTACTACTTACCCCATCCAGCACATTATCGAGGTTGGTATGCATGGCAAACAGGGCTACATCCTTTTTTATGGCGCTAATCAGGGTACGTTCCACATAATTTCTTCCGGTAAATTTTTTTAGTCCCTTAAATACAATAGGGTGATGGGCAATAACCAGGTTGCAATTCCGAAGCGCTGCTTCTGCAATTATTTCTTCCGTACAATCTAAAGAAACCAAAATTCCCTTAACCTCCCATTCGGGGTTGCCTGCAATGAGGCCGGCATTATCATAACTTTCCTGCAGCGAGGGGTGGGCCCAGGCATCGAGAAACTGAATTACTTCTTTTATCTGCATATCCGAAATTAAAAAATCCCAACCAATTGGCATAACCGCAATGGATAAGAACATCCTTTATTTAAGTGTGGATTTACTTTGGCAACAATCGCTTCTCTTCGTATGGTATCTTTTCAAAGTATGAATTTGGTACTTTGCAGAAGCATAAAAAATTGGATGTGGAAAATAAAAACTACAAAAAGTACAAAGTTGAAATGCAAAAGACAGCCCACCTGCGATATGCTTCGGCCGTATTACAATGGGACCAGGAAACGTATATGCCGGTTAAAGGGGCCGGGTACCGGGGGCAACAAATTGCTCTTCTTTCTTCCCTGTCGCACCAATATTTCACGTCGGCAAAAATGGAGCGGTTGCTAAGGGCGCTGTTGGAAGATGAATCCCTTTCTTTCATCCAAAAAAGAAATGTAAAACAAAGCTTCCATGACTTCGAACGGTTGAAAAAATTGCCTGTTTCCTTTGTCAAAAAACTATCGGAAACCGTGAACGCCTCCTTCCATGCATGGATTGCGGCAAGGAAGAAAAATGACTTTCTGATTTTTGAGCCCCTCCTATCCAAAATTGCACGGTTAAAAATAGAAGAGGCGGAGTATATAGGATATCAGGACAACCGGTACGATGCACTGCTGCAAGAGTTTGACCAAAGTCTGGATGTAGCCACCATCAATAAAGTATTTGGAGATTTGCAACCCGAATTAAAATCGTTGGTCCTTAACATCTACCGTAAACCCATACCCGCAGATTCCTTCATGCGCCAGCATTTCAATAAAGAGAAGCAATGGGAATGGGGTTTGGAAATATTGCGAAACATGCACTTCAACTTTGAATCGGGCAGGCAGGACCTCAGCGAACACCCCTTTACTACCAATTTTTCGGCAGAGGATGTGCGTGTTACAACCCGGATTAATGAGCAGGATCTTGCCAGCATGGCATGGAGTTGCATCCACGAAGGGGGGCATGCCCTATACGAACAGGGGCTCCCGGCAGGTGAATACGGATTGCCGTCCGGCGAATATTGCAGCCTCAGTATTCATGAAAGCCAAAGCAGGTTATGGGAAAACTGCCTGGGAAGAAGTAAGCCGTATTGGGAATTTCATTTCCCCAAATTGCAGCAAATTTTTCCCCAACAATTAGGGGATATTGATACAGATGAATTTTATCATGCCATTAACAAGGTGCAACCCTCACTCATCCGTACGGAGGCCGATGAGCTCACCTATCATTTCCATGTCATGATCCGGTACGAGATGGAGAAGAAAATCATCAACAATGAAATATCGGTAAAGGATATCCCGGCTTTTTGGAATGAACAATACAGCCAAATTATTGGGGTTACCCCGCCTGATGATTTGTCTGGCTGTTTACAGGATGTTCATTGGAGCCATGGAAGTTTCGGTTATTTTGCCACCTATAGCATCGGCAGCTTATATGCCGCCCAGTTCTTTCAAAAAATCGGGGAAGCTACCCGTGGGCTTGATGCACAACTGCGCTTGGGAAATAGCGTACCGGTATGGTATTGGTTGCAGGAAAATATTTATGCCTGGGGAAAAATATACAATGCTGAAGAATTGTGCGAAAAGGCTACCGGTGAAAAATTAAACAGCCGGTATTTTCTGGATTATGCGAAAAAAAAATATAGTGAGATTTATAAATTATAGAATCCCCTTTTCGTAGGCCAGGTGTAATGCCTGGGCTCTACTGTTCACATGCAACTTGGTGTAAATATTCATCACATGCTTTTTCGCTGTGTGAGCGCTAATACAAAGTTTGGATCCTATTTCTTTAAAAGAAAGCCCCTGAATCAGAAGTTGTAAAATCTCTCTTTCGCGCTGGGTGAGGTCGAAGAAATTTCTTTGTGGCTGGGCTACCGGTTTGCCCGGCATATTTAATTCGTTCTTTTGAACGAGTTGAAGAATTTTATAAGCAATCCCCGGTGAAATGGGGCCAATCCCATTTTCCTGCATCTGCCAAAGCATATCTACAATTTGTTCTGCGGTTTCGTCTTTTAAAATATATCCAAAGGCGCCAGCCTTAATGGCTTTAAAAATTTTTTCCTCATCATCAAAAATGGTGAGCACCACAAATTTAATTTGAGGATAAAGG
This sequence comes from uncultured Ferruginibacter sp., assembly GCA_964647915.1. GTDB lineage: Bacteria > Bacteroidota > Bacteroidia > Chitinophagales > Chitinophagaceae > Ferruginibacter. The sequence continues at coordinate 31,417 of CAZYKA010000019.1, read as the reverse complement.
CATGACCCCACGGCAATGGCATCAACTCCGTCCATATTGGGCATCTCTAAATCCATGAGGGCAACATCCGGCAAATCGGAATCTTCCAATACCTTTATTTTATCCATAAACTCCCTGCCATCACCCGCCATAAGCGTCACTTCAAACTGTCCATGGCGCATTAGTTTATCCTTAAGAATATGCCGGTTGCTGGCCTTATCGTCAATTATGGCAATTTTGATGGACATTTGTTCAAAGTTGCTACGAGTAAATTTAATAAAATATACTCCCAGGGGATTAGCTATAATTTAAGTTTCAACTCTACGGTGGTACCCCTTCCGGGTTGGGATAAAAGCTGAAACGCTAAATCCCCTTCTTTTGCCCTGTCGGCCATGTGTTTTAACCCATTTCCTTCTTCGTCTTTATTTGCATCCTCCTGGTTAAATCCAATTCCATCATCTTCAATTCGGATGATCCAATACTGGTTGTTGTAGGAACTGTTCACAACAATGTTTTTACATTTCGCATGTTTGATGGCATTGGTAATTGCCTCCTGTACAATCCGAACCAGGTTCAAGGCATTGGCAGAAAGCACCATTTTTTGGGGGGGCGCATCGCCCAATACAGTAAAATGAATGGAGGAATAATACTTATTGAGCGATTGTACAAAATTCCGAATACGAATCAGGCAATCGGAGGCCATAAAATTTTCATTCTTTAAAGCCCAAATGGTCTCCCGCAGGGCCGTGATAATATCCTTTGATGCATATTTCAAATCATCCAGCAACTCCTTTCGCCCAATTTCCTGATCCTCCAGCACCTGGGTTTTATACAGTACAGTATTGGCATACGCCCCTATACTGTCGTGAAGATCGCGCGAGATACGCTCCCTTTCCATTTGAATTTCCTTTTCGGATTGCAATCGCAACATTTGCTTCTCGTACCGGCCCCGGTAAATAATCCGGAATATAAAACCAACAACCAGCAACAGCAATACCAACAACAACAAGGCAAACCACCAGGTTTGCCAGAAGGGGGGGCTGATAATAATATCAATTTCTTTCTGAGGGATAGCATTTGCATCAAATGCCCTGGATGCGTAAACCTGAAATTTGTATTTCCCGGGAGTCAGGAAGTATCGTACGGTTTGGGTGCCTGTATTTTTAATCCAGTCTTCATCAAACCCAATCATCCGGTACTGGTAAACAAACTGGGTTGGATTCCCAGCCGACATGGCCAGGAAATCGAACGACAGCGCATTTTTATTAAAAGGAAGCTCAAACTTATTAACCTTAGTTAGTACTTCTCCGGTAAAGGACTGGTTATTAATCCGAATATCCGTAAACAGGATTCTAAGCGAATCCTTCCGTAAAAGGATAGAGGATGGATAAAAAGAATTTAACCCATTTACGCCTCCAAAAAACATCTCCCCATCTGCACATTTAAAAGTTGACTGGGTGTTAAATTCATTATCCTGCAATCCCTCATCCTGGGTTATTTGCAAAATGGATTTATCTTTTCCCACTCTGAAAATTCCACGATTACTGCTACACCAAATCCCACCCGTTATATCACGTTGCATGGAATATATACATTCATCGGGCAACCCCAAATTTTTATCCCAATGATACAACAGCACACCACGATCATTTACCCTAAATATCCCCTTATTCGTTCCCATTAAAAAACTGGAATCTCCATCACTTAAATAACACCTGACACCCCCGGTATTTGGCAGATAGGCCGATTTAATGACCCTAAGATCTGCCGGGTTTATAAATAGCAATGAATCATTACGATGAAATATAAAAAAAGGAGACCGGTATAAGCCGGATGGAATTGCGCCTCCGGAAAGTCTTCTTACAATAACTGACTTCTGATGGAAATTAATAGTGAATATATAATTTTCTAACTGGGAAATTGCTATATTCTTATCCTGGTACAAAGGATTGGCATAGTAAGAAGGGTACCTGGTAAACTGCTCTCCATTTTCCTCTCTAATTTTAATTGGCTTTATTGAATTTAGATCAGGATCCAGATAAAAAAGGAAAGGGATAGTATACGAGAAAAAATAATACCCTCCATCAGGGCTTTTTACTATTTGATTGGGAGAAAGATTTTGTGATAACCCAGGGATTCGATGCCATTTCTTAATTAAATGTTGTGAAGTATCATAAATAAAAAGCCCACTGCCCAATATCCCAACCAACACCCTGTTGGCCGCCTTATCCGGAAAAACAGATATGGAAAAATTATTTGCCTGGTAATAATTTCCATAATATTTAATAGGAAGGATATTATTAACAACTTTTGAAATTCCATTCATTACCGTTTGAATAAATAAATTTCCATACCGATCTGTTGTAAACTTCCCTATAGAAGCGCCATTTATAAAAGGCTCACCATTAATATTAGTTAACTCAAGCCTGGGTTTAAGGGTAATAGAGTCTAATTCAAACACCCTATCTTCAAATCCAAGCAATAACTTTTCTTTCCAGTAATAAAGATTTATTCGTAAGGTAGGTATCCACCTTTGTTTCAAAGAAAATAGGAAACGGGGCTGCTGTAAACCAAAATCGTATTTAAAAATATTAATACTGTCCGCATGCTGTGTGAGATAAATGCCATTGCCTTGTTTATCTATATTCAAATAATACAAATAATGATCCCCCAAATTTATTGATACAGATTCAACCCCCAAATCACGTAATCTCCATTTGTACAATCGATTTTGATAAGAGCCAATAAAACAATGATCCACAAACGAGTTTCGATTGGAGAAAATTACTTTTTCCCCTAATGGATCTCCTGGAGTAATACATTTTCTTATTACAAGTTTAAAATCTCTATTGAACCCTAAAACTTCATTTTTTTCCCCAAATAGATAAATCATTCCATCATCATACCCCAAAAAACTAAAGGGATCGGTCAGCGGTTTTGCCCATCGGATCACCATCCTGAAACTATTATTGGAAACATGGTAGAGAGAAACCCCATAAATATGACTGATGAGCAAATCGCCGGAAGGTAATTGTTGAAAATAAACCCACTTATCATCCGGCAACCCGGGTTGAATGGGAACACTCGTAAACCGAATGCCATCAAACTTTTGGATTCCATTCGGGTAGGATATCCAGCCAAAATTATTAAGGTCGAAGGCGATATCCCTGATGGTAGATTGGAGCATCCCCTCATTAACCCGGAAATTAAAATTATTATAATGCTTTATATCCTGCCCTGTTACAGAAGTTGTAACCAAAAAAAGAAAAAAAAATATTCGTTGCAGAAAGAGTTTCATTATATAAACTGAAAGTACAAAATTCCCAGCTTATTCGTCAATTTGAAAGCCCTGTGATAACCCATTATAATGCTGGAGTTAACCAGAGGAGTAGGTGCATGTTTCACCCTCAGAAAGAGGCTGTTTCTAAAACCGCAATGAACAATAATACTTTTATTTTTTCGTTACTTTCATTTATAAAAATTGACGAAGGAAATCTAATGAAAAAAATAGATATTAGCACCTAAATAAACCAGCCCGTGCTAAAAACCCTTACAAAAACCTGCCTCTCCTCGCTACTAATATTGGTTATTTTTAGTACCCTCACCCGCTGCAAAAAAAAACAGGATGAAATAA
>CAZYKA010000019.1:0-27704 GCA_964647915.1 uncultured Ferruginibacter sp. | reverse complement strand
ATATTGGTTATTTTTAGTACCCTCACCCGCTGCAAAAAAAAACAGGATGAAATAAGCCAGGATATCCTCCAGCAATATTTCGATACCAATATCCTCAATCGGGATTTTAAAGTTAAGCTGGCTACCGATAATGGCAGCGACCTTACCTCAAATTATACAGGATATGTATTCAGGCTCCTGAAAACAACCAATTACGATGGCCCCATGACGGCCAAAAGGAACGACAGTACCTATACCGGCACCTGGAGTACCAATGAAGATTTCAGCAAACTCACGATTACTATTACCCAGCCTTTTACCCCACAATCCTTTTTCTTTTTAAACCGAAGCTGGCGATTTACCAAAAAGGCACTCCCGGTAATGGAACTGGCCCCCTGGGGCAATACAACGCCCCTCGTTCTCCACATGGAAAGGCTTTGAAATTTCTTTCAGCCAGGGCAATAAATCATCAAAAAGAAAGTTTTATAGAGAACCAATGTCCAATTCATTGGCTAAACCAGAGCTATAAAACAATTTCCTATGACTACCTTAAACCTGAAAAAAACAGGCCTATTAGTCTTTTGCCTTGTCCTGATCGCTTTATTTGGTAAATCCCAGATTCATGCCGATTTCACTGCTACCCCCACAGAAGGATGTGCTCCTTTGGTGGTACATTTCACTGATGCCTCCACCGGAAACCCCACTCAATGGAGATGGGATCTGGGGAATGGTACGATATCCTTCCTGCAAAATCCATCGGTAACCTATTTTACACCCGGGCAGTATTCAATAAAACTGGTTGTGAGTAATAGCCAGGGCGCCGATTCGGTAGTACGCATTGCTTATATTCACATATACGACCAACCGGTAATAAATTTCAGTGCCACGCCAACCAGCGGGTGCTTTCCGTTAACCGTACAGTTTTCCGATCTTTCAAATCCGATTAGCGGCACAGTGAGTTCCTGGCAGTGGGATTTTGGAGATGGAACATTTGATACCACGCAAAACCCTTCACATATTTATACCACTTCAGGCAATTTCAATGTTTCGCTGGTGGCTACCAATTCTCATGGATGCTTTAAGAGTATTACCAAATCTCAATATATTACAGTTGCACCCGGTGTAGACGCCAATTTTACCAATAGTTCTCAAACCGGATGCAATGCTCCTTCCACTATCAATTTTCAAAACACCTCGCAGGGTACTGGCAACCTGACTTATCAATGGAATTTTGGCGATGGAGGAACCTCTTCCGAAGAAAATCCAAGTCATATCTATACCAATACCGGCAATTACCCAGTTACCCTGATTGTGACCAATACAAACGGATGCTCCGATACGGCCTTTCATCCCAATGCCGTTTCGATTGGTGCCATTCATTCCGATTTTACCGCTCCCGATTCGGCCTGCAGGGCAACCAGTATAAATTTTGTAAACAACTCTACTCCAACCCCGGGTACGGCATTTTGGGATTTTGGAGATGGCACTACATCCACTAATATTAACCCTTCAAAAACCTTCCTGGTAGCAGGAACCTATACCGTTAAACTCATCAACAATTTTGGCGCATGCATCGATTCTGTTGAAAAACAAATTGTAATTACTCCAAGTCCAACGGTAAATTTCTCAACATCCGATACCGTTGCTTGCAACACGCCATTTACCGTTCATTTTACGAATACCAGTACCGGTGCTGATACCTATACCTGGTATTTTGGCGATGGCACCACCTCAACAGATATAAATCCGGTTCACACTTACACCAGTTTTGGAAATTTCAATGTAAGGCTGGTGGCATTCAACAACCAGGGCTGTTCTAATAATACCACAAAAAATAATTTTATTAGAATTCAACGCCCGGTTACCAATATTACCCAACTGCCTCAGGAAGGTTGTGCTCCATTTGAATGGACATTCAATTCAAATACCAGCAGTCCGGAGCCGGTTACCAGCTATTTCTGGGATTTCGGAGACGGTAGCACCTCCACAGACGCCAACCCCACCCATATTTTTGCCCAGGGTACCTACGATATTAAACTAATCGTTACTACAGCATCCGGCTGTACCGATACGGTGATCGTTACGAACGGTATTAAAGCTGGTAACAAACCCATTACCGGTTTCAACGCCAACCCGTTAAGCACCTGCGCCTATGTACCTGTAAATTTTTTTGATACTACCCTGGCGCCGGTTGACCGCTGGCTATGGGATTTTGGTGACGGATATTCTTCTACCATACAAAACCCCATCCATACCTATGCCGATACCGGATACTTTCATGTTTCCCTCATTGTTTGGAATAACGGATGTTCGGACACCCTTGAAAAGCCAAACTACGTTCATATCAATCCACCCATAGCCGTTTTCACTTCCTCCTTCAGTTGTGCCACACCGTTAGTAAGGACCTTTACAGACCATTCGGTAGGCGCAGATACCTGGGCCTGGGATTTTGGAGACGGAACCACTTCTTCGGATGTAAACCCCGTTCACACATTCCCGGGAAGCGGAACTTATAACGTAACCCTCACTGTTACTAACCTGATTACCGGTTGTAGCTATGAGGCTCATGAAACGGTTCGAATAATCAATGAAACTCCGGATATCTCGGCTTCGCAAACCACCGTTTGCCGAAATACACCCGTAATTTTCTCTGTAATTAATACCATCCCCGGAAATGTCACCTCATATAACTGGACCTTTGGCGATGGTACAGGCGGTAACGGAATCAATAAATCCCATGCTTATTCCCAGAGTGGAGTTTATGATGTACGGATGATCTTAATTGACCGCAACGGTTGCCTTGATACGGTATTAAAACCACAATACATTACGGTGAATGGCCCCACAGCGGGATTCACGGTATCGCCAACCACCTCCTGCCTGATGGCAAACGTAAACTTTACGGATACGTCCCATAGTGATGGAACGCATCCTATTACTTCCTGGATATGGAATTATGGGGATGGTAATACGCAGACCTATACCACCGGGCCTTTTGTACACCACTACAATACAGGCGGCGCTTATACCGTATCCCTAACGGTTACCGATGCTGTAGGTTGCACCGACAGTATTGCAACTACCAATGCCATCACGGTTTCGAGGCCTGTTGCTCAATTCTATTCTCCCGATACCCTATCCTGCCCCGGAAAGAATATCCGGTTCATTAACAGCTCCACGGGTAACAACCTTACTTATAACTGGAGTTTTGGAGACGGTTCCATAACCAATCATTCCCAATCTCCTGTTTACACATACAGTGCAGATGGTATTTATTCAGTTAAGCTGGTGGTGTTCGATCAATTCGGCTGTTCTGATTCTATTACCAAACCGGCTTACATAACCATTGCATCGCCGGTGGCTAACTTCACGGTAAGTGATTCCGTAGGAACCTGCCCTCCATTGATTGTAACCTTCACCAATACTTCGTCTAACTATACCAGTTACTCCTGGGATTTTGGAGATGGATCAACCTCGAACCTGCCCACCCCATCCCATTTTTATGATATTCCCGGAGAATATTTTGCAAAACTTACGGTTACCGGCCCCGGTGGTTGTACCTCAGTAAAAACACAGCGGATCCTGGTTCGTGGCCCCTATGGTTATTTTACCTACAACCCGCTGGTAGGTTGTACCCCTATGCAGGTACAGTTTACCGGTACCACCCAGGGAAGACTTTCTTTTGTGTGGGATTTTAACGATGGATCTACTTTAGCCACCACCGATTCCATTGTTTCACACAGCTACACGACACCGGGATTTTATGTACCCAAAATGTTGTTGATTGATAATACCGGATGTACGGTGGCCATCCAGGGCACCGATACGATTAAGGTATATGGCGTAACCGCCGATATGTCCTTCAACCCCCCAGTAGTTTGCGATTCCGGGACTGTTGTATTCACTAACCATACCACATCCAATGATGTAATTACCGGTTACCTCTGGAATTTTGGGGATGGAGCTACTTCCACTGCTTCTGACACAACACACTATTATGCCAATCATGGCATATATAACCCTACCCTGGTGGTTACCACCCAACATGGTTGCCGGGATACCGCCTTTGCAGGATCACCCCTAAAAATTGTAGGAACACCCAGAGGCGTTATTACCAAATCAAACAACGGTTGTACCCCCGTATCCATTACGTTTACAGGATCCCTCCAGGTGGCTGATACCTCCGCCATAAACTGGAATTGGAACTTTGGAAACGGGCAAACAAACCTCACTCAAAACCCAGCAGCCGTGCTGTATCAATCTGCCGGCACCTATAACATAAACTTAGTAGTAACCAACAGCCTGGGCTGCAGCGATACCGTTCAAACGCAAATTGAAGCCTATCCAATACCCAATGTACAGGCAGGTGCCGATATCACCTCCTGCTTTGGTACAGGAAAAATATTGCAGGCAACCGGAGCTGACAGTTACGCATGGACGCCATCTTTAGGGCTCAGTTGCGTTGATTGTGCTTCTCCCCTGGCAAACCCTTCCAATGAAACGGATTACATTGTAAAAGGAACCACCATCCATGGCTGTAGCGCCAGTGATACCATAAAAGTTAAGGTGGCTTACCCAATACACATTACCGTTAGCCCCGGCGACAGCATTTGCCGCGGCAATGCGATTGCCCTAAGCGCATCGGGTGCCAGCAGCTACCAGTGGTGGCCGGCAGATGGGCTTAGCAGCACCACCGGAAACGAAGTAGCGGCCCGGCCACTCGCTACCATCAACTACCAGGTAATTGGTTCAGATGATGTAGGTTGCTTTAAAGATACCGCACACATTCCGGTACGGGTATTCAATATACCAACGGTGAATGCCGGACCTGATGCCACCATCAATGTGGGGCAATCGATTGATCTTATACCGCAAATATCCAATGATGTAACCTCCGCCACCTGGAGTCCTACCGGCGGCCAATTCCGGAGCGACTGGCCATCCATTACCGTTAGGCCAAGGGAAACCACTACCTATACCATTGATGTGGCCAACGCTGGAGGATGTACCGCACGGAGCAGCCGCACCGTGTACGTAATATGCAATGGAGCCAATGTGTTTATTCCGAATACCTTCTCTCCCAATGCCGATGGATCGAATGATATATTCTATGTGCGCGGAACCGGATTATTTAATATTAAAAACATAAAAATATTTAACCGTTGGGGTGAAATGGTATATGCCCAATCGGGCATCAGACCAAACGACGCAAACAAAGGATGGGATGGAACCTTCAAAGGGCAAAAATTGAATCCGGATGTGTTTGTGTATGTAATTGAAATCACCTGCGACAACAACTCGGTACTTACTTACAAAGGCAATATAGCTCTAATCAAATAGGAAAAAAGCCGGCGGTATTCCTATCGCCGGCAATTTTAAAACCTCAAAATTTAATACTAAACCATACTAACCTTTCGTTTATTACTAACACCAAGTGCCTGTCCAAACCATGAAAAAAACCATAAGACTCTGCATAGCCTTAAGCATTCTTATATGCGGCCAGCAGGTAAAATCGCAAGACATTCATTTTTCTCAAATATTCGAAACTCCCCTGCTCCGTAATCCTGCACTTGCCGGCTTATTCCAGGGTGATATCCGGATCCAATCGGTTTACCGGACCCAATGGAACAGCGTTACCGTTCCTTACCGCACCGGCTCCCTGGATGGAGAAGTAAAACTGCCCATTGGCAAAGCCAACGATTACCTGACCCTTGGCGCCCAGTTCCTTTACGACAAGGCCGGGACCGTAGCTCTAACGGCAACGCATATCCTGCCAACAATCAATTACCACAAATCGCTGAGCGATGATAAGAACAGCTACCTTTCATTAGGTTTTATTGGCGGGTGGGTTCAGCGCAGCATCGACAGAAGCAAGATGACCACCAACAGCCAGTTTGACGGGGTACATTACAATGAGAACCTTTCCAACGGAGAATATTTCACCTCCGGTAATTATTCCTACTTTGATGTGGGAGTGGGAATGAGTTACAATTCACAGATTGGCGAAAATCCCGATAATAATTATTTTGTCGGCCTCTCCTATCAGCATTTTAATAAACCCAAAAAACTCTCATTCTATACTGATAATTCGGTGGAAGGCACCCCTAAAATTGTGGGTTCTGCCGGAATCAGGATGAGTATTACCGACCTTTCATATTTTACAATCCAGGCCGATTACAGCAAACAGGGGCCTTATACTGAAACCGTTGCCGGCGCCCTCTACACCTGGAAATTCGGCAATGGAGAAAACCCACAATACGCTTTCCATACGGGAGCCTATCTGCGATGGAAAGACGCCCTCATCCCCGTGGCCAAATTACAGGCCAGGTCAGTTGCACTTGCGTTTAGTTACGATGCCAATATATCACCCCTCAGAACGGCCAGCACGGGCCGGGGAGGATTTGAAGTATCATTAACCTATCAAAAATTCTTCGACCGGTACAACACAACAAAAGAAGCTATACGTTGTCCCCGGTTCTAAATCCACAATCCGTTGTCTCGCTGTTGCTAACCTCTGAAACCTTTTTTGTTTTATGGATTGTTTGGATAACAGGAAGCCCCGTGTAAGAAGCGGGGTTTCCACTTTTATCAGATTGAAAACCAATAAGATTTGCCGATTACCTGCACCGTTAATATAATTTTAATAATTACCGTTGAATCCAAAATAAATGGGTACAATTTTAAATATTTAAGAAAATAACATTAGTTTTACTTTGATTGAAATATAAATTCTACATACTGGCTTTATTTTTAGGACTTAGTTTTGGCGCTGTGGCACAATCCCGTTCCGATCAACCACAGAAGCTGGTGAAGTATTATCCTAACCCTGCTACCTCGGTAATCAATTTCGATTTCCAACGGAATTACAATAAGAATTACTCGCTTATGATCTTTAATTTCATGGGCAAAAAAGTGTATGAATTAAAGAATACTCCCCCCAGTATAAATATTAATCTCTCCGATTTTGTTAGGGGTTTGTTTGTTTTCCAGATTCGCGACCAAAATGGCGCTGTGATTGAATCCGGAAAGTTCCAGGTTACCAAATAATTAGTTTCTGTGTCAATTTGGCTGTTCATTCTGCATTGGCAGTATGTTTGACTGCCTTACCTTTGCATCTATTTTATTGAAAAGTAATATGAAAGATCGTAATATGACTGAGAAGGAAACATTTGATGTAAATGATGAGTTGAATATTAATGCGGATTCTGAAATACCGGGATCCGTTAAATTATCGAACCAGGAGGAATCGGATATTTCCCTGATTGAAAAACTGGAATCGGAAATAAAAGAACAGAAGGACAAGTATATCCGTTTAACCGCCGAGTTCGATAACTTCCGCAAAAGGACTGCAAGGGAAAGGCTTGAACTGGAACAGGTGGCGGCCAAAAATACCATCTTATCGCTCCTCGATGTGTTGGATGATATGGAAAGGGCCGAAGCCCAAATGAAAAAAACCGATGACATTCAAATTGTAAGAGATGGTTCTGCCCTGGTCTTTCAAAAACTGAACAGCGTATTGCAACAAAAAGGATTAAAACCCCTGGAAAGCATCGGCCAGGATTTTGATGTGGAAAAACATGAAGCCATTTCAGAAATCCCGGCGGGTACCGAAATGAAAGGAAAAGTTGTGGATGAAGTGATGAAAGGATATTTTTTAAATGATAAACTGATCCGTTTCGCTAAAGTGGTAGTTGGAAAATAACCCCAATTCCTTTCCTGATATGAAAAGAGATTATTACGAGATCCTGGGGATTACCAAAGCTGCTTCCCACGAAGAAATAAAAAAAGCGTATCGAAAAGTAGCGATGCAATACCATCCCGACAGGAATCCGGGTGACAAAGCTGCCGAAGAAAAATTTAAAGAAGCCGCCGAGGCCTATGAAATCCTGGGCGATGCGGATAAAAAGACGCAGTACGACCGATTTGGCCATAATGCATTTAGTGGCGGCCGGGGAGGTTTTGGAGGTGGCCATGGCATGAATATGGACGATATCTTCAGTCAGTTTGGAGATATTTTTGGCGATGAAGGATTTGGCAGCTTCTTTGGCGGCGGAAGCAGGAGAGGCGGACCCAGAAGAGGCTCGCGCGGGACCAACCTGCGGGTTAAGCTAAAATTGAATTTTGAAGAAATTGCCAAAGGTGCCCATAAAACCATTAAGGTAAAGAAATATGTATCCTGCAATACCTGCCAGGGAAGTGGCGCAAAAGATAAAAACAGCGTACAAACCTGCAGCACCTGCCAGGGAAGTGGCCAGGTAAGAAGAGTACAAAACACCTTCCTGGGGCAAATGCAAACTGTAACTACCTGCCCGGCCTGCAATGGAGAAGGAACAACGGTAACGGCTAAATGTAATACCTGCAAAGGCGAAGGCCGTGCTTATGGCGAAGAAACCATTTCAATCGATATCCCCGCCGGCGTGCAGGAAGGAATGCAGCTCAGCATCAACGGAAAAGGCAATGCCGGCGAAAGGGGCGGCCAACCCGGAGATTTGATTGTGCTTATTGAAGAAGAAGCACACCCGCAATTGCAAAGAGATGGATTGAATGTTGCCTTCGAATTATACATATCATTCCCCGATGCAGTTTTTGGAATACAAGTTGAAGTACCTACCATCGATGGCAGGGCAAAAATTAAAATCCCTGCCGGCACCCAAAGTGGCAAAATCTTCCGCCTCAAAGGAAAGGGGTTCCCGCACGTAAATAGTTACGATAAAGGCGACCAGTTAATCCATGTCAATATCTGGACTCCCCAGCACGTTTCCAGCGATGAAAAAGAAATGCTTGAGAAGATGCATGCTTCTGAAAATTTTGAACCGAAGCCAGAAAAAAATGAGAAATCATTTTTTGATAAAGTACGTGAAATGTTCACCTGACACCAAAAGATGAATTAATCCTTTTTGCGTTTAAACCGCCGCTTTTTCTTTACATCATAAATATCCATTGCCTTGTTGATAAGGCCAAGGAATTCCTGTTCCAGGTACAGGTTTTTATCGGCGGCCAGTTCGGCAAACGACTTTATAGTTTCAAATCCGAAGTCCTTTGGGAAATACTGCGACTGCTTAAGTTTTAAACCAAACATAGTGGCTGCAATGGCAAACCGGTAAGGCTGGCTAATTTGAGCCAGTGGCTGGTAATTTTGTGTAACCTCATGCGAAATATACCGTTTTACCGTATCGCCGGGATTGCTGTAACTAAGGGTAAGATAGGCGGGGCAGAGGTCAACATTTTGATTTTCCAGCATTGAATTTTCGTTGGGTATAATTTCAAAAATGGCAATGGTATTATCGCCGCTGCCCACCTCCCCTCCTTCCAAAATGCTGGCCGTGTCGGATACGGTTTCCTTTTTATTATCAAACCCGATCAGCCGGTATTCTTTCACCAGGGATGGATCGAAGGTTACATTCATCAATACATCATCGCCTACGGCATAAAGCGTTTGTGTTAATTCCTTAACCAACACTTTCTCCGCTTCCCGGGTATCATCGAGATAGGCATAATTTCCATTTCCCTTCTTCGCTAAAACCTGCAATTTGGAATCCTTAAAATTTCCCATTCCCACCCCCAGGCAGGTTAGGTACACTCCGCTTTGCCGTTGCTTGGTGATGAGTTCATCCAACGCCTTTTCGGTCGTTTCACCCACATTAAAATCTCCATCCGTTGCCAGGATCACCCGGTTGTTCCCGTTTTTGATATAGGTGCTTTGGGCCAGTTTGTAGGCAGCCCGGATTGCCGATTCTCCGGGTGTATCGCCCGCTGCAACCAGTGAATCAATTGCTTTATTAATTTTTTCTTTATTCGCACCGGATGTAGGCTGCATCCATATACCTACCGTGCCACCATAAGTTACAATCGACACTGTATCCACGGCCCGGAGGTTATTCACGAACATCTTAAAGGCAGTTTGCAATAAGGGAAGCCGGTTGGGCATATCCATACTTCCGGATACATCAATCAGGAAAACAAAATTCCCATGCGGGATGTTATCGAGTGGAATTTTCTTTGCACTAACGTTAATGAGCAATAGCTGTTCTTTGGGATTCCAGGGGCAATCCGTTATTTTGGAAGATATCTTAAAAGACTGCTGGCTATCCGGGGGCTCATATCCCAGATTAAAATAGTTGATAATTTCCTCCACCCGCACTGCATCAGGTGGCACTTCACTCCCCTGGTTCAGGAAACGACGCACATTACTATAAGACGCCTTATTTACATTCAGCCCATACCCGGTATTTGGGTATTTCTTAGCATCTACAAAATTATTTTCTATCAGTTGAAAATAGGTTTCGTCGCTGGCAATGAGGTTAAACCGGGCCGAACGGCTCAGGTCCTTCGTTTCTGAAATAAATCTCGGTCTGTTTTTACTAAGATTAGAGTTGGAAATTTTCAGAATAATAGTTTGCCAAACATCGGCTTTCACTTTGATGGTGAGTGGTTCATACCCATCCAACGATACGGTAATAGTATCATATAGGTTGGGCAAGGTGATACCAAACCCCCCGTAGGTACCTGAATAAAAATAGGCTTTTGCCGAATACACAAAAATGCGGGCATTTTGTAACGAGAAATTTTTCTCGTCTTTAATTTCGCCGCGTAAATAGTATTGAGCCTGAACCGTTAGGCACAGGAGGGAAAGAAATGTGTATATTATTAATTTTCTCAATCGCCGAATTATCTGGTTTGCGGCATACTCCTTTATTCTTTCTCATCCAATTGATAAATTTCTTTCAGGTTCCTGGCCAACCCGTCAAAATCCAAGCCATATCCCAACAAAAACTTATTCGGTACGCTAAACCCGAGATAATCAATTTTAAGTGGATAAACCGTAGCCTCCGGTTTGTGCAGTAATGCGGCAATGTGAAGAGAAGCGGGCTGCTGGTCCTGCAATTGAGGCATAAATTCGCTTAACGTTTTTCCGGTATCCACTATATCTTCCAACACAATGACGTGGCGTCCCCGAAGCGACTGATCGAGGCCAATGGAGGTGATTACATTTCCCGTACTTTTCGTGCCCTTGTAGGAAGCCAGTTTAATAAAGCAAATTTCAGCCTCCATATTTAATTCTTTAAACAGGTCGCTGGCAAACATAAACGAACCATTCAGGATGGCAATAAACAAGGGGCGCTTCCCGGCAAAATCCCGATTGAGGGCAGCCCCCATTTTTGCAATTTCGGCAGCAATATTTTCCTGGGTGAGATATGGAATAAAAGTTTTCCCATTTACCTGGATAGAGGGCATATTTAATTATTTTGATATAATCAGTTCCTGGCCAATTTGCAAGTCATCTGAAATAAGATTATTCCATGCCTTTAATTGCTGCACAGAAACATTATACTGGCGGGCAATAGCGTAAAGCCCTTCTTTTTGTTTTACCTGGTGGTACGATATCTTATCCTTTGCTTTAGCCTTTACCGGAGTGGGAGCTGCCATGTGTCCTCCGCGAAGCCACACCCGGCTTCCGGGTTTTAAAACGGCAGTACCCGGCAGGTTGTTGAACTTCATCAGGGAAGCGAGCTGGATGGCATTTACCTGGGATATCCAATACAGGGATTCGTTTCCCGCTGTGATATAATGATCGCGGTTGCCCTCCTTATTTTTTCTTTGAAGGAAAATCCATTGCTCGTCATGCAACAACCCGTCTTTTTGAAGATCATTAAAATCCAACAAATCCGACAAAGCTATTCCGTATTCACTGGCAATGGCAAGTAAGGAAGTACCGGCAGGAACAAAAATAGCTTTCAACCCGTTAAATAAGGTCTTTCCTGCCTTAATAGATGCCAGGTTTTCATTCATGTTCATTTCGGTGTATTTCACCGGCTTAATAATTTCTTCCACAGGTTCGCTATTCAATTCCTCCTGTTTAGCCACATCAACCACCGGACTTCCATCAACATTGGTATCGTATTGCTGCAAATTATATTTTTCAATATTTCGAATGAGGATATCCGGATATTTCGGATTGGTAGCATACCCTGCTTTCTTTAGGCCATAAGCCCAGCCTTTGTAATCGTTAGGTGAAAGTTTAAAAAGGGATGCATAGCGGGTGCTTCCCCTTAAAAAATTAGAATGATCGCGATAACTGTCGGCGGCCGAATTATAAACCCTGAAACATTCACCGGGTGCATCATCATCGTGCGAAACCGATGGCCCTGTCCAGGTACTTTTACATTTTATCCCAAAATGGTTATTCGATTTCTTAACGAGAATACTATTGCCATTTTCGGTTTCAAGGATGCCTTGGGCCAGGGTGATGGAAGCCGGAATCCCCGACTCTTTCATCTCATTTATAGCCAGGCTTTTATAAGCGGCGATATAATCCTCTACGGTCATTTGTGCAAACAAAGCCGAAGTGCATACCAACATCGAAAAGCAAAAAATTGCTGCCTTTTTCATGGGGATATTTCTTTAAAAGTCTTCCTCTTCATCTTTTTCCGATGAAGAGAATCTATTTTTTTCGAATCAGCATAATACCATCCCGAAGCGTTACCATTACCTGCTCAACCCGTTGATCTGCAGCTACATAATCGTTAAACGCCTGAATGGCTTTTGGATTCTTACCCGGTAGTGGATTTTCCAATACCTGCCCGTGAAACAAGACATTATCAGCCAAAATCCAACCTCCCGGCTCAATCCGTTGTAAAGATAACTCGTAATATTCAATATAGCTAACCTTATCAGCGTCTATGAAGACGAGGTCCCATCCGGGTTCAAGAGAAGGAATTATTTCTTTCGCATCACCTACATGTAGCCGGATCTGGTCTTTATTGGCGCTCCGGTTAAAATACCCCCGTGCCGTGGCCGCATCCTGTTCCCTGATTTCAATGGTATCAATCCATCCGCCAGGCGGCAACCCCTTGGCGAGACAAAGGGCACTGAAACCGGTAAAAGTGCCAATTTCAAGAATTTTATGCGGCGTAATCATACGGGAAATCATTTCCAGGAATTTCCCCTGTACCGCCCCGCTGTGCATGTTTGCATGTGGATGGTTATGAAGGGTAAACTGTTCGTTTTCCTGGAGAAGTTTATCATTGGGGCTGCTGTATCTGGCAGCATACGCCTCTGCTATATCATTTACTAACTGCATAAACTTCAGGTTTTTGGGAAGGGTTTGAGATAGCAAGCAATCCGAGGAAAGTAAGAATACCATTAATTAGCAAAACTTCAATCCCGATTTGATATCCTCCTAATATATTCGGGGCATTGATTTGCAACAGGTAACACAAAATGGGGCTAACCACTGCCACCATGGCAATGAGCCAGGTATTTGGAAGATTCCGCCGGGTTAATATTCCAAATCCAAAAAGTCCAAGTAACGGGCCATAGGTATAGCCTGCCAGTTCCAGAATTTTATCAATGATGGAACGGCTGTTAATCTCCCGAAAAATCAATATGCAAATAAAAAATACCAAGGTCATACACAGGTGCACGGTAAGCCTGATTTTCTTTTTCCGTTGTTCGGAGGCATCCTTCATTTTCTTAATTCCCAAAATATCAATACAAAAAGAGGAGGTAAGTGCGGTAAGGGCTCCGTCGGCAGAAGGAAAAAGGGCCGAAATCAATCCAATTAGAAATATCACACTCATTACGGAAGGGATGGGTTCGAATAGCCCTAATGCCACCGATGGGAACAGGTCGTCGCCGGTAATGTTGAGCTGGCTATGATAAAATCCAAACACAGCATTTTGGGTTCCAAAAGATGCACCGTGATTATAAGCATAGATATACAACAGACCTCCAAGCAGGAGAAAAATCAGGTTTACGATAACCATGATTACGCTAAAGGTCATCATGTTCTTTTGCGAATCGCCCAGCGTTCTTACACTGATATTTTTTTGCATCATCTCCTGGTCGAGGCCCGTCATCCCGATAGTAATAAATGCGCCTCCAATGATATGTTTAAGGAAGAAAGACTTACTGTTAACATCCGTATTAAAAAATTGGGTAAGTTTTTTTGATTCCATTGCATTGATGGCATCACCAATACCAAAATGGAGGTTGGAAAGGATATACCATACAAAAACAATCAACCCGAGGATCATTAAGAAAGTTTGCAGCGTATCGGTATACACAATGGTTTTCACCCCTCCTTTAAAGGTATAGAGCAGGATCATAATAAGGACTACCAGTACAGAAACCCAAAAAGGAATATGCATTTGAGAAAGGATGAAGATGTGGAGGATGTGTACCACCAGGTAAAGCCTCGCCGTAGCGCCCACAGTGCGTGATAGGATAAAAAATGATGCGCCTGTTTTATACGCCCAGTTACCAAAACGATGATCGAGATAATTGTAAATGGAAGTGAGGTTTAGCCGGTAATATAACGGAAGCAAAATAAAAGCTACTGCGATATATCCGAGGAAATACCCGATAACCACCTGAAAATATCCGAATGCGTTGGGAACGGCGCCGGCGCTACTCAAGTTGCCTACATTTCCCGGTACACTTACAAAAGTTACCCCGCTGAGGGAAGTGCCAATCATACCAAACGCAACCAGCTTCCAGTTAGAATTCCGGTTACCAATGAAAAAGGATTCATTGTTCGCATTCCGGCTGCTATACCAGGCAACAATAAAAAGTAAAATAAAGTAGCCTAATACAAAAGCAAGGAGCATTTGGGGGGACATATAATGGGTTTGTTGTAAAAATAAGATTGAATCAGGAAAAAAGTTTGGAACATTGCTATCAAATTCATCCAATATGAGCATATCGGCAGTGGCTGTTTTTTGCGGTAGTAAATCGGGCAACAATCCCCTATACGAAAAACATGCTGCACAAATTGGCGTCATTCTGGCAACGAAGAAAATACGGTTGATTTACGGAGGAGAAAACAAAGGGCTGATGTGGAAACTGGCAGAGGCTGCCCTGCTTTCTAAAGGAGAAGTGGTTGGAATAATTCCAAAGTTGCTTTTAGATGGCGACAAACCCAACCATTTGCTTACCGAATTCCGGGTGGTAGATAATTTGCATGAAAGGAAAAAGTTGTTTTATCAAAGCTGCGATGCAGCGCTTGTTTTACCGGGTGGTTTTGGAACCCTCGATGAGATGTTTGAGCTGTTAACCTGGAACCAGTTGAAAATCCAGGATAAGCCGATTTTTATTTTAAACAGCGATGGATACTATCAACACCTCATCCAACATTTTAAAAAAATGGAAGCAGACGGTTTTTTGTACGGCACAAGCCTGGCCAGGGTTTCTATCCTGTCTTCACCCGAAGAAATTATTCCCTGGTTATAATGAATTTAATAGCCGCTTACCACTAAATAGCGGCACCTGAATTCCGGCCCTGATGATGGGGAGTGCGTTCACCCGGCCACTGGAAAGGGTTTCCACATAAGGCGAGTTGGGGCGCCGGAGTACATCGAACGAAAGGGAAATATGATAGAAAAAATTTCCCACACCTTCCCGACCACCAGCATAACCGGCACCCACCAGCAAACTGGGAACAGAATGGGTCTCTCTTTGCACGGGCCCGTTCACCGGGTCTAACTTTTGTGAGATGAAGTTCATTTCGCCCTGAGCGTGAACAAATAAAAATTTGAGTGGATATACCTTTACAAATGCACCCGGGCCATAAATTATTTCCTTCAGTCTGTCGTCGGTATAATAATAATTTCCACTTTGATCTTCATAAATTACATGGTTATTTGAAGCATAAGTAAAGTTGGCTACAATGCCTGCATCCACCCATTTATTAATGCTATAACCAAATACGGGACTGATGCCACCCACAAAAGTGCTGTTTGCAAAAGACAACTGAAGGCCACCGCCGGTAAACAGGTTTTCCTTTTTAAAGCCCCCCGGCCGGGAATCATCTTCATTTGAATTTTGGGCCTGGAGTGTAACGCTGGAAAAAAGAAATACCAGCCACAATAATTTTTTCATAATAATACGATTAGTCAAATATTTTTCCGGCGTTCAGGATATTATAGGGATCAAATAATCTTTTAATGCCCCGCATAAGCTCTAATTCCGTTTCTGTAAATACCAGGTGCATATATTCCTTTTGGATTAGCCCTATTCCGTGTTCGGCGCTGATGGTTCCGCCTAACGATTTTACCAATTCGAATAATGCGGTGAGGGCGGGGATAACTTCGGGATTATTAAGGCTGTATTGACAACCGGCTTTCTTTATCCGGATATGCAAATTCCCGTCTCCCGCATGGCCGTAGAATACCGCTTTAAATGAAAATTTTTCGCCCAGTTCCCGCACGCCCCGGATGAGTGCGGGTAGTTGTGCTCTGGGTACTACGGTATCTTCTTCGATGCTATACCCATCCAGCTTAACCGCTTCGGCTACTCTTCGCCGTAATTTCCATAAAGCTTCTTTTTGTTGCGCATCATCGGCAAACAACAATTCACCGCAATCGAATGCTGTTAAAAGTT
Source organism: uncultured Ferruginibacter sp. (assembly GCA_964647915.1). Classification (GTDB taxonomy): domain Bacteria; phylum Bacteroidota; class Bacteroidia; order Chitinophagales; family Chitinophagaceae; genus Ferruginibacter. Next base: position 11,345 of record CAZYKA010000019.1, on the reverse strand, counting down.
CTGCAATGGAAGTCATTTCTTCCATCAGGGTTTCCAAATGGTTTCCATCCAGTTCAATTATAAGGTGGGCTTCTGTGCCATCATTCACTTCCACTGCATGGCTGTCAACAAAACGGCTCACGATTTTTAAAGAATCAATTTCCATTAACTCCAATGCGCTGGGAGTAAACCCTGCCTTAAAAATGGCGCTCACAGCAGCGCCTGCATTCTCCAGTTTATGGAATGGAGCGAGCATCAATAAATCGTATTTTGGAAGCGGGATTAATTTCAACACAATTTTTGTAACCAGCCCGAGGGTGCCTTCGCTGCCCACAAATAGTTGGGTGAGGTTATACCCGGTTGCGTTCTTCAAAACATTGGCACCCGTCCAAATAATATCACCATTGGGTAATACTACCTCCAGGTTGAGCACATAATCCTTAACCACACCGTATTTAAGGGCTTTGGGGCCTCCGCTGTTTTCGGCAATATTTCCTCCAATAAAGCAGGTTCCCCGGCTGTTTGGGTCGGGCGGGTAAAAAAGCCCCTTTGCTTTAACCGTATCCTGCAATACCTCAGTTATTACACCAGGCTCGGTAGTAACCTGCAAATTCTCTTCATCTATTGCAAGAATGGTATTCATCCTTTCAAAGCTGATTAACACACCTCCAAACTGGGGTAAGGCACCTCCGCTTAACCCGGTACCAGCGCCTCTTGGGGTAACCGGAATTTTATGGGCAAAGCAGATTTTCATTATTTCCGAAATTTCATGAACCGTTCGCGGGCGAATCACCACATCGGGAGGAAAATGCAGATTCTCAGTTTGATCACTCCCGTAATCCGCTACCATTTCTGCAGAGGAAAGAACAAACTCTTTTCCAACTATATTTTCAAATTTCTCAAGAAAATGATGTGCTATGGAAGTATTGCCGGTGATAGGTATGCTCATACTTGAATGATCAGAGGCAAAATTCGGGAAACTCGCGCAACTGAATTGATAAAAAAATCAGAATTTAGGGCAAAGCACCTGTCGGTCGGTATTCTCGGGGTAAAATCCGTTTTTAATGATATTATACTCCGTGGCTCCCCGGTAATTATTATACTTACTCATCCCGGAGCTGGTAACATCATAACTGAATGTAAAGCGGATATTTTTAATCTCAAACCCCAGCATGGGAATAAATGCATCATTATAACGGTAATACAAGCCGGCAATCAATTGTTTCTCACCCGCATTGGCAAGGTTAAAATTCGCATTCATTCCGGCCATAAATTCCATCGCTTTTGCCTGGGTAGTAAAATAAATATTCGGATTCACAATCAGGTTGGGATTCAGCTTCAACAAGGCATTAATAAACCCGATGTGCCGCATGGGAATGCTGGCATCCATTGATTTACTATCGAAGAAACTCTCCTTCGGGCGGTTTACATGGTGAATGGAATAACCGGCATTTATATAAACATTTTCCTTTGGGAAATATGCATAGTTCAATCCCACCTGCATATCAAAATAACTGATGTTGTTGCTGGTGAAAACTACGGATGTCGGTAATTCATTATCAAAAAAATGTCCATCAAACTGATCGGGGAATTTTAATGCCGCCGGATCGATTCTTTTATTTGCCCATCCCACATTAAAACCTGCGCTGAGAAGGCTGCTCAACCCCAACATCTGATGGTATGCGATAGATCCATATATTTTAGTGGATTGAAGTGCACCGCTTCCGGCTTTATCATTAAGCACTACCGCTCCCACTCCCAACCATCCGTTATCGAGCCGGTCTCTGAAAATCTGGGCATCGGCAAAAGCACTCATGGTTTTATACGGTACCGACATTACGCTGCTCCACTGGTTCCGGTAATGGGCGCCAATCCGGTAATCCGCATCCGGAATAAAGCCGGTATTTGCCGGGTTCGTGGTTAAGGGAGTATTAAAAAATTGAGAGAAATGGAGATCCTGTGCCGATGGTTTTAATACCGGAATAAGCCACAATAGTATCCATATAATTTTCAACCGCTTCATTACCTGATCAAAGTTATGTCGCCTTTTTTTGTAACTTTCTTACCATCTGCAAATTCTGCATCCAGGATATATGCATAAACATCCATGGGTTGCAATTTACCTTTGAATTTTCCATCCCAGCCCTGTTCTTTGCTGGCAGACTGAAATACAAGCTGGCCCCACCGGTTATAAATTCTCCATTCCATCTTCACTATCCCATAGCCAATAACCCGGATTACTGCATTGGTTCCAAAACGGCCGGGAGTAAAGGCATTGGGCACATCAAGCAATGGATCAATCTCTACCCGCACCGGCAACCGGAATGTATCGGGGCAACCTAATGCATTATAAGCTACCAGGGTTACCATATACTCTCCCGATGCCAAATACTCATGCGTAGGGTTACGCGAAGTGCCAGTTTGTCCATCGCCAAAATCCCATGAAAAACTTACTGCATCGGGCGAAGAAAGATTGGTAAATGAAACCGGGATATTCCTTTCCGGAGGATTGGGTCCCCAGGAAAAGCCAGCCGTTGGCTTATCAACCACATGTATGGTAAAAACTGCAGCAGTATCTCTTTTATTGCAGGTACCCGTATCAATAGCTACCAACACCACAGGGTAATCGCCGGGCGTTGGATATAAGTGCGTTGGGTTCTCTTCTGTTGATGTTTGTCCATCACCAAAATCCCAGATGAAATCGGTACCTGCCAATGACGTGTTATTAAAAACAGCCTCGTACGGGATACAGCCGGCCGGAGGCGTTTCAAATTGTGCGGTAACGGTAGGGTTTATCCGAATTGTTTTACTGATACTGGTGGGCGCATTACAAAACAAGGGATCAATCAAATACAGCGTAACAACATAATTCCCAGGTTGCGCATAGGAATGTACCCTGGGAGGGAGTTTATTCGTGGTATCAGGCGCCGAGCCATCGCCATAATCCCACACAAAAGTTTGTGGGCCAAATGCACCTGCATTTACGGTTGAAGTATTATTAAACTGAATGGTGAGGCTTTGGCAGGGAGGCAATTTATTCCATGCAAAATCTAAGTTTACTGCATTGTTTCCAACCACAATAGTCTTATAGGCCGTATCGCGGATGTTGCAGGTAGCGCTGTCTTCTGCAATCAGCATTACCTGGTAGGTACCGATGGTTGAAAAAGTATGGGTAATATTGGCGGCAGTGGTAATTTGAACCGGGGTGCCATCATCAAATGACCAATAATACGTTTTGCCTTTGTGTACGGTATCCTTAAACTCTACCGTTAGGGGCACACAACCCAGGGTATCCCCCGATTTTCCATCAATATACGACTGGAGATTAGCACCCACCCCGGTAAAATTCATTTCAATCTTTAACAACGCTTCATTGCAATTGGAGCTTCCATTTTGCGGCGACCACGACCCCGCCGTTGTGGGGAACCGGGCCTGCCCACCGCAATTGGCACATACTGCCTGGTAAATGATTCCATTGGCATCATAGCGGCTGGTACCTCCATCTACATGGTCGCCCAAACCCCCATTCTGGCCGAAATGAGACCCAAACAATTGACCGGCTGCATTGCGTTCGAGCACGAAAAAATAAAAATCACTGCCATCTGGCGCAGGGATACCGGCAAGGGGATTCACTTCCGGCAAATTGGCTGTTCCCGAATTGGGAAATTGAGCCGAACTGTTTATTCCACCACCCCAACCCGACACATAAACATTTTCACAACGGTCAACCATAAACGCTACCGGAGAGAGGTTAGGCATGGCCGCATTGGTTCCAAAAATGGTGGAATACACATAGGAAGACAGGTCGGGTTGCAATTTGGCAATAAACTGTTTTCCTCCGGCATTGAAAAAGGCTGCGTTTAAAATAGGCCAGTTTCCGGTGGTGGTACCCATTATATAAGGGAACCCATGCTTATCAAACTTCAATCCATACAGCATATCATTCCCTGAGGTACCCACATAACTTGTTTTAATTATGGAAGATGCATCGGGATTAAGTATGGTAACAAAGCCATCGGTAACGCCACCCTGGTAGGCATTACCGATAGTACCGGCGGTTGGCCCCGGCAGATTGCTGCTGGTGGTATTTCCACCCACATAAATTTTTCCGGTAACAGGATGAACATCCAAAACAAAGCAGGCGTCATCCCCCGATCCGCCAAACAGCACAGCCCACATTAAGCTTAATCCTGCATTAAATTTCAACACTACGCCATCCTGCCTGCCGCCGCCAAAACTGGTTTGCACCCCGTTCCCTGCCGATACCGGAAAATTAGAGGCCGATTGGGTACAGGTAGCCACAATCACATTGCCCTGCTTATCCAAAATTATTTCTCCTCTTGCATCATCGCCATAATTACGGCGGATGGCATCCGCTCCTTCCGGCGGGCGGTATTTCGGGCGGATGTTAACTCCATCTTTTCCGGAACCTCCAATTTTTACAGATCCCAATAATTGAGTACCCGTACTGTTAAATTTACAGACAATGATATCTTCTTCCCCACCGGGTCCGATGGGTGGAGTAGTTACTGGGAAATTGGAAGAGGTGGTTCGTCCGGTAACATACAGGTTTCCCTGGGCATCCGTAATCAGACTATGGGGTTGTTCATCGCCACTGCCGCCCAAATAGGTGGCATACATTCGTTGGTTCCCCGCGGCGTTCAGTTTAATGATCCCAATGTCAAAACCATCTGTAGGATAGGCATTATCGCCACCGGCAAAAGTTTGGCGGATGGCGCCGGGAGAAGTGGGGTATCCGGCACCAAACACAATACCGCCTCCAAACATGGCGCCATCCGGGCCCGGCGTGGCTGTATATCCCCAGTTGTCGGCGGAACTCCCGGTAAAGGTGGAAAAAATTACAGTAGGATCAATGATGAGGGTCTTTGAGGCATTAAAATTTTTAACCGAAAAAGTGACTACATTATTTTTCAGGATAAAGCGGGTATCCGTTTCCGTTCTCCCTTTTTCTGTTATATAAAAACTGTACGGACTTAGTTCTTTTATCCCACCGGCCTCTGTATGAATAAGTAATTCTTTATCTTTTATTTTGAGCGCCACGGGGCCTTCGTATTGCATGGCAATGGCATTCGGGTTTCCTCCCGGATGGATAATGAAATCGTATTTTAAACTTCCGCCATTGCTATAATAGCGCACATCAATATTGGGATAAACATGCTTCAATAAAACCGATTGGAAAAGTCCGCAATGGGATGCCCACAGGGAATGATCGTTTCCTAAAAAATAATTATTGTAACTGCTCAGTTGTTTTTCTGGCACTGCCGAAGGATTGGGATTTCCTCCTAAAAATTTTACTTTATAAGCTACACTTAATAAGGAAAATTCTTCGGCCGGTTTCCCAGCTTCATTATGCATGAAATCGCCCAATTTCCGCAGCCCTGCTGTATCATGCAAAAGCATGGTGAAACCATTTCCTTCCACAAAAAAGGAACCGGTGGAAAAATCACCCCTATATAAAACTTGTCTATTCCACTGCCCCCTGTTCTCAACCAGTTCCATTTGCGCTTTTGTTGCAAAGGAAAAAGACAGGCATAAAAGGGTGAGTACAATACAAGTAAAATTCCTCATCAAAACAATAGTGCTTTAAGTACAATTTACTCAATAATAACGAAATGCCTGGCCGGGTAGTTCAACTGGCAGGTAGATTAAAATGGCTTTAACAATAAATACGTCAGGCAATACGGCCCCAGGCCGTCTTTTCCCTAAAACCTGCCAGGAAATGCTTAAGATGCAGGTTGTCTTCCTGGGTTAATCCCGGGTCGTTTTGAATTATTTTTTCTGCGGATTGGGAAGCCGCTTCCAGCATAGCACGATCTGCAACAATATTGGCCAGTTTAAACAACACCGCCCCACTCTGCCTGGTTCCTTCCATTTCGCCGGGCCCCCGCAGTTCGAGATCCTTTTCCGCAATTACAAAACCATCCTGGGTGTTGGTCATAATAGCAAGCCGTTGCTTTGCATCCTTCGATAGTTTATTGCCGGTAAGCAGGATACAATAGCTTTGATCGGCGCCCCGGCCCACCCTCCCCCGTAACTGGTGTAACTGGGAGAGTCCAAACTTTTCGGCGCTCTCAATAACCATTACCGTGGCATTGGGAACATTTACCCCTACTTCAATTACCGTAGTGCTCACCATTATTTGTGTATCCCCTTCTATAAACCTACGCATGTTGGTTTCTTTCTGAGGCACATCCTGCTTACCATGCACCATACTGATCCAGTACTTAGGTTCCGGGAAAAAGGATTTCACCTCCTCATATCCTTTCATCAGGTTTTCATAATCGAGCTTACTGCTTTCTTCAATCAATGGATAAACTATATAAACCTGCCTTCCTTTTTTAATTTCTTCTTTTATAAAATCCATAACCTGAGGCCTGGATTGCTCGAAACGATGCACTGTTTGAACCGGCCGTCTTCCGGGAGGCAGTTCATCTATTATACTGTAATCGAGATCCCCAAAAGCTGTAAGGGCCAGGGTACGTGGAATGGGCGTGGCAGTCATTACCAGGATATGTGGGGGAAATTTATTCTTTTTCCATATCCTGGCACGCTGGGCTACTCCAAATTTATGCTGCTCATCTATTACGGCAAATCCGAGGTTATTGAATTTCACTTTATCCTCAATTACGGCATGGGTACCAATCAGGATATTCACTTCTCCTGATTCGCAACCAGTAAGAATTTCTTTTCTTTCTTTCCCTTTGGTTGAACCGGTTAGCAATGCCACCTTAACGGGAAGGGTATCCAGGTATTTAATCAGGGAGGCATAATGTTGATTGGCTAAAACTTCGGTGGGTGCCATCATTACAGACTGGTACCCGTTATCAGCAGCCAACAGCATCGATAGGAGGGCTACCATCGTTTTGCCACTTCCAACATCCCCCTGTAATAGGCGGTTCATTTGCTTCCCCGAGCCCAGGTCTTTTCGTATTTCCTTAATCACTTTTTTTTGCGCCGCGGTTAATTCAAAAGGCAAACCATTATTATAAAACTGGTTAAACAAAGGACCCACATTTACAAATACCATTCCCTTTGAGGTTCGGATACGGTTTAATTTTAATCGCTGGATGGTGAGTTGTGATAAAAACAATTCTTCAAATTTTAACCTGCGCACCGCCTGGCGGTAAGCCGGTTCATTTGCCGGGAAATGCACCTGATTAAATGCAGTAAATCGGGAAATAAGTTTATATTTTTCAATTATAGACGGAGGAAGGCATTCAGGTAAATTATCAGGAACCAGTTTTTCAAATAGCTTTTTCATCAGGGCAGATATTCCCTTTCCATCGAGCCCCTTACTGCGTAGCTTTTCCGTAGTTGGATAAACAGGCTCTAAAAAATTTTGGGGCTTTGGTGTTCCGTGCAGTATTAATTCCAACTCAGGATGCGCCATTTGTGGCTTGTGCAAAAACCAACCTAACTTTCCAAATACCCGATAATTATTCCCCAGGGAAAGGGATTTGATCACCCAGCTTATGCCCTGGAACCAAACCAGTTCCATAACGCCGGTGCCATCATCAAGTTGGGCTACCAGTCTTTTTGAACGTTTCTCCCCCATAATTTCGTAGCGGGTAAGCCTCCCCGTTATTTGAGCATAGTCGGAAGAAGGGGAAAGGCTGGCAATTTTATCAATTCGGGTTTTGTCGATATGCCGCAAGGGGTAATGCTCCAGCAAATCTTTAAAACTGAAAATATTCAGTTCCTTCCGCAACAAATCGCCACGGATAGCGCTTACACCATGCAGGTATTCGATGGGGCTGGCCAATATGTTTGGAACAGAAGGAATAAGCTTTTTTTGCAAAGATATTTATCAGGGAAGAAGGTAGAACGGGGAAAATAACAGCCATCAATGAAGTCTTTCTCCCGGGCAGGCCATCTTCCCTGGATAGGAATAAAACCTCTTTTGTATAACCGGAAGCACCTCCTACTTCCCGGGGTTTCGGGGTTTTCCATAATATTTTCTCTTCCCCCCCGGCCTGCCATTCTGTTGGGGTTGCCTGGGAGAATAGGCTGGTGTTGCACCTAATTCTGGAGGCACAACGCCATGCGGTACGGTGCGTTCAATCAGTTTTTCAATTTGCCACCACTTCCGCTGATCTTTTGGGCTAACCAGGGTAAAGGCAGTGCCATCTGCTTCTGCCCGGGCGGTACGGCCAATGCGGTGTACATAATCTTCACCATCGTGTGGTACATCAAAATTGATGACCAGATCGATGTTATCGATATCAATCCCCCGGCTGAGAATGTCGGTAGCCACCAAAATCGGAAGCCTGCCACTTTTAAATTGCATCAATACCTCTTCCCGTTTATCCTGTTCAAGGTCGCTGTGAATTTCATCTACCTTCAATTTTTTTCTGCGGAGTTCGCGGGTGAGTTGTTTAACGCTCAGTTTGCTGCTGCAAAATACGACGATGCGGGAGAAGTTTGAACCAGACAAAAGTTGCACTACGAGGGGGACTTTTTGTGCCTCAAATACATGGTAGGCCGTCTGTTTAATTTTCTCCGGAGGCTTGCTTATGGAAATATTCACTTCGGCAGGCAGGGTCAAAATCCTTTTAGCAAGTTCCCTGATTTTTGAAGGCATGGTTGCAGAAAAAAGAAGGTTTTGCCTCCGGCCAGGGAGGTGGTTAATGATGAACATAATGTCATCATAAAAACCCATATCCAGCATACGATCCGCTTCATCCAGCACCAGGTATTTTAATCCGGATAATTTCACATACCCCATTCGGATATGTGCCATCATTTTCCCGGGGGTACAAACCACAATATCGGCTCCCATACTTACCGCTTTCTTTTCCTGGACAAATGCATTGCCATCACCTCCTCCATAAATGGCTATGGAACTGATATTTGTATAATAAGAAAGCCCCTCGAGGTGCTGTTCTATCTGGATGGCCAGTTCCCGGGTGGGAACAATAATCAGCGCATTGATGGTATGCGGATCGTGTGCAGAAGTCAACATCCGGTTTATTAGTGGCAGTAAGAATGCCGCAGTTTTCCCGGTCCCTGTTTGAGCCGAGGCAATTACATCCTTTCCTTCGAGGATTAGAGGAATTACCTGTTCCTGTACCGGCGTGGCGGTATCATAGCCAGACGCTTCGATGCCTTCAAGTAATCTTTCATCAAAACCAAATTCAGAAAATCTCAAACCCAAAAAATTTTTGCAAAGATAGCCGATTCCAATTGGGTTATGGTTTCCTTATGCCGCCTTAACTTGCAGAAAATAAAAGGATGGTAAAAGTTGGGGAATTAAACCGGTTGCGTGTATTGCGGAGGGTAGATTTTGGAATGTACCTTGATGACGGTAAAAACGGTATTCTTTTACCTAACCGGTATATTCCATCTCAGCTTAAACCAGGCGATGACATTGAAGTTTTCGTGTACCACGATGGAGAAGACCGGTTGATTGCCACCACTGAAAGACCGAAAGCCATGCTGGGCGATATGGCCCGGCTTAAAGCAGTATCGGTAACTCCGCATGGCGCCTTTCTCGATTGGGGTTTACCAAAAGATATTTTTGTTCCTATTTCCCAGCAAATGGGAAAAATGGTACCCGGGGGCGAATACTTAGTTCAAATCGTGCTGGATGCCCAAACCGGCCGGTTGGCCGCCACAGAAAAATTCCAGCACCGGTTCTCAAATGAAAACCTAACAGTATCCCCACTCGAAGAGGTGGATTTAACTGTTATCCGCCGTACCGATATTGGCTACCTGGTTGCTATCAATAACCGGCATACCGGAGTGTTGCATTTTAATGAAATTTACCGGGATATCCGAATCGGTGATACATTTAAAGGTTTTATTAAACAAATAAGCGATGACGGCAAAATTGATGTTGCGGCCGGTAAACCAGGTTATGCCAGGGTGGAGGGAGAAGGAGAAAAAATACTCCGGTTACTAAAAGAACATAATGGATATTTACCCTACTTCGACAAAAGCGATCCGGATGAAATTTATCAATTCTTTGGAATGAGTAAGAAAACCTTTAAGATGGCTGTTGGCCAATTGTATAAACAACGAAAAATTTCAATCGAAAAATCGGGGATAAAATTGACTGAATAATAATGGGACGCATTAAAGTTGATTTACATGAGGTTTACAATAACAGCCGCGGAATTGAATCTGCTTTGGAAGATGCGTTTCGACGTGCCGTGGAAAAACGCATTCCCGAAATTGAAATAATACCGGGCAAGGGCTCCGGGCAATTGCGAAAAAAAGTGGAACGCTTTTTACAACAACCCCACATCAAACCCCTGTATCACCGAATTGAAAATGACAGCAAAAATTTTGGCAGGCTGTTTGTTTATTTCAGGTTCTGACAAAAAATTAATAAAACGGCATAACCGAAGAAAAAAATGAATAAACTACTTCTCCTTCTTATCCTTTTCAGCAGTTGCAAGGCGCCCGCAGAAGCCCAAAAAAAATCTGATTCTTCTTACCGCGAATTCCCAATGGAATACCATGCAGGCAATATAACAATTTATGGTACGCTTACCCTGCCTGAAACGGCAGCCAGAAAACTTACGGTATGCCTCCTCATTTCGGGATCAGGGCCTACCGACCGGAATGGCAACAATCCTGCCATGAAAAATGAAAGCCTGAAAATGCTGGCCCACGCACTGGCCGATTCGGGCATTGCCAGCCTACGGTATGATAAGCGGGGAGTTGGGGAAAGCGTTATGCCAGGTATGAAAGAATCTGAATTGAAATTCGAAGATTATATTCGGGATGCAGAAGGTTGGATCGGCGAATTAAAAATGGACAAAAGGTTTAACCGAATAGTGGTAGCCGGACATAGTGAAGGATCTTTGATTGGGATGATTGCTTCTCAAAAAGGAGTAGCAGGTTTCATCTCCCTGTCTGGAGCCGGGAAGCCTGCAGGCCAGCTAATAAAAGACCAAATTGAAGTGCAAGCGCCCATGCTGGCAGAAGAAACTGACCGCATTATTGATTCCCTTGAAGAAGGGAATACGGTCAGCCAAATCAATCCAATGCTTTCCTCTTTGTTTCGTCCCTCCGTGCAACCTTATCTTATTTCCTGGTTTAAGTATGACCCTGCGGTAGAAATTTCAAACTTAAAAATACCGGTATTAATTATCCAGGGTGATGCAGACCTCCAGATAAAAACGAAAGACGCACAGGCACTTTTTGCCGCTTCAAAATTTGGAAAAGAATACGTTATCCACGGAATGAACCATATTTTAAAAAATGTTGGATCTTACAACTCTGATAATATGGCTTCCTATAATGACCCCTCTCGGCCTTTACATCCCGAACTAATGGCTCCAATTGTGAATTTTATTAAATCTCTACCATAAAAAAAGGAGGTACCCGAAGGCACCTCC
>CAZYKA010000018.1:26843-58833 GCA_964647915.1 uncultured Ferruginibacter sp. | reverse complement strand
CCGCCCCACACCACGAAGCCACTCTGGGTATCAGGGTGGTTTTTTGTTTTATGTACACCGTTTATATTCTTTACTCAGAAAAATTCAATAAGCATTATTCCGGTTTCTCTTCCAACATGGAAAGGCGATTGAAGGAACACAACCTGATTGCATCTTCAGGATACAGCATCCGATTCAGACCTTGGATTATTCTCCATACAGAAACCTTTCTTTCTAAAAAGGAGGCCATGAAGCTTGCTCTCTGATCATCTAAATTATATCAGAAACAAAAAAATATGAAGGAGCTATTGGGGCCCTTCTCCCAAGTTTAATCTTAGTGCCAACAGAATTTCGTAAATTCATTTAAGGCAACAAAGAAACCCGGAAAATCTGCTATTAAAATTATTCTTGTGAACCCTCAGGCAATAAAACAGGGAATCCAAACATTTTCACCGGCATATTTTGCCCTGGCAATGTCTACCGGAATCATTGCCATCGCATCCTCTCTTTATAACTTTCCATTATTAGGAAGATTCTTTTTTATTTTGAATAATATAGAACTCGGTGTCTTACTAATCATTCTGTTTTTTCGGGTATTCCTGTTTTTCGAAAAGGTAACATCCGACATATCCTCCCATGCAGACGGATCGGGCTTCCTAACGATACCTGCAGCTACCGCTATATTAGGCACCGAATATGCAGTAATAGGGGGCAATCCTAAAATAGCTGTTCTCTTTTGGTATTTGTCACTTTGCTTCTGGATCTTTCTTATTTATTCATTTTTTATCATGGTAACTATTAAGAAAAATAAACCATCCTTAGAAAATGGAATGAATGGATCCTGGTTATTATTTGTAGTTTCTGTTCAGGCCATCTCAATTCTTGGAAGTACCCTATCAGAATATTTATTCTTCTCCTCCGAGGTTACAATTTTCATCAACAGCTTCCTGTATCTTCTGGGAATCCTTTTTTACCTGGTGGTTATTGGTATTATTTTTTACCGAACTACATTTTTCCCAATGAAACCCGATGAATTTAAACCCTCATACTGGATCGATATGGGAGCTGCCGCCATCACCACATTATCAGGCATTACACTAATTAGGTCAATTGAGCCCACTTCTGCCTTTTCAGAATTTATACCGCTCATTAAATTTTTAAGTATTTTATTCTGGATAGCCGGAAGTTGGTGGATTCCCGTAATTTGTTTTTTGGAAATCCGACGGCACCTTCAAATACCCGTTAAATACAATTCCGGCTATTGGTGCCTGGTTTTCCCCCTCGGTGTGTATTCTGTTTGCACAAATCAATTATCAGAAATTCTAAATCTAAATTTCCTCCAATCAATTTCCTATGGGATTATTTTCTTGGCTTGGCTTGTATGGCTTATCATATGTATTGGGATGTGTGTTGCATTAATAAAATTATTATTTTCTCCCCCTCATCCATTTCACCCTAAATACTAAACTGGTTTATAGCCGGTTTGAGCTGGATTTCTAATTATTCTTCCACTATTCTCCTAAAAGCTCAATTCACAGATTAATTCATATTTCTGCATCTATATCTATTGGGGTACCATAATCAAACAATCAAATTAGCCTAATTGGGTTAGGATGTCCCTTTCCTGATCATTTTCAGTATCCTCTTTGATGGGTATCATTCTTTCTTCTTTGTAATAAATGTTATTTTGGTAAAACGGTAATCATGATAGGAAAATTAAATACCGAGGAGATAGAAACCCTGTTGCATAATCAGGTTATTGCGCGGCTGGCCATAGTATATGGCAACAAACCCTATGTGGTTCCCATCAGTTATGCTTATGATGGTACCTTCATTTATGGATTTGCTAAAGAGGGGCTTAAAATGGAAATGATGAGAAAAAATCCGAATGTTTGCATTGAGGTAGAAAATACGGAAAATATAGCCAATTGGCAATCTGTGATTTCCTGGGGTCAGTTCGAAGAACTTAAATCCGGACGGGATCGCAAATATGCTTTGGAGGTTTTAAACAAAAGAATTTTACCGGTTTTAAACAGTGAAACCATGCGGCTATCTCCTCTTTGGCCGTTTATAACAGAGGAAGACACCCAAAAACTGGAAGGTATTGCTTTTAGGATAAAACTTGAAACAAAGACCGGACGGTTTGAAAAAAGCCCTCAACCACAATTTTACCCGGCCAGGTAGTGATGAGTATCAAAATTTCACCTGTTAAAAGTCAGTTGCCAGGTACTTCTTCTAAAATATTTTTGAAAACTCCCCAATTGCATAAAATGAGCGGTTGCAGGAATATTATGATAGTAAAATTGAACAAGTCGGGAAAAATTAACGAATTCCAGGATTCATTCATACGCAATTACCCATTTTTAAAGATTGAGTTTTATAATAAATCGGCTGATCTTAACGATAGAAAAAACTCAAAAATTCAAAGTGCAAACACCCTCTTTCAGCAAATCGGCCTCAAAAAGGAAGGTGGGGTCGAAATAAATGATGATCTGCTGGTGGGCGATCTGGAAAAAATCCTGCTGGATGAATTTGGGGTAACTTCCCAAATATTTCGGAAAAGCGGAATGGGGCTTTGGCTGGAAACCTCAATGACGAACGACTGGTCCCTGGCCAAACAAAATGAATACGGAAGGGAAATCGTTCAACTCTCTCAAAATAAACAAATTTAAAAAAGCAGGTTCTTTAACTTCTCCGGGTTCGACACCCTGATTTTCCCCGTATTAATCTCAATCAGCTTTTCTGCTTTAAAATCGCTTAAAGTACGAATGAGCGACTCTGTGGCGGTTCCAATATAATGAGCGATATCTTCCCTTGATATATCAATCGGATTCGTCCCGGCACTGGTATTATACTTTTGATTCAATTCAACCAATGCTTTTGCAACCCGCTTCCTTAACGAGCTGTAAGCCAGGTTAACAAGGCGTTCTTCCTTCTCCTTAACATTTTGCGTAATAATGCGGATAAATTTTGCCGCTACATTCATATCCGTATATATCATGGCCTGAAAATCTTCTTTGGGGATATGAATGATTTCGGAATCCTCCAGCACAATCGCCGAATCGTCGTAATTTTTATCCTCAATCAATGCGGGATACCCCACAAAATCTCCTGCGGTAAATATATCAATGATATAATCTTTCCCGTCTTCGTGTGCTTTCACTGCCTTTACCTTTCCTTTCGAAATATAATACAGGTATTTTGGCCGCTTCCCTTCCTGGTACAATACCTGCTTCTTGGAATAATTCTCAATATCATACTGGTCTGAAAGCTTTTTTACCAACCCCGAATTTTTAACTCCCTTTAAAAATTCCTGTAGGCCCTGGGCCGACATACTATACGGTTGTTGCAATACTTCTGCCTTTTTTAACCTAACCTCAATGGCATTAAGCAACTCAATATCCTCAAACGGCTTTGTTACATAATCATCGGCACCCATTTCCATCCCCTTTCTCAGGTCGCTCCTTTCCGTTTTAGCAGTCAGGAATATAAAAGGGATATGTTGAGCCTCCGGTTTCTTCCTCAGCAAATGCAAAACCCCATAACCATCCAGCTCTGGCATCATGATATCACAAACAATAATATCCGGCTTTTCTTTTAATGCTTTTTCAACCCCCACCTTGCCATTTTCGGCGGTAATGGTGTCATACCCGGCTAACTCCAATATTTCAGCCGTATTTTCACGGATATCGATATTATCATCAATAACTAAAACTGTTTTTGCCATTTTTTTATTTGGTTATAGGTATAGTGATGGTAACCGCAGTTCCCTTATTCAGTTCACTATCAATTTTTACTTTCCCATTCATGAGATCCACAAACCGTTTTACAATATGCAATCCAAGCCCGGTTCCCTGGATATTTGTTGCATTGGCACTCCTGAAAAAACTGGAGAATAAATGAACCTGGTCTTCCCTGGGTATCCCTATTCCCTCATCAGCTACCTTCAATATCGCATTTTTTCTCCCTACATTGGCTGCAATCCGGATTGTCTTTTCCTCTCCGGAAAATTTTATTGCATTGGTAACCAGATTAACCAATACGTTTTTCAACAACTTGCGATCTACAAAAATATCGGGTTTTCCTTCAAATTCTAATCCAATCTTTTGCCCCTTTTTCAATAATACCGAAGTTTCCTCTTCCAAATCGCGAAGAAACTCTTCCAGATTTAATTCGGTAGGCCGGCTTTCCACTTTCCCTTCGTCCAGTTTTCCCAACGAAAGGAAATCTTCCAGGATCTCATTCAACTGGCTTACTGCATTTTTTATCTTACTGATATGCTTATCCCTTTTGGGTTGCTCTTCTGTAGCCGTATACTTGCTCAGCAATGAGGCGGATGAAAGCACGGTACTTAAAGGGGTCCGAAATTCATGTGACGCCATTGAGACAAACCGGCCTTTAATTTCATTCAACTCTTTTTCTTTCACCAACGCCTCACTAAGTTCTTCCTGCGATCGTTGCAATTTTGCCAGTGCTTCCCGGAGTATCAGCGTCCGCTCCTCCACCTTGGCTTCCAGTTCGGTATTAAGTTTTCTTACCTGTTCTGTTATTTGTTCGAGCCGG
Organism: uncultured Ferruginibacter sp.; assembly: GCA_964647915.1. GTDB lineage: Bacteria > Bacteroidota > Bacteroidia > Chitinophagales > Chitinophagaceae > Ferruginibacter. The sequence continues at coordinate 54,291 of CAZYKA010000018.1, read as the reverse complement.
TTTTGTTGTGCCAGCATTGCGGTCTCAATTAACTTTCGCTGGGTAATGTCAATAATAAATGCAATTACAAATAACTTCCCGTCTCTTTCATAGGAACTCAGGCTAACTTCCACAGAGAACTTCTCTCCGTTCTTTCTCATCCCATATAAATCCCGGCCATGGCCCATTCTCCGGTTGGTAGGATGTCCATTAAAATGATCCCGCAATTCTACATGATGATGCCGATGGGAGTGGGGAATAAGAATTTCAATTGGTTGCCCAACTATTTCTTCCTCAGTGTACGCAAACATTTTCCGGGCGGCCGGGTTAATCAAGATAACAGTGCCGCTGGTATCCGTCAAAATAATGCCTTCCGTAGCGTTGTCAAACAAGGATGTTAAGTGTGCAATATGCCTGTGCATTAGAATATTTACAGGCCACAAAATTATCAATTAAAAATTGAAATCGGTCTTCCAGCATCGTTCTAACCAGCCAGGGGCGCCACGGCAGAATCAGCGTTTACCCGATCCAGTAATTTTTCTTCAAGATAAAATACATCTTTAAGCATTGCCTCCATTTCTGCGAGCAGGTTAAAGGCAACAAGGTGTGAGGTGCATGCCGTTTCAGCCATTGTAAAATTTTCTGTTACCCTGCGCATTTCTGAAAAAAGGGCCAGGAGGTATTCTTTGTTTTTTAAAAAGCTAAATGGATGATGTCCGATATGCGGCAACTGAACGGTATTATCTATATCTCGTTTACCAAATTCAAGGCAATTTTTTATGTTCCTTCCAAATTCATGGACCAGCGGTTCTAGCTCTATCAAAAACGGAAATTTCTTCCGGTGCCCATCGGCAAAATTATCAATCTCTGAGAGGATATGGGGGAGTTGCTTTTCGAAGTAATTATAATACACCTCACAGATAAACGTTGACAAAAAAGGTGCAGACCATTGCAATACCTGCCTATACCCCACGGGTTGGATTAGCGATGTTTCGAGGGTCAGCTCTCGCTTTAATTCATGAATTGAGACCCCGGCATTTTCGCACAGCATACTTACCGGCCATTTTCCTCCGCAACAATAATTGATGGAATACCTTTTGAATACCGCCGCTGTGCGGTAATTCTCCCTGACCGTTTCAGAAACCGTTTTTTCTCCGGTATTCCTTGTTTCCTGTTTGTTCATGATAGCAATCTACCCTCCGTAAAATTTATTTCACATGACGAATGTTAGTTCCCAAACCAAAAAACAAATACATTCCCTCAAACCCAATCGCGAGTATCATGAAACGAATTCCCCTAAAATATTTGAATTACAAAAAACCAGTTCTTTCAAAATTTCGATTACATGACGGAATAATTTCACGGCTTTAAAAATCTTGATTTTCATCATGTTTCCTGGGTTACGGGCCAATAACCAGTATAAATGAGGTGAAAATCCATAATCCCGTTCATTTTATTATAAATTCGCATGTTGTTTTTCCTGATTGAAAACATAGTTGACCTTCACTTGCCGAAATTTATACGTTGATGAACGGCTCTTTCAGTTCAAAAACAATAGCAAGACTACTTTTGAAAATCAATTCTTTAAATGTTCTCATTATGGCTAATAGAAAAATTTTTGCACGGCTTTTCCTGATAGGATGTTTCTTTTGTTCCCTTCCGGTGTTTGCCCAAACAGATACTGCGGCAGCCGCAGAAACTGGCGCACCACATCTTAACCCGGCTTTCTTTTTGCTGGTAACGGTGGCGGTAATTTTTGCCCTATTAATTGGCATTCTGGGGTTTGTTTTAGTTTCAGCATCGGGTGTATATTTAAAAAAGCCCCTGGATGAAATAGGTGCCACCGGAAAATCAATGATCATCTCTGCCCTTCTCTTAGGTATAACCGGCATGGCCAACGCCCAGGAACCTGCTGCAGGTGCGGCTGCGGCTCCAACTGCATCGAGCATAGCCGGAATGACGCCTACTGCTTTCTTTTTATTGGTTTTGACAATCTTCATTGAAACGGTTGTGGTGTTGGTATTACTGTGGAATATCTCAAACCTTATAAAAAGATCCACAGAAGCAAAGGGAGAAACCCATAAATCAAAATTCAACTGGTGGGCTACTGCAATAATCGCATTCTTAGTCTTGAATGGTATTTACATTTGGAAATATAGTGGCCCAGAACCTGAGCCGGTAGCCCAAACCGCAAATAAGGCGGCGGATGATGTAAATGAAAGTAATGTGAAGCTCCTCACCGATAATTCGGATATTTCTGCCGGAAAGGAAATATTCATTAAATCCTGCGCAGTTTGCCATGGTAATGATGGGGGCGGGATTATTGGCCCTAACCTTACCGATAATTATTGGCTGCACGGCGGCGATATTAAATCGGTTTTCAAAACCATTCACGATGGAATTAACGCCATGCCGCCCTGGAAAGCAACCTATTCGGGTAAAGATATAGAACAGGTGGCAAGTTTTGTAGAGTCATTAAAGGGAACTAAGCCCGCCAATCCAAAAGCCCCCGAGGGGAAAGAAGAATAAAGAAAATCAGAAATTCCCTCTACCGCTTTTTCAATTTCATTCCTTTCGCTCTCCAACGAAATGACGAATTCCGGGTAAAATAAATTTACCCGTTTTTTTTATGAAATGCCAGGAATCCGGCTTCTGGCAATCCCTTTGATAAAAGTCAGGATTTATAGGAATCCTTCTCAGTTAAAGGACATATGCCTGAAATTAGTTTTGTGCTCTGTTGAGTTTAACCCAAACACATATTCAGGCCCAGATAACATGTTATCATTGCGGTGAGCCATGCCATACCTCCTCCTGTAAATCGGGAGGCAAAGATTTTTGTTGTACGGGATGTCGAATGGTTTTTCAAATATTAAATAAAGCCGAGCTGTGCGATTATTATTCTTTAAACCAGAACCCGGGAGTTAGCCGGAAACTCCCTAACCGCCCGGATAAATTTGCTTACCTGGATGAGGAAAAAATTACTTTACAACTTATCCGCTACCAGGATAATAACCAGGTTCATCTCAATTTCTATTTACCTCAGATTCACTGCAGTTCCTGTCTGTATTTGCTGGAAAACCTGAGAAAGATAGATCCGGGAGTAATTTCTAGTACGGTTCATTTTATAGAAAAAGAAGCCGCTATTATTTTCAATCCCTCCCAAACCACGGTGCGGAAAGTGGTAGAAACCCTGGCCAGTATCGGGTACGAGCCCTATATCAGCCTGAATGACCTTTCTGCCCAAAAGCCCAAAAAAGATAAAAGCCTGATCTTTCAATTGGGGGTTGCCGGATTTTGTTTTGGAAATATCATGTTGCTCAGTTTCCCCGAATACCTTGGAATTGATGTAAAGGATCAATACTTACAATCGGCTTTCAGATGGTTGAGCCTGTTCCTTTCACTTCCGGTAGTATTTTATGCCGCTCTTCCTTTCTACCGTTCGGCATGGAGCGGCATCAAACATAAGTACTTGAATATTGATTTTCCCATTGCTATTGCCATATTAGCCACCTTTATCAGGAGCCTGTATGAAGTGGTTTATGCGAATGAAGGAGGCTTCTTCGATTCTCTGGCCGGAATTGTCTTTTTTATGCTTGCCGGCAGGGTATTGCAAGAAACAACCTACCGCAAACTGACTTTCAACAGAGATTATAAATCTTACTTTCCAATTGCGGTTACCGTAATAAAGAATAATAAAAAATTTCCTACCGCATTGCCGGAAATAAAACCCGGAGATACAATCCTTATTCACCACGATGAGATAATCCCGGTGGATGGAATTCTCACCCGTGGTTCTGCCTTCATAGATTACAGTTTTGTATCGGGCGAGTCGTTGCCGGTACGTAAAGAAATAGGAGAGCTGTTGTATGCAGGTGGTAAACAAAGTTCCGGTGCCATCGAGATCCTGGTTATAAAAGAGGTGTCGCAAGGATATCTTACCCGGTTGTGGAATAAAAACAGGGAAGAAAAAGAGCATTCGGGAAGCCCCTTCTTTGTGAACTTTCTTGCCCGGTTCTTTAGCGTTATTTTATTGGGCATTGCTTCCCTAACTGCAATTTACTGGTACTATCACAACCCCGCCAGGATATGGCCAGCCGTAACAGCCATCTTTATTATTGCCTGCCCCTGTGCTTTACTCCTTGCAAATAGTTTTACCTCTGGTCATTTCCTTCGCATTTTCGGCCAGAATAATATTTACCTCCGAAATGCCTCGGTTATTGATTCGATTCGAAAAACCACCCATCTTGTTTTTGATAAAACCGGAACCATTACAGACAGTTCCAGATTCGAAATCTCCTGGCATGGGAGGCCTCTATCCGAACTACAAAAAAGTAAGATTGCATCCCTGGTTTCCCAATCGTCGCATCCACTGAGCCGCGCAATTTATGAGCTGCATAAACCTTGTTCAAGTTTAATTCCTCAGAATTTTATCGAACAAACAGGATTCGGGATTAGCGGGAGATTTGAACATGAGATATGGAATATTGGGTCGCTTTCCTTTACGGAATACAGAGGAAGATCGTCCGAAGGTACAAATGTGTTTATTGTTGTGAATGGGCAATCCCTTGGGTATTTTCATTTTAATAACTCCTATCGTGCCCATATTTTAGATACCATGGCTGCATTAAAAAAGAATTTCAATATTTCACTCTTATCCGGTGATAATGATGCTGAGAAAAATTATCTACGCAAAAAACTGGGCCACCAAATAACGCTCTTATTCAATCAAAGTCCGGAGGACAAGTTGCAATATATTGAATCCCTTCGATTGCAGGGTGCCGAAGTGATGATGATAGGGGATGGCCTGAACGATGCCGGGGCTTTAAAAAGAGCAAATACCGGAATTGCAATATGTGAATCCATAAACAATTTCACCCCTTCCAGCGATGTCATCATGGAGGCCTCTGCTCTTTCGGGTTTACATCGCATCATTTCATTTGCAGAAAAAAGCCGCCGGGTGGTTTTGCTAAGTTTTGGAATTTCCCTATTGTATAATATAGTTGGAATGTATTTTGCCATCCAGGGAATCCTGTCCCCGTTAATTGCTGCTATCTTAATGCCCATTAGCACCATTAGTATCGTATTAATTACGTTTTTTACCTCCTCCTGGTATGGGAAGCGCCTCCGATGATGGTTCTCCTGACAATTCGCTGACATAAATCAATTAGCCCCTTGATAAGCCTTACCTCTCCGCAAAACAGGTAAAAATATTTTTACATAATTACTATCCCATGAGTGTAATTATTGTTTTAATTATTTCGAGTATTTCCGTGGCTGGAATATTTCTCCTCGCTTTTCTGTGGAGTGTAAAATCAGGCCAATTCGAAGACCCGGTATCTCCCGCTTCGAGGATTTTGTTCGAAGACCCTCCGGCATCCTCAAACGCCAAACCCCAAAAATCAAATAATACGGATTTATGACTGTTGAGAAATTTTATTACGACAACAAAATTGTGAAAGCCTTTGGTATGGCAACGGTTGTTTTTGGTATTGTGGGCATGCTCGCCGGCCTTTGGGCCGCAATCCAACTATACCTGCCAGCCAGTAGTTTAAACCTTCCGGCTACTACATTTGGCCGGCTTCGCCCCCTGCATACCAACGCCATCATCTTTGCTTTTGTGGGAAATGCTTCTTTTGCCGGGATCTATTATTCCCTCCAACGATTGTGCAAAGCCAGGATGTATAGCGATAAATTGAGCTGGTTCCATTTCTGGGGCTGGCAAATTATTATAGCAGCGGCGGCTATTACTTTGCTTTGGGGTAAAACTACCGGTAAAGAATATGCGGAACTGGAATGGCCGATAGATGTAGCCATTACCCTTGTTTGGGTAGTATTTGGTATCAATATGCTGGGTACTATTATTAAACGACGCGAAAAACACCTGTATGTTGCCATCTGGTTTTACCTCGCTACCTGGGTTACCGTAGCCATGCTTCACATTGTAAACTCCATCGAAATCCCGGTGTCGTTCATGAAGAGCTATAGCTGGTATGCCGGGGTACAGGATGCTTTGGTTCAATGGTGGTATGGGCATAATGCTGTTGCATTTTTCCTTACAACGCCTGTTCTTGGGTTAATGTATTATTTTCTTCCCAAAGCAGCCAACCGGCCTATTTATTCCTACCGCCTGTCTATTATCCATTTCTGGGCACTTATTTTTATATACATCTGGGCAGGGCCTCATCACCTGCTTTACACCGCCTTACCCGACTGGGCTCAGTCATTGGGTACCGTCTTTTCTATCATGCTAATTGCACCCAGTTGGGGTGGTATGCTGAATGGCCTGTTTACCCTGCGTGGCGCATGGGATAAGGTGAGAGAAGATCCCGTTTTAAAATTTATGGTTGTGGCCATCACCTGTTATGGTATGGCTACACTGGAAGGGCCGTTGCTAAGTCTGAAAAACGTTAGTGCCATTGCACATTATACCGATTGGATTGTTGCCCATGTACATGTAGGTGGATTGGGTTGGAACGGATTTATGGCATTCGCCATTTTATACTACCTCGTTCCTAAAATGTGGAACACGACATTATATTCCAAAAAACTGGCTACAAATCACTTCTGGATAGGCACTATCGGAATCGTAATGTATGCTGTACCCCTTTATTGGGCTGGATTTGAGCAGAGCCTCATGTGGAAATCCTTTACTCCGGAAGGCCAGCTCCGGTTTCAATTTATGGAAACGGTAAACAACCTTATTCCAATGTATATCTCACGCTCAATTGGGGGCGCTCTATATCTTACCGGCGCGTTAATGATGGTTTATAATCTGGGGAAAACAATGGCCCAGGGTTCATTTATTGCCAACGAAGCCGCAGAAGCCGCACCACTGGTAAAGGCTGTGTCTCCCCAAAAAGAATATTGGCATCGGGTTATTGAACGAAAACCCGTAACCCTGTTGGTGCTTAGCCTGATAGTGGTGGCTATCGGCGGATTGGTAGAGTTTATGCCAACTTTCCTCGTAAAATCAAATGTACCTACAATTAGCAGCGTGAAGCCTTACACACCGCTTGAGTTGCAGGGTAGGGATATTTATGTACGGGAGGGCTGTTACGTTTGTCACTCGCAAATGATCCGGCCTTTCAGAGATGAGGTAGCACGGTATGGCGAATACTCCAAAGCGGGAGAATTTGTTTACGATCACCCTTTCCAATGGGGGAGTAAGCGCACCGGGCCAGACCTGGCCCGGGAAGGCGGTAAATATCCAGATAGCTGGCACTATAATCACATGTACGACCCCCGTTCTATGTCTCCCGGATCTATCATGCCCCAATACCCCTGGCTGCTCGATAACAAACTGGATACAGCATCTACCCCTGCTAAGATTAATGCCATGATTACGCTGGGTGTTCCTTATGAAAAGGATTATGCCAACAAAGCCAATGCCGACCTGATGGAGCAGGCAAAAGTAATAGAAGGAAACTTGAAGAAAGATAAAATTGAAACCGATCCGGATGTAGAAATTATTGCACTCATCGCCTATCTCCAGCGGTTAGGAAAAGACATTAAAGGACCAGCAGTAACGGCACAACAATAAAAATTATAACCATCATGAAATTTATTCACTATATAAAAAACGTGGGCGGGGTAGATATAATGGGTGTGTTCTCCCTGCTTGTCTTTGTTATTTTCTTTATCGGGGTCAGCATCTGGGTATTTAAAATGAAAAAAAGCAGGTTGGATAAAATAAGCCGAATTCCCATTGATAATTAACATCTGAAAAATGCGACGCTTTATGCTCAACAAAAAATTAATTGCCCTTTTATTTCTGTCCTTAGCATTGCTCAATTCATTTTGCACTATGGGGCAGGATGCCGCCCAGGTGCCACAAACACAAGCTTCTTCAGGCTTAAACCCAGCTCTTATGCTATTAATCGGGATTGCTGTAATATTTCTCCTGTGCATCGGTATTCTGGGCTATGTGCTAATAAATGTTTCCGCACTAAATTCCGGGAAGGATAAAAACGATCCATGCCGGGTATCACCCGTCTCCAAGATCCCCTTACTCCTGATTACAATGCTGGGTTCCTCACTCCTTGCAAACGCCCAAGCCGATCCTTCTGCGGAAACGGCTATTGTGGCTCAAAAAGCAACATCAATTATTGGATTAACACCCACTGCTTTTTATTTGTTGGTTTTTACCCTGTTTATTGAAGTAGTGGTAATTTTTGTCTTGATGTGGAATATCTGGAATTTGCTAAAAAAGTCGGGCCCGGTTACAGATATTGTTCCTATTGAAGAAAAGAAAGAGGCGCGCAAGCTAACACTTAACTGGTGGGAAAAATTTAATTCCCTTAAACCCATGGCACAGGAAGAAAACCTGGATACCGGCCACGAATATGATGGAATCAGGGAATTGAACAACCGCCTCCCTCCCTGGTGGCTTTATGGATTTTATATTTCAATCCTTTTTGCGGTTATTTATCTGTGGCGGTTTCATGTGTCGCACTCCGCCCCTTTAGCAAAAGAAGAGTATGAGCTCTCTGTATCAAACGCTGAAGAAAAAACAAAAGCCTATCTCGCTTCTAAGGGTGAGGCAATTGATGAAAATACAGTTACCCTCCTTACCGGAAAAACGGATATAGATGCAGGGAAAGTCATTTTTGAAAAATCATGTGCTGCGTGCCACATGGCAGATGGAGGAGGGATGGTGGGGCCAAACCTCACCGATAATTTCTGGCTGCATGGCGGAGATATTAAATCGGTTTTTAAAACCATCAAATACGGCATTAATGCAATGCCCCCATGGCAAACCAGCTATTCCAATAAAGAAATTGCCCAGGTAGCAAGTTTTGTAGCGTCTTTACACGGTACCAAACCCAAAACTCCCAAAGCTCCGGAAGGGGTAGAAGTAATGGGGGCCTCCTCCCAAAAGCCGGCAACCGATTCTGCTACGAAAATCAAATAAATGAAGGATCAGGAAATAAATGTGGGTAAATCAGAAGAGTCGTTTCGGGACCGGATTCCAACGGTAGATGCCAAAGGAAAAAGGAAATGGATTTTTGCACAGAAACCATCCGGAAAATTCTACAACGCAAGAACCTGGGTGAGCCTGGGATTCTTTGCTATTTTTATCCTCCTGCCCTTTATAAAATACCATGGCCGGCCCCTTTTTCTATTTAATATTCCCGATGCCCGGTTTATTCTTTTTGGAAAAGTTTTCTGGCCACAGGATTTTTTCATTTTCGGCCTTGCCATGGTCCTGTTTATCATTTTTATTATCCTGTTTACTGCCGCATTTGGCCGCCTGTTTTGTGGCTGGGTTTGCCCGCAGACCATATTCATGGAAATGCTGTTTCGAAAAATTGAATACTGGATAGAAGGCGATGCGGCAGCCCAACGGCGCCTGGATAAAGGCCCGCTAACCAATGAAAAGATTGGAAAGAAGTTATTAAAACATACCGTCTTCTTTCTGCTTAGTTTTCTAATTGCCAACTTTTTCCTGTCCTACATCATAGGCGTGGATGAATTGAAACAAATTATTACCGAACCGGTTGGCCGGCATGCCGGAGGATTTGCCGCCATCCTTATTTTTTCGGGCGTCTTCTATGCCGTATATGCCTGGTTTCGCGAACAGGCCTGTACCGTAGTTTGTCCATATGGAAGATTACAGGGGGTTCTGCTCGATCGTAATTCCCTGATTGTGGCCTACGATTATAAAAGAGGAGAGCCCAGAGGAAAGCTGAAAAAAAATCAACAACCCGATGATAATACTGGCGATTGTATTGATTGTAAACTTTGCATTAAGGTTTGCCCAACCGGAATTGATATCCGAAATGGCACTCAAATGGAATGTGTGGGTTGTACCGCCTGTATCGATGCCTGCGACGAAATGATGGAAGCAGTTAACCGGCCCACAGGCCTCATCCGGTATGCTTCCGAAAACGGTATTTCGGAAGGTAAGAAAATGAAGTATACCGGCCGGATGAAATTTTATACTGTCTTATTATTGGTTTTAACCGGAATTTTAGCAACCCTGCTCATCTCCCGAAAAGAAATAGATGGTACCATTGAACGTGCAGCAGGACAACTTTACCAGGAGCGCGGGGTTGATAGTTTATCCAACCTTTATAGTATCAAAGTAGTAAACAAAACCATTAAGGATATGCGCTTATCCCTTAAATTATTAAATATACCCGGGCAAATAGAAACGGTAGGACAGGGAAAAATCCTTGTTAATAAAGAAGACCAGGGCAAGGCCTCCTTCTTTGTAGTGTTGCCGAATAAATACATTATGGACCGGAAAACCAAACTTGAAATCGGGGTTTTTGACGAGGAAAAAATGATTACCAGACTGAGTACAAATTTTATGGGTCCTTTTAAGAAAACTAAAAAATAATTGAAATGAATTGGGGATATAAATTGCTCTTCAGTTTCATGGTATTTGGTGCGGGGATGTTCTTTCTCGTTTATCGCACCATGACCACCGAATTTGAACTGGTAGAAAAAAATTATTACCAATCCGAATTAAAGTACCAGGACCTAATTGATGCTTCCAAAAGAACGGTTGCTCTCAACCAGCCTGTGGTGTTTTTACAAAACGAGCAGGAAGTGATTATTACTTTCCCTACAACCCCTAATTCCGGAAAAATTACCGGGAACATTTTGTTCTATTGTGCATACAATGGAAAAAACGATCGCCAGTTCCCGCTAAACCTGGTGTCTGTAAATAAACTATCGATACGGAAGGATAAACTAATCCCGGGTAAGTATACGGTGAAGCTGAATTGGAATGACAATTTTGAGACTTATTATACGGAGCAAACATTAACCATTTACTGATGGTAGCTTTCTCCATACTATCCGGATTCCTTATTGGCGCTGCCGGCAGCGCCCACTGTGCAGGAATGTGTGGTCCGCTTTGTTTAGCACTACCCTTGCACAAGAATACCCGGGCGGCCCGATTTTATAAATTAGCCTTGTACCAATTGGGAAGAATCGTTATGTATTCAATTCTCGGATTGATTATAGGTTACTTAGGAACTGTTTTCTCATTTTCTGGATTTTCGCGCGGCTTTTCTATCCTTATTGGCGCCGCTCTCGCTTTGGGGGCCCTTGGTTATTATTATAGAAAAAATATTCCCACCCCCTTCTTTCTCCGGTCCGCCTTTTTGGGTATTCAGTCCCTAATTGCCTCTATACTAAAATATGGTAACAGGCCCCCGGTAGTTTTGGCAATTGGTGCTCTAAACGGGCTATTACCCTGCGGATTGGTTTACCTCGCCCTCCTATATGGAATCAGTTTTTCCTCTCCCTGGCAATCCATGTTGTTTATGGCTACGTTTGGATTGGGAACTGCTCCCGTAATGCTGGCAAGCGGAATGGGTTTGTTTCGTTTCCGGGCTGTTATATATTCCTATCTTCGTCCAGCCATCCCAGTTATGATTGGCCTGATGGGGGTTGTCTTGTTGCTTCGGGGGTTAAACCTGGGGATTCCTTTTATCAGCCCCTTTCTTCCTTCTTTCCCCGGGCTTCCTGTTGATTGTCATCCTTAATAGTGAAGACGCAGAAGGGTGATGGAGATTGCGCCAGACCCAGGCTAATCCTATAGAATTTTCGAAAGAATCAATTAAACGTCCCTTTAAAATCATTTAACAATGTATTGGAAACAAATTCTTCCTGTGGGTTGTCAGTTTAAGTACAAATAATAATTTGAATATGAAAAAATTGATTTTCTCGCTCCTGGCATTTGGAGCAACGTATGCTTATGGTCAGGATAATACATTTCTTCCTACCTCAACAGCCATTGTAAGTCATCAAAACCCTCCCAAAAAACAAGGAGATGATTGGATGATGTTTACGCGTGGAATCGGAGTAAGTTTTCAAAATTTTGATGGACTAAACGATCGCCTGAAAGGGTTTTCGCAATATAAGGAACTAAAGGATCACGCTTTTACCCTGAGCCTGGGTACCCTTAATCAGTATAAAAATTTTATTTCCGGGTTTGAAGTAACCGGAGGTAGTAGTATGAGTGGACACCGGGATAAAAAGAGCAGCACCACCCGATTTCTCAGCGCTGCCGTTGATTTTGGATACGATGTGATTCCTTCCCAAAAAATAGTCCTTTACCCCTATTTGGGAATCGGCGGAGAATCCTACTGGGCAAAGTTTTTTAAGGATAATTCCGGGGTTGATTTTGATGATGTAGCCGGTTCTCCAGCTATTCAAAATGCCATCCGGCCCGTTTCGTTTAATAATGGCTGGTTTGGTTGGCGCGGTGGTATCGGAGTGGGTATTCGCAATAGTTCGGGTAACTCCCTGGCCATGTTAAAAGCCGGCTATACCGGAAGTTTTAAAGACCGGGCCTGGAAAAGTTCTGATAACCAATCCCTAAACGGGGCGCCTAAAGATGGCTTAAACAGATGGTTTGTTTCTATTGTTTTGGGAGACCTTAAAGGAAAAGCAAACAAAATGAAATAATTTAAAAGGATTAAATAAAGATGGGCCGGTTTTAAACTGGCCCATTTCTTTTATCTATCAATCAACGAAACATAAACTAACTCATTTCCATTTTATCAATAAAGCAATAAGGGTCTATCGAATTCACTTTATCTACTTCAATCGGAAATTCTGCCATTTGTAAGGCAAGTACATGTTGGGCTTCGCGCATTTGCCAAAGGAATAATTTAGATGGCTCGTTCGACATTAAAAATATTTCCGGCAACATTTCTTTTAACATCCCATTCCAGCACGCCTCCCTGAACTTCTCGTCCTGGTTTCCCCGGGATTGCTCAGCATCCTTTTCGAGGTGCTGGCGGTTCGCAAACCGGCTTCCGGTTATGAGGATTACTTCCTGCTGGTTTAAATACCTTGCCATATTCATAGTTTTCAGCGATATGACAGAAAACGTAAAAGAGGTTGATTTTAGTATATTGAATTTAATGTTAAGGTTCCTTTTATTAGAACTCATCGGCATGCCCCAACCCTTATCGGCCCGCCCGGTGTTGCAACCAGTTGACTGAAAACATCAAAGGGCCGGATATATCCTATTATTAAACCCATATAATTAAATTCCTGGGAATACGGGAGGGGATTAATTCAGAAAAACAAGGGTTCTGTTGAAAACTTTGTAATAACTCTGTTTACATTACAATTAATTTTCTGTTGCGAAAAATTATCCCATTAATTCATGATAACATCTCTTGCTGTTCCTGAGCCGGAAAATGGCTCCCTGCCTGGATTTGCTACAATTTTTATTCACCCTAACGGAGAAAAGTGCCTGATTTCGGATATCCAGATTCCGAAGGATAGCATTCTTTGTGGTTTTGGGTCAAGGGCAATCCTGGAAAGCCCAAATTACCTAACCCTGCAGGTGGAACTCCGAAAACATATCCTTCTCTTCCCGGAAGTACTACAATACATTAACCACAGTTGCGAGCCCAATGTATTTTTCGACAGTACGGCTATGCAGTTAATCGCTTTAAAAGAAATACTCCCCGGCGAAGAACTGTGTTTCTTTTACCCTTCCACCGAATGGGATATGGATCGATCCTTCTTATGTAATTGCAGAACAGGATCCTGCCTCGGCCTTATAAGAGGTGCACAGTATTTACCCATAGAAACATTAACCCGTTACCGGCTTACGGACTTTATTAAAAGTCAATTAAACTCCGTAGGCGTTGGTCAAGAATAACCCCTAACCCATGCCTTCGAAAGATAAACTCCAACCCCCTGAAAAGATTTGGGTTTTTGCACCCTATACCCAAACAGGAGATGAAAATCTCGATTACTACTGCGATTACACGCAAAGTATAGCGGAGTATGAAAAACTGTTCTCTCAATTAAAAATGGACTGGGAGTGGGTAAAAATTCGTCTTGATAATTTAGACCGGGAAATTGAAAAAATACGGACTGATTCTGTTTCAACGGGGGTTATTCCTATTATCCTAAATCTGTGTGATGGGGATGGGGTAAATGGCGCCCCCGGGATTTCAGTTATACAAAAACTGGAAAAGTCGGGAATAACCTACACAGGAGCCGATGAATCTTTTTATGCAGCTACAACTTCCAAGATTCCGATGAAAGCAGCGTTTGATTCGGCGGGTGTTCCAACGCCCAAATGGGAAATAGTTAAAGAGCCGGATGCACATATTTTTAACCGGTTGGGCAGCCCCCTCATTCTAAAACCGGCCGTATCAGGAGGAAGTATGGGCGTTGGTATCCGAAATGTAGTTTATGATTTTGAAGAACTTAAGATGGTAATAGCAGATATCCATGCGGGTTACAGGGGATGGAATCTGATGGGAGATGGTATAATTGCGGAAAGTTTTGTTCAGGGGCGGGAGTTTACCGTTTTTATCAGTGGCTCTTCCAATAATCCCGGTAAGGCTCATGTTTATACTCCGGTAGAACGTGTTTTTCATCCCTCCCTCCCCGCTGATCAACGGTTCCTTTCTTTTGACAGGCTTTGGGAAACTTATGATAATGAATCGCCAATGCCAGATGAAGGCAATTTCTATGAATACAGGAAAGCGCCGGAGAGCCTGCAAGATGCCCTTAAAGGACTAAGCTGGGCGGCTTATTGCTCTACTAACGGAATGGGATATACGAGAGTTGATATCCGGCAGGATGAAGCCTCCGGTGAATTATATGTTCTTGAAGTAAATGCCCAGTGCGGTATTAGTGAAGACGAAAACTTTACTTCAATTGGTGCCATTCTTCGGTTTTCCGGCATTCGCTTTTCCCAACTGGTGAGTGAAATAATAGCAGACGGGAAATCCAGAAAAAAGAAGCTTTTTTCTTTAATAAATGTTTCCCGTACCCGTAAAGCAAGAGCATAATTACCTATGAACGGGCTAAAAATATGTGTATTATTGCCGGATTATTCAACATCCGAAGTTGATTACCAGCATTATGATCCTCCCAGAGACCTTTCGGCACTACTCCCGAACTGCCACTTTACCCATGTCTTTTTAAATAAACTCACGGTTTACCGGCAGTTAAACGAATTAAAAAAAAAGAACTTCAACATTTTTGTAAATCTTTGCGAGGGATATTTAGATTGGGAAGTCCCTTCTATTGATGTCCCCTTTTATCTGGAGTTGCTTGATTTACCCTTTACCGGCCCCACTACGCTTTTATACGACCCCGAAAAGGTTACCATGAAATATGTAGCCTTTACCCGTGGGATTTGCTCTCCTAAATACACGCTCATTAATTGCGATTCTCTCATTGCCAGGAGCATTTCGAATCTGACCTTTCCTCTTTTTATTAAACCCGCCAAAGCCGGGGATAGCCTGGGCGTGGACGACCGCTCCCTTTTACAAAACACAGAAGAGTTGGAAGCCCAGGTAAACCTGTTACTTCCTGAATACCCCGAATTATTAGTGGAAGAATATGTGGCTGGTAGGGAGTTTACAGTGCTCGTAGCTGCCAATCCGGAGGACCCGGCAAAAACAATTTCATTTTTGCCGGTTGAATATCTTTTTCCAAAAGGATATTCCTTTAAAACCTACCAGTTAAAAACATCCGAACTCCATCCTGATGCCAATATCCCGGTTACGGAGGAATCCATTGCCGCCAGGCTCCGATCGGCTGCAGAAAAAATCTTTAGCGGATTTAACGGTAAAGGTTATGCGCGCCTGGATTTCAGGATGAATGAGAATGGGGAGCTGTTCTTTCTGGAAATAAATTTTACCTGTTCGGTTTTTTATAAAGACGGGTATGAAGGATCGGCTGATTATATTTTAAAGGCAGATGGGATCGGGCAAGCAGGGTTTTTGGAGATAATTATCCGGGAAGGAATGGCCCGGTATGCGCGTACGCGCAAACGATATGAAATGCGGGGAGATTCTATTTCGGGTTACGGAATTTATGCCATAAGAGATATTAAGGCGGGGGAGCTTATTTTTAAAGGAGAAGAATTACCGCAACGGTTAGTTACTTTAAATTATGTAAAAGATAACTGGAAC
Source organism: uncultured Ferruginibacter sp. (assembly GCA_964647915.1). Classification (GTDB taxonomy): domain Bacteria; phylum Bacteroidota; class Bacteroidia; order Chitinophagales; family Chitinophagaceae; genus Ferruginibacter. Next base: position 38,398 of record CAZYKA010000018.1, on the reverse strand, counting down.
GAAGATCAATTAGAGGATTTCCGCAAATATGCCTACCCGGTAGGAGGAGATAGTTACCTCTTATGGTCGGATAATCCCCAGGACTGGGCGCCGCAAAACCATTCCTGCAATGCGAATACACATTATGCCGGTTTAAATGTGCTGGCCTCAAGAAACATAAAGACAGGGGAGGAATTAACCCTGGATTATGCCTTGCTTTTAGACGAAACCGCTGCTCCATTTAAATGTAATTGCCAATCCGATCAATGCAGGGGAGTGGTGCAGGGACAAAAATTGCAGTATGATCAGCCCATATCTTCAATAAATAACAAATAAGATTCGCTTCCCACCCTCAAAAATCCCGTTTCATAACAATATCGAATCATCGATTTGGATATGGATTCTCTTGATCCGGTAAAAAATTGAGCACTAAATCCCAAATTGAATAGCTGCTTTTTACTACACAACGTGGTTCTGTTTTCTCCTAACAACTCCAGTATGATCTGGCGGTTTCGCATCAGGGCCTGATTAATTTCCCGGACATGCATGGGTGGGGCTTGTCGTTGATTGTGATATAGTGTCCGGCAGGAATCGTTACAAAATTTTTTATCAATTCTCCCCTGAAGATTAATTCCACATTGCCTGCAGGTGGATATCGCTTTTTCCTCCTTCATGAGCCAAAGCTCAGTAATTGACATGGGCATTGCAAAATTTACGAAGGTGAATATTCCTCCCAAAAGTTGATGTTTTCCCGTTGTCAGTCTAAATTTTTTTTAGTCATTTTAAACATATATACACGTTTATAATACGGATAACCCCTTTCCATGTTTGCATATTTGTGCTTGTTATTTCTTTTCTTGAAACAAAACACAACAATTTTATGAATGCGCTCAGAAACAAAGTTCAATTAATTGGAAATTTGGGACAGACCCCGGAAATCAGAACTACCGACTCCGGAAAAAAGCTTGCCAAGTTTTCGATGGCCACCAATGAGGTTTACCGCTCATCTACCGGAGAAAAAGTGCAGGAAACCCAATGGCATAACGTAGTTGCCTGGGATAAGGTAGCTGAAATCGTTGAAAAGCACCTAAACAAGGGTACTGAAGTGGCGATTGAAGGAAAATTGATTCATCGGAATTACACCGATAAAGATGGAAATAAGAAATATGTTACCGAAGTGCAGGTGAATGAGCTATTGTTACTGGGGTCGAAACCTGTGATCGACTAAAGTGTGGTTAGCGGGTGATTAGGCGGGTGGTTATCGTCATTTACTGGGTCGATGATGGCTACCTGCCGAAATCATCCTGCAAACGGATAATATCCAGCTCATCACTCGGGTTTTCCGGGTCGGTGTGCATCCAAATCTCAGCAACAATACCCCAAACATCTTCGCCAATTAACCTATGGCGTTCCCCTTGCTGAAGTCGTATTATTTCTCCAACTGCAAGTTGTTTACTTTTGCCTTCCTCATCATTATGGCTTTTTGCAACGGAGGCCTTTCCTTCAATTAGTTTCCAAATTTCAGAACGCCGGTGATGGTATTGCCAGCTTAGTTTTTTCCCGGGTTCCACTAAAAGTACTTTGGGGCTTAATTTTCCGCCAGAAAGCAGCTTCACAGCATCTTCCTCAGGAAAAAAGGCATCAATGAATTTCGGCGCATAATTTTCTGAAATAACATAAAATCCTCCCCAGGGACGCCCGTTGTCCACCGTTTCGATACCTAGGTCCATTTCCTTTAGCATCGTATCTACTTTTTTAAACACATTGTTCTTATCCATAATATTACCTTCCCATGAAAACCATTAAAATTTGGACATCGCTGGGGTTTACTCCCGAAATGCGAGATGCCTGGCCAAGGGTGCGGGGTTGAATTCGCCTAAATTTCTGCTTTGCCTCTGCACTTAATGATACCAGTTTTTCATAATTGAAATTATCAGGTATGACCAAATTTTCTAACTGGCTCATCTTTTCTGCCAGTTCTTTTTCCTTTCGAATGTAAATATCGTATTTCAATTGAATTTCAGCCTGATCAATTACCTCCTTATCAAAACCACGAAGCATTTCTTCCACTACAGGTATGTGCTGCTGCATTCCTTTAAACAACACGGATGGGCGCAAAATCAATTGCGCCAGTTTTTGATTTCCCAAAAGCGCGGCAGATCCAACCCGTTCCAAATATGAATTGGCCTGATCGGGCCTGATTGTGGTTTGGTTCATTTTTTCTATCAACCGATCTACTTCAGATTTTTTTTGAATACAATTTTCCATTCTTTCCTGAGATGCTAATCCGAGCCTAAAACTGCGTTCAGTTAAGCGCATATCAGCATTATCCTGGCGCAGAAGGGTACGGAACTCTGCCCGGCTGGTAAACATCCGGTAAGGTTCTTCGGTCCCTTTATTAATCAGGTCATCAATCAAAACACCAATATATGCCTCACTCCTATCTAACACGAATGCCTCCTGATTAGAAATACATAAATGTGCATTAATTCCTGCCATCAACCCTTGCCCGGCAGCTTCTTCATAACCAGTAGTACCATTTATCTGGCCTGCAAAAAACAGGTTCTTTATTTTTTTTGTCTCCAGGTTATATTTCAGTTGGGTTGGTGGAAAGTAGTCGTACTCAATGGCATATCCCGGACGAAACATGCGACAGTTTTCAAATCCAGGCACTTGTTTAAGAGCGGCAAATTGAGTTTCCTCTGCCAGTGATGTGGAAAATCCGTTCACATAAATTTCCACTGTATGCCAACCCTCAGGTTCAACAAAAAGCTGGTGTTTTTCCCTTTCGGCAAAACGGTTTATTTTATCTTCAATACTTGGGCAATACCTTGGTCCGGTACCCTGGATTCTGCCCTGATACATTGGGCTGGACTGAAAGCCGGATCTCAAAATATCATGTACCTCGGAAGAGGTATAAGTTATCCAACATGACCTTTGCGACGAGGCCCTAAGGGATGGTTTTTCCAAAAAACTAAATCCGGAAATTTCTTCATCTCCTTTTTGTTCTTCCATTTTGGAATAATCCAGGCTTCTCCCGTCTATTCTGGGCGGAGTTCCTGTTTTTAGCCGGCTACTCTCAAATCCTAGTGAAACAAGTTGTTCAGTAATGCCTGTGGCCGCCTTTTCTGCTACCCTTCCTCCTCCAAAATTCTTTTCTCCAATATGAATAACGCCATTCAGGAAAGTGCCGTTTGTAAGAACTACCGCCTTACTGATTATCCGGTGGCCCAACCCGGTTACCACCCCCTGCACCTGTCCATCCCGCACAATCAATTCTTTCACCATATCCTGATAAAAATGAACATTCGGTGTTGCTTCCAGCATTTCACGCCAGGTGGCGGCAAACAACATGCGGTCATTTTGGGAGCGAGGGCTCCACATGGCCGGGCCCTTTGACTTGTTCAGCATTCGAAACTGGATCATGCTTCTGTTCGAAACGATTCCACTATACCCTCCCAGGGCGTCAATCTCACGAACTATCTGGCCTTTTCCAATTCCTCCCATTGCCGGATTGCAACTCATTTGAGCTATAGTTTGCATGTTCATGGTGATGAGCAAAACCTTACTTCCCATATTAGCAGCAGCAGCAGCAGCCTCACAGCCGGCATGTCCCGCCCCAACCACAATACAATCATACGTAGGAAACATAGGGAGCAAAGGTAAGAATGCAAGAAATCAGGTTTTAGTTAAACCGCTGGAATATTTTTTTTTCAGCCAGTAACTCATTCAGGTCGAGTCCCTTATTAATACGGAATAGGTCTTGCGCATCCAGGTTTTCCATTTCCTTAAGCCGTTGAGATAAGGGTTCCAGAGAAATACTCCTTTCCCTAAACGAGGTGCCGGCCTTCTGTTCGTGAACATCAAGCCATTTAACAATATCGGTAACCCTATTTACTCCCGTCTTTAAAAGACTGGTGAAATAGGCCTTTGCCTGAATTATACTTATTGGATTAACCCGGGGTTCACCAACTCCTGTAGGTCCAACCTGGATATTAGTAAAATGCCAGCATAACCGGAGGTCATCTTCACTCGAAAGATCAAAATATTGAAGGGGGATTATGTGCTCTAATTGCCAGAATTCCCCAAAATCCTCCCAGCCAATTTCACCTGGAAACTGAGCCTGGATCCATCGCCTAAATCCATCAATGTCTATCCCAAAGTAAGGGGCATACTCCATGGAGGGTTGCTTCTCAACAACATATCTCCGGAGGGCCACCTGCCATTTTCTCTTTTCAGTGGAAATTTTATGTTTCATATAGAAACTGTTTTACGTGGAACTATTGAAATTGATGTTTCTCCGTGAAACTGTTTTACGTGGAACTAAAAATAGGATTTTAGAAGTTTATCTTCTTCTCTTGTCATTCTAATTTTTTCTGTAGTTGATTTATCCAAAAACCCAAGAATATGTAATACGCCATGGAATATCACCCGGTGAATTTCAGCTGTTGAACTTACCCCCAAACTCTTTGCATTATTTTTAACCCGGTCGATGCTTATGTAAATTTCGGAGAATGCGTTCGTTTCCTCAGGAAAATCGAAAGTGATAATATCTGTAAAATAATCGTGATTTAGAAATTCTTTATTGATCTTAAGTATTTCATTATCAGAACAGAAAATAATATTAAGATAGTCTCTGTTAACCTTATGTCCTTTAAAAATGTTAGTAATAAAACCTTTGAGCCGGGTTCGGGACCGAAGCAGAGGGGGCGCATTAAAGAATTGAATTTCCATGATTTTTATATCCCGAATTTTTTAAACTTTATTTTGGGATAGTTTTACAAAATAAAACAAAGAATGAAAAAGAAATTATCGGAAGTGGGGATTGGTGAAACTGTGGTTATTGATTCGTTTGCTGCGGATGATATCTTTTTGAAATTAATGGAGATGGGTTGTTTGCCCGGGGAAAAAATCACAGTGGAACAAATCGCTCCGCTTAAAGATCCAATTTCAATTTCTGTTGCAGGTTACCGGCTTAGCCTCCGGTTAAATGAAGCACAACATATTTTAGTTTCCGACCTTTAAAAAATGGAGGTAGGCCTTTTCTTTGGATCATTTAACCCTATACATCATGGGCACCTTATTGTGGCCTCTGAAATAATCCAAGCCGGATTAGTGCAGGAGCTGTGGTTTGTAGTATCCCCGCAAAACCCCTTTAAGAAGATTGGATCCTTATTAAATGAAAATCACCGCTTATTCCTTCTCCAGGAAGCTATAGAAGGAGATTCTCGCCTAAAAGCAAGTAATATAGAATTTAAGCTCCCTAAACCATCTTATACAGTAAACACCCTGGCCTATCTGAAAGAAAAGTATCCATCTCATCAATTCTCTATAATACTGGGTAGTGATAGTTTTCAAAACCTGCCCCGATGGAAAAATGCCCCTCATATCATTCAAAATTATCGCCTCCTTATATATCCCCGTAAAGGATATGAAGTGAAGGATACCTATGGGGCACATATCCAATTAACCCAATCTCCTTTAATAGAAATTTCGTCTACCCATATACGTAAGTTAATACGGGACCGAAAATCCATCCGGTATTTAGTGCCCGAAACGGTAAGAGTGGCTATCGAAACAAATTTGTATTATTTTTCTAATTCAGAAAATCAAACCCAGGAGCAGGACCGTTAACACTATAACGGGAGCGGGTAATCGCGTAAATCGGAGCAGGGTGAAAACCAGGCCAATTATACTGATATTAACCCAACCCAGAGCTCCATTGGCGTACGGATGTAAATCCGTAAAGAGATACAATAGTGCCGCCCACATAAATCCGGCCACCACCGCATTAATACCCTCCATGGCGCGGTAAACCACTACATATTTTTTTAAGTTGGTCCACACCGGAAAAAAAAATAAAACCAGCAAGGCACTCGGAAGGAACAAAGCAACAGAGCCAATTATGCAGCCCAATGCCTGCATCCATTTCCCCTCCTTCTTTAAAGCTAGCCCACCCACAAAAGAGCCAACCGAAAATGTAGGCCCAGGAATAGCCCGCACTATACCGTAACCCGTTAATAAGTCGTTTTTAGTTAGTTTTATAGCTCCCGGATTTTTAATGCTGTTATCCGAATTAGGCCTGGCCACATATTGATCGAGCATCATAGGAAGCAACACATCGCCTCCTCCAAAAACAAAACTTCCAAACCGGTAGAAATTTTCAAAAAGGTTAAAGGCATGCCGGTCCTCCCATTTATTTTTCCGGGCAGTTTCACTTAATATTCCGGCAACGGCAAAAATCAATACAAATAACCAGATGTTAGTCCAACGAATGTGCTTGGGTTTAATCACTTCCCGCTCGGGAATCCGTTTATTGCTGATATTGGTAATTGCCCCACCCAGTAAAATCATAACCGGAAATACCCAGGGTGTTTTAAATAAAAGGTAGGTAACAAGCATCGAAGCCACCATCAAAATAAACGTAATTAAATTCCGGATGGAGATGCCAAAAATCCTGACCGCCGCATAAAAAAGAAAACCAATAGCGAGTGATTCAATAAATTTCAACGGACCGTTTGCTAGATCCACAGCATGGCTAACAACAAAGAAAGAAAGGATTCCCATGATGCTGCAAGCGGGTAAAATCCAAATTAGTAAAGTGAGAACGGCTAAAGGAACACCGCCTCGTTTATATCCTATCAGGGTAACAATTTGAGTGGAGGATGCCCCGGGTAATAACTGACAAAACGAATTATATTCCATCAACTCGTCTTCCGTAATATCCCTGCGTTTATGCACAAATGATTTCAACATCATACCCAGGTGACCCTGAGGGCCACCAAATGCGGAAATGCTGTAAAAAAAAACAGATTTTAAAAAAGGAATATGTCGTAATAAATACAATACAATTAACGCAGATGAAAGTTAACGTAAAAATGAGTTTAAAATCAGGATTCTAAATAGGAAAAGGATATTTTTTGCTCCCTAATTTAAAAAATAGACCTATAACCCGTATTTCGCACTAATTGCCAACATCCGATCAATAGGTTTCTTAGCAGCCAATCTTAATTTTTCCTCCATTCGTATTTCCGGTAATTCATATTTCATACACAAATAAAGCTTCTCCAGGGTATTTAATTTCATGAAGGGACAGTCGTTACAGGCACAGGAGTTTTCGGGAGGAGCCGGAATAAATGTCTTCTCCGGACTGGTTTTCTGCATTTGATGCAGGATACCATTTTCCGTTACCACAATAAATGTATCAGCCGGGTTCTCCCTTGTAAATTTTAATAAACCCGATGTGCTTCCAATAAAATCAGCCATCCGTAAAACAGGTTCTTCACATTCCGGATGCGCAATCACTTTTGCTTTAGGGTAACGAATTTTAAGCTTTGTTATCTTCTCGAGGCTGAATATTTCATGTACCTGGCAGGATCCGTTCCATAGAACCATATTTCTACCCGTTTTTTTACTTAAATAAGCCCCAAGGTTCCTGTCGGGCGCAAAAATGATAGGTTGATCAGCCGGGAGGCTTTCAATGATTTTTTGAGCATTGGAAGAGGTACAAATAATATCACTCAGCGCCTTAATTTCGGCGCTGCAATTTATATAGGTAATAACCACATGGTCCGGATGCTTGTCCTTAAAAGCTCTAAAGAGTTCAGGGGGAGCCGAATTAGCTAACGAACAACCGGCATTCAAATCGGGAAGAAGAACCTTTTTTCCGGGGTTTAAAATCTTTGCTGTTTCGGCCATAAAATGAACACCGGCGAAAACAATCATATCCGCATCCGTACTGGCGGCTTTTTGCGATAACCCCAGGCTATCCCCAATAAAATCAGCCACATCCTGAATATCGGGTTCCTGGTAATAATGAGCAATTAATAAAGCCTTCTTCTCCTTTTTCAATTTTTCAATCTCAGCAAATAAATCCAGCGTAGGATCTACCTCAAAATCTAAAAAACCTTTTTCCGCAATTAATTTTTCTTTGTTAATATCTGCAGTAGTATTCATTAATAATATATTTATTTAAAAAGCCTATTACTATTAGGATGGTGAATAGGTGGAAAGAAAAATTTAATCCGACTTGCAAAATTAAAACAATCAACTAACTCACAGGCTTTCCACCTATTATCAACAGTATTGAGTTATATCATATTTATTCGCAGATACTATATTTAAATCCATCTTACATGTATTCTAATCCTTTTAATTAACATAGGTGGATAATAAATAGTCTGGAAAAGAAATTTTATTAATGAAAAAGGAAAGAATGTGAATATATAATCCGGGGAGTTAACAGCCTATCGGTATGTAATAAATGGGGAAAATTCCAAGGAGAAGTTTTCTTTATTTATCCTCAATAAAAAGTTTAAAAACCTACCCTTTCCACATGTTTTTATACTTATTAAGGTAGGATGTGAAAATACAAGGAGCTAAAGATTTATTCCAATTATTACAAAAAGGGATTAATCTTATTAAATGGCTTATCCATTCTGAATTTTAGGGTTTTTCCACAATTTGTTAATATTCAATTTTACCCTATTTTTGCCGTCCAAAAATTTCTTTATAGCAGATGCAAATTATACAAACCATCAGGGAGAAGGGAGCAGTAATCGTAATTATTGTAATTGCCCTGAGCCTTATAGGCTTTATTCTTATGGATGCCAGGCAGGGCGCAGGAGGGTTGTTTGGTTCAATGTCTACCAAGATTGGAAAAGTGGATGGTGAAAACATTGACCTAAATTATTTTAATAAACGGTTTGATGAAATGGAAGCCAGGAATGGCCAACGGGCTACCGGTTCCCAGACCGATCAGATTCGGGAACAGGTATGGAACCAGATTGTAGCGGAAAAGATATTTGAATCGGAAGCCGGCAAACTGGGTATTAATTTTACTTCTGCCGAACTTTCGCAAGCCTTACTCAGCAGCGACCCCTCCAATCCGCTGATGCAGGAACAGGGAATGGTAGATCCCGCAACCGGAAAACTGGATATTACCAAAGCTCAAACAGCGCTTAATAATATTAAGAAATCGAAAGGAGACCAGCGGGATATGATTAACGCCCAGATTGTAGACCCTCTTCGTCTCAATTCGGTGGTTGGTAAATACTCCGCCTTAATTAGCTCCAGCGTTTATTATCCCACCTGGATGCAGGAAAAAGATAATAGTGAAGCAAACAATTTTGCACAAATAAGCTATGTAAATATTCCTTACAATGTAATATCCGATAGTACGGTTAAGGTTACAGACGATGATGTAAATGCCTATGTGAAAAAACATCCGGGTTTATTTAAACAGGATGCAGGCAGAATGATTTCCTATGCTTCATTCAGTCAAAACCCAAGCCCTGATGACAGTGCGAAGATTAAACAATTGGTGGCCGACCTGGTTGTTCCGTTTGAGACAGATTCAGTTCCGGCGAATTTTGTTTTAAAGAACGGATCCACTATTGAATATAACGACCAGTATCAAACGAAAAGCCAATTCAATAATCCTCATATCGATACCATTATCGCAATGGGAAAAGGAAAAGTATTTGGCCCTTATGTAGACCCCGCCACAAAAAGTTATGCCATTGCCAAGGTGGTGGATGTAAAAATGTTACCCGATAGTGTTCGTGCCCGCCATATATTAATTCCTTCTGTTGACCGGCAGACGGGGCAGGAAATCCGTTCTGATTCTGCTGCAAAAAAACTGGCCGACAGCCTGCTTACTGCCATACAGGCTGGTTCAGACTTTACTGCGCTTGCCCAACAATTTTCTACGGATCTGGGAAGTAAAATAAAGGGGGGCGACCTTGGCTATTTTGCCAATGGAGCCATGGTTCCAGAATTTAATGAGTTTTGTTTCAACAATCCGGTTGGAGCAAAAAAAGTTGTAAAAACTACGTTTGGATATCATGTAATTGATATAACCGGGCAAAAAGGTACCAGCCCGGCGTATAAAATTGCTTTTGTAGGAAAGGAAATAATCCCCAGCGATGTTACCATTAATGCGGCCAGCCTGGAAGCTACCAAGGCGGCCGGTACTGGAAATAAAGCCGGGCTCGAAAAGTTTCTGGCTCAAAATGGCCTCCACCTCACTGAGGTTCCCAGCCTGATTAAAGAAAATGATTTTAATATACCTGGTTTACAAGATGCCCGCAGTTTAGTGAGCTGGGCATTTAAAGCCAAGATAGGCGAGGTAAGCGATCCGCTTACAGTAGGTGATAATTTTATTGTAGCTACTGTTGATAAAGTATATAAAGAAGGATTACAAGATGCGGCTACAGCCCGCCCGGGAGCAGAAGCCATTATTATGAAGGAAAAAAAGACGGGCCTCATCATTAAGAAGATCGGGGAGAACCCCACCCTCGATGCCGCAGCCGCAGCGTATGGGAAAAGTATTCAGGAAGCAGGTGCAGATTCTACCCTTACGCTGGCCAGCCAGGTAATAAACGGCCTCGGGGTTGAACCGAAAGTAATTGGAGCCTCATTTAATAAATCCTACCAACAGAAGCCATCCCCCGCATTTGGCGGAGCAAATGGCGTTTATGTTTTAAAGGTAAACAGCATCCTTTCTAAACCCGCATTGAGCCCGGATGTTTTGAAGCAACAGGCAATCTCAAAATTGAATATGTTGCGCGGGCAGGTTGGAAACTGGTATGAAGGGTTAAAGAATATGGCAGAAATAAAAGACAACCGGAGTAAATTCTTCTAACGAAATCTAAAATTTGAAAATGCCGGCCAAACAAGGTGCCGGCATTTTTGTTTAAATAGGTTATGGCAGAAATGATTATTAATAAAGTTGCGGAAAGCGGCATAATAACTCTGGATCTGGAAATGTATTATCCCAAACAGGCATTTGAAATTTTCGATATGAAGGAGTACCTGTTTATGGGCCTAATATTAAAAGAAAAGGATTTCAGACAATCGCTTAAAACAGCCGATCTCTCCCGATTTATGGATAAAATAGCGCTGATTGGGTGCAGTGCCGATGCCATCATCCCGGTATGGGCTTATATGTTGGTTTCCAGCGCGCTAAACGGAATAGCCAGGGAATCATTATTATTAAACGAAGAACAGGCTGTTGAATTAATTATTCTCCGGGAAATTGATAAAATAGACCCTTCCTTGTATTTGGATAAGCGTGTTGTAATCAAAGGCTGCGGGGAAAAGAAAATTCCTGCAACAGCCTATGTTTCAGTAACGGATAAGCTTCGTCCGGTAGTAAAAAGTATTATGTATGGCGAGCCTTGTAGTACCGTTCCGGTATTTAAAAAATCGAATATTCGCGATTAAAACCAGCCCCGCCGTTTAAATATTATTATCATCGCTACAGGAATCATCAGCATTAAACCAACAGAAATAAAAAACCCCCACTGGCTGTGCAGTAACGGAATGAGATCGAAATTCATTCCAAAAATTCCACCTATTACAGTGGCTGGCGCCAGCAGGCAGGTAACAATAGCCATGAGCTTCATCACCTCGTTTTGTTTTAGGTTTACATTACTCATATAAAGATCCTGCAGGTTCAACATCATATCCCTGTAGTTTTCTGCGAGGTCGTTTGCCTGCAAAATATGGTCGTAAATATCCTTGAAATATTTTTCAGTTCGTTCTTCTATTAATGAGTTTTCACTCCGCAAAAT
>CAZYKA010000018.1:0-26743 GCA_964647915.1 uncultured Ferruginibacter sp. | reverse complement strand
AATACTGATTTGTTCTGTTTCTACCGCACTTTGTTCGGGGTTAAAATAAAGCATGTTCAGGATGCAGAATAGTTGGCCGCCCAGTTCATCCATCTTTGGGCGCTGGCCAATGCTCAGTATGTCTTCGGTAAGAAGCTGGTGTATTCCAAAATGTTTGGCAATGGTTTCAACGGTATCTTTTCTTATTCCATCTATATTGATCCATTTAAACCCCTGCCCGAGGTTTTGCATCAATGGATCTACCTCAGAAAAAGATTGGATGTGGCAATATTGTTCGTTGTATTCGTATAAACTTATGTGAACGGTTCCGGGCTCTGTTCGTTGTGGAGGAGCCGTAGGGTTTATTTGCAAAACTTTTTGTGTACGGAGCAATTCCAGAGGCGAAAAAAGATATTCCAGGTATTTGGAGGAAGATGGCATCAGGCGATTTATTAATCGGCCATCAATCTAAATAAAATACCAATACAATGAACGGAGTTTAAAAGTTTGCGCTTTTCGGATATCTTGGGAATGGGATTACATCGCGGATATTCGTCATTCCGGTAACAAAGAGGACCATTCTTTCAAAACCAAGTCCGAAGCCCGCATGCTGGCAGGCGCCAAACCTTCGGGTATCCAGGTACCAGTCGAGCTCTTCTGCAGGGATGTGCATTTCTTCCATGCGTTGCATGAGTTTATCCAAACGTTCTTCGCGCTGAGATCCTCCTACAATTTCCCCGATTCCCGGGGCCAGGATATCCATGGCGGCAACCGTCTTCCCATCATCGTTTTGGCGCATGTAAAATGCTTTGATTTCTTTGGGGTAGTTGGTGAGGATTACCGGCTTTTTAAAATGTTTTTCCACCAGATATCGTTCGTGCTCACTTTGGAGATCAATTCCCCAGGCATCAACGGGGTATTGAAACTTCTTTTTCTTGTTGTGATTGCTTTCGCGAAGGATATCTATAGCCTCGGTGTAGGTTAATCTTTCAAAATGGTTATTCAATACAAATTCGAGTTTTTCGATGAGCCCCATTTCACTGCGTTCATTTTGGGGTTTCGATTTTTCTTCCTCAGCCAGTCTTTGAGCCAGGAAATCTAAATCTTCCCGGTTGTTTTCCATAGCAAAACGGATGATGTACTTGATAAAATCCTCTGCAAGGTTCATATTATCGTCCAGGTCGGCAAAGGCTACTTCGGGTTCAATCATCCAAAATTCGGCGAGATGCCTGGCCGTGTTGCTGTTTTCGGCCCGGAATGTTGGTCCGAAGGTATATACTTCGCTAAACGCCATAGCGCCGAGCTCCGCTTCCAGTTGGCCGCTAACGGTAAGGTTGGTACTCCGGCCAAAGAAGTCGTCTTTAAAATTAATTTCCCCGTTTTTATCTTTTGCTGAGCCGTCGAGGGGCAGGGTGGTAACCCGAAACATTTCTCCGGCCCCCTCTGCATCGCTGGCTGTAATGATGGGGGTATGCAGGTAAACAAATCCCCGGTCATGAAAAAATTTATGGATGGCGAAGGCGAGGGCGTGCCGTACTCTGAAGACAGCGCCAAAGGTATTCGTGCGAAACCGCAGGTGGGCAATTTCGCGGAGAAACTCGAGACTGTGTTTTTTAGGTTGCAACGGAAATTTTTCCGGGTCGCTGTCTCCCAGGATTTCTATTGCAGTTGCCTTTAATTCAATTTTCTGCCCTTTACCCAAAGAGGGAATTATTTTTCCGGAGGCCTTTATACAAGCCCCGGTGGTTATCCTTTTTAGGGTAGTTTCATCCAGCAGGCCGAGCTCGGCAACCACCTGCATATTTTGATTGGTACTGCCATCATTTAAAGCGATAAACTGGTTGTTGCGAAATGTTTTTACCCATCCCATTACCGTTGCTTCAAAATCTGTTTTATCGCTTTGTAATAATATTTTTATTTTGGTTCTTTTGCTAAACATAATATTATATTCTGGTGCGCAAAGATAGAATTAATGCGGGGTTGAGGCGATGATGAAAACAAAAAAAGACGCTTTTGGGCGCCTTCTTATATATGAATTGGATATTATTAACTGTTTAACATCAGGGGCATTACCAGCATCAGCAATTCTTCATTTTCCTCCTGCTCAGATGGTTTGATGATTCCAGCCTTGGTGGGGGTGCTGAGTTCTACGATAACTTCCTGGGTATCGGCGCCGCTTAACATTTCGATCAGAAATTTGGCATTAAATGCGATTTGCAGGTCTTCCCCATCGTATTGGCAAGCCATCCGTTCGTTCCCTTCAAAACTGAAATCCACATCCTGTGCCGCCAGTTGTAATTCGTTACCGGTAATGGTGAGCGCTACCTGGTTGGTGCTTTTGTTGCTGAATACACTGACCCTGCGGAGGGCATTTTGAAACGACGCTCTGTCGATGGTCATTTTATAGGGATTATCGGTAGGGATAACTACTTTATAATCGGGGAAACGGGCATCTATTAAACGGCAAACCAACTCCGTTTGGCCATGGGTTACAAACAGGTGATTTTCGGTGTAGGAAATGGTAAGTTCATCTTCGTTATCCGGAAGAACAGCCTTTAACAGGTTTAGTGGTTTTTTCGGTACAATGAAACTGTCTTTTTTGGGGCATGCCACATTGGTTCGGCTGAACCTTACCAGGCGGTGTGCATCGGTGGCCACAAAGGTGATACCTTTTTTATCGAGTTCAAAGTAAACGCCCGTCATGGCCGGCCTCAGGTCGTCGTTGCTAACCGCAAAAATGGTTTTATTTATGGCTGTGAGAAGCCCTGAAGAACCCATGGTAAAGCTGCTGGTATCTTCGGGTTGCGGCTCTTTAGGAAAATTATCGGGGTTTTCTCCCATTACCTTGTATTTCCCGTTATCGCTGGTTATTTCGATTCCAAAATTTTTATCGATACTGAACGTGAGTGGTTGTTCGGGGATGTTCTTTAGCGAGTCGAGCAGTATTTTTGCAGGAATACAAACCCGACCACTGTCTTTGGCTTCAATATCTACCCGAATTTTCATGACCGTTTCCAGGTCGGTAGCTATTACGGTCAGTTTATTCTTTTCTATTTCGAAAAGAAAATCTTCGAGGATGGGAAGAACTGTGTTTACATTAATAACCCCGCTGATCTGCTGCAATTGTTTAAGTAATGCAGAAGATGAAACTATGAACTTCATATGCGAATTTAAGATTAAGGGCCAAAGATAAAAGGATTGGGCAGAAGATGATTTGGGGATAGCAAATAAATTTAATTTGGCTGAAAAATGGAAAATAAAAGGCGCAACTATCTTGGTGTAGAACAAGCCCGGGCTAAAATCAGGCAATATTGCAGTTACCAGGAAAGGTGCCATGCAGAGGTGAAGGAAAAGCTTTTCAACATGGGGCTGTATGCACAACAGGTGGATGAATTATTGGCCGGGTTAATAGCCGATAATTACCTGAATGAGGAGCGGTTTGCCCAACAGTTTGCTGGGGGAAAATTCAGGTTAAAAAAATGGGGAAGAATTAAGATTGCGAATGCCTTAAAATTGAAGCGCGTTTCGGCATACCTTATTAAGCAGGCGATTTCTGAAATTCCATACGACGAATACACCCGTGTATTTGAGAAAGAAGCAAATGAAAAGTGGCGTTCCCTGAAAAGGGAGAAAAATATTTTTAGTAAAAAGGCGAAACTGAGGAATTTCATGTTACAACGCGGGTTTGAAAGCAGTATGATAGGGGCGTTTCTTGAAAATCAGAAGGCGGGGCCGGACTAATATTTCCGTAAAGCCGGCTTTTAGAACAGGAGGTTTTCCACAAATAATAAAATTGGTTAATAATTTGCAGTGTCCATTTCTGAAAGGAGATAAATCCTTTGAGAATGGAAAAATGTAAGACCATATTTATTCTGGACGATGATGTTGGCTTTGTTCGCATTGTTTCCATTATTCTTGAGAGCAATGGATACCGGGTGTTCACAGATTATGAAGGCAATTATGAATTCCTGCTGGATAAAAATTTTCCCGATATTATTATATTGGATTGCCGGCTTGGACACAAATCGGGGGCTGAAATTTGCAGGCAGCTAAAAGAAAACAGGTATACCAATTCAATTCCCGTAATTCTTTGTTCGGGAGAGTGTAATATTCGCGAATTAGCCAATTATGCCCAGGCCGATGATTTTTTGCAAAAACCGTTTGACCTCAACCATCTTTTGATTAAAATCAGGTTTATCCTCGAAAATCAAGCACTCGCCGCCAGCAACCCGTAATTTTGGGGGATGTCAGAATCCTTTATTATTTCCTCCGGCACCAAACAGCAGCAATATGAATTGCTGATAGCGCAATTTGAAGCGGTATCGGATAAGAAAGCCGGACAGATTGCCAATATGGCGAATATGTGTGCGATGTTAAAGGAACAGTTCAACTGGCTCTGGGTTGGGTTTTACCTGGTTCAGGAAAACGAATTGGTGGTAGGGCCATATCAGGGACCACTGGCATGCACAAGAATCCAGTGGGGCAAAGGGGTTTGTGGAAAATCGTGGCAAACCGGGCAGCCCCTTATTGTGCCAGATGTAAATCAATTTAGCGGTCATATTGCCTGCAGTAGTTTGTCGCAATCGGAAATAGTTATACCCGTATCTAAAGAGGGAATAATAGTAGCGGTTTTTGATGCAGACGCAGAAACGAGAAGTTGTTTTGATGAAGTGGACCTTCGGTATTTAGAGCGGCTGCTATGCTTTCTTTAAGGGCTTGGGAGGCAGATCTTTCCAACCCCATAAATACAGGCAGGCATAGGTTCGGAAAGGCTTCCACTTTTCGGCCGTTTTTAAAATTTTTTCTGTAACCCGTTTTTTATTTCCCGGGTCATCAATCTTATAAAGCGCACACACGGCCTGCCGTATCCCCAGGTCGTCTACAGAAAAAATATCCTCCCGCTGCATCGAAAACATCAGAATCATTTCTACTGTCCACTTTCCCACACCTTTAATTTGGGTGAGTAGCGCAATTAATTCTTCGTTTTCCATTTTATGTAGTTGGCGATCGGTTAATTTGTTCAATACAAAAAAATCAGCCACATTTTTTATGTAACCCGCTTTGGCGTTGCTAAGTCCAATGGATCGAAGAGACTGAACGGGGATGGTTGCGATTTGGGCGGCAGAAGGAGAGGGAGAATTGAACAATCCAAGAAAGCGCTGATGAAATACGGCGGCTACCCGGGTACTTAGCTGCTGGCTCATTATAGAAAAACAAAGTTGCAGGGCTATATTTTTTCGCCTTTGCAAAATATAAACCTCCTGTTTTGCTATAATAGAGGCCAATCGTTTGTCGGTTGAAAGATGTATCCGGGGGAGGCCCATTAATTGAAATTAATAAATCAATTTGATAGTGCTTCCCTAAATTCAATTGCGCCGGTTGTTAAAGGATGCATAAGGAGGCGGGTTTTGACTCCTGCAATTTGAATTTGTGTTTTTTTTAAAAGCCAGATGAACAAACTTTGTTTGTAAAAAATCCTAAACAGCATTGGGTATGTTTAAAAAACAGTTTCTTAGAGGTTGGAAAGTATTAATAAATCCGGGAGTTAGTTTATTCATCATTCTGGGAACCGGAATTATTTTCCTGACATTTTTTACAGAGAACAACGCCCTTGAAATTGTTATTTCGGGAGTGGCTTCTATTTTTATTGGTATTGGAATAAATAATTTTACTACCCTTGAAACCCGAATCAATGACGAAAGGGTCATTAAACATAAAATGGTTCACGCATTGCAGGTATTGGATATGATTTGTGAAAAAGTTAAATCCACGCAGCAGCAAGCACGGTATCGCGAAACTGAACAGGATAAAATAAATCTTACAGAATTAGAAAGTCTCCTTTTGCTTTTACGCACCTTACTTCTTGATGAAGAAACCCTCAACCAGTAGAATGAAATATACCGCTGATATGGTATTTTTTTGAATTGGGGACAGGTTAATTTTCTTTCGGTCTCGGCCGTCATTAAAGAAAAAACCTATACACAGTAGATAGTGCATAATTTATTTGGTAAAAAGGCAGAATTGCAGTTGAAATCATTGGAAACTTTAATGTTTTAGCAGAAATTTGCCGTTTATACTTTTACTGCCAACTACACTTCACAGGCCTTCTGTTATGAAATATACACACCTGATTGCTTTTATTTTTTTTTCGTTCTTTTTTTGGGAAGGATCTCTGGCACAAACGTTTAATGGAAGCGGGGGTACGATCCCCAATATCGGAAATGTATCTTTTCCCATTACCGTAACCGGCGTAGGCGCGATTGATGGTAGTTATGGACTGTCTTCGGTATGTATAAATTTAAATCATAACACACCTAACCGCGATCTTGAAATCATTTTAAAAGCTCCGGATGGCACCAACGTGCCCCTGTCAATGCAAAATGGCGCGGGAAGCAATTTTACAAACACTTGTTTTTCGGCTGCTGCTGCTACCTCAATCCGCAATGGTACTGCTCCTTATACCGGCTCGTACATTCCGGATGCATACCTGGGTTCAGCAAATAATGGCCAGAATGCAAACGGAACCTGGCGGCTGTTAATAAACGATCGCCGCAATAACAGTGGAGCCGCCACACTATTCACCTGGAGTATCACCTTTAGCAATATGCCGGCACCCCCACCCATACCGGTTCCATCCTGTTCTGTTACTTTACCTGCCGGCACCACCTGTGCCAATGCCACCCCGATATGCGATTTTTCGGGGCTTTGCGGAAATACCACAGGCAATACGGTTAGTGATTGGTCGGGTTCCAATCTCGATTATTGTTTTGGGTTAGAGAACAATACTTTTTTAAAGTTTGTGGCTACATCCACCAGTGCAACTTTTTCGGTTTGGGTTTTGGATTATACCGCGGGTAATTATTTAAACAGCGGGATTCAGATGATATTTTTCAGTGGCACCTGCGATGCCGGCCCGGTAACGCCTCTTGGATGTTATCCGCACATCCTTCCATTCGAAGACCCTTCGAAACCCTTTGCCAATATTGTTACCGCTACCGGCCTGGTACCCGGAAATACCTATTATTTGATGATTGACGGCTTTGCCGGAGATCATTGCAACTTTATTGTGGAAACAACCCAAACCCTTAACCAGGTTACAGTAACACCATCTGCCCCTCAGATTTGTGAGGGAGACAATGTGGCACTTACAGCTACAGGTGGTGGAGGAACGTACAGTTGGGCACCAGCCACCGGGCTTAGCTCCACCATCGGGTCGGTAGTAACGGCATCGCCAGCCACTACCACTACCTACACAGTTACCAGTGTAATGAATGGAGTTTGCCCTGCTACTAAGGACGTAACGGTTACGGTTAACAGCAAACCGGTGGTTACTGCACAGCCTTCTGTGAACCCGGTTAGTGTCTGTCAGAATATGACGGTACCTGCTTTATCGGTTTTAGGAACCACTGCAACAGGAGGTTTAAGTTATCAATGGTACAGTAATACCGTAGCGTCAAACACAGGGGGAACTTTATTAACCGGGGAAGTTAACCAGTCGCTCACACCCCAAAATACCATAGCCGGCACCCTGTTTTATTATTGTATAATAAGTAACGCATCGGGTTGTGCCGACACATCAAACGTATCGGGTCCGGTTACAATAAAACCAGCGCCCGCGGATCCTGTAGCCAGTATTACCCAGGCCCTAACCTGTAGCATTTCATCCGCAACAGTTACCATTAGCAGTCCGTTGGGAGTAACCTATCAATATTCTTCAGGGGGGCCTTATCAAAGTAGCCCGGTATTTTCCGGCCTGGGAATTGGGCCGGTTAACCTTACCGTAAAAGACCTGGTGAGTGGTTGTTTTTCCAATGTGGTTAGCCTTACGGTACCGCCGGCAACAGGAGCGCCCACAGCGCCATCGTTAGCAATTGTTCACCCGGGTTGCGGACAATCGAAAGGAGATATTGTGGTTACCAGCCCGCTGGGCGGGAATTTTCAATATTCAATTGGAGGGGCCTACCAATCATCGCCCAGTTTTACTTCTATTAATTCGGGAACATACCAGGTAACCGTAAAAGACATCACTTCGGGTTGTTTATCGGCAATAACCACAGCAACCATAAACCCCGGGCTCACCACTCCAACCCTTCCCAATGCATTTGCATCGCATCAGCCGGATTGTACCAATACTTCAGGAACTATTGTTATAACCAGCCCCATTAATCCCAATCACGAATACGCAGTAAATGGGTCTTATCAGGCAAGTCCTACATTTACCGGGCTTACCCCGGGTCTTTATATAGTAACAGTAAAAAATATTATTTCGGGTTGTGTTTCTCAGGCGGCTAATATTATGATTAATAATATACCGCCACCTCCGCCTACTCCGGTATTTAATATTACCAACCAACCCAATTGTACAAATCCTTCGGGGGCATTTACCATTACAGCGCCCCTGGGCGGATATACTTATTCAATAGGGGGAGCCTACCAGGCATCGGCCACATTTTCCGGACTGGCTCCCGGTACATATAGCCTTACCGTAAAAGATGCAAGCGATTGTATTTCGGCTCCTGCTGTGGTTACAATTAATCCTCTTACCGGAGGACCGGTTGCCCCCACAGCATCAATCACCCTGCAACCAACCTGCAATATCCCCACCGCCACCATTACGGTAACAGCTCCTACCGGCGCGGATATACAGTATAGTATAGGGGGGGGCTACCAGACTTCCGGAATTTTTTCAGGAGTAGCCATTGGGAGTTATCAGGTTACGGTAAAGAATACCAGTACGGGTTGCATTTCGGCTCCTACTGGAATCAATATACTGGCAGCTTCGGCACCTTCGGCGCCTGCCGCCACGGTAACGGTGCAGCCTACCTGCAATACACCCTCCGGAACCATTGTTATAACCAGCCCATTAGGTGGCAATTACCAGTATAGTGTTGGAGCCTCCTACCAGGCTTCCCCTTCCTTTCCCGGCCTTACCCCCGGAACCTACCAGGTTACATTAAAAGATAATAGTACCGGGTGTATTTCCACACCCTTATCCCTTCAGGTAAATGGGGTGCCGGCACCCCCGGTTGATCCTGTAATTTCCCTGCAACAACCAACAGATTGTGCGAGTCTGGGGGGAACCATCACCGTAACGCCGGTAACGGGGATGGAATATGGTTTAGACGGGGCTTATCAACCGGGGAATACTTTTATTAATGTATCTCCTGGTGTTCATCAAATTACAGTAAAAGACCTGGCAACAGGATGTGTCTCTCAACAGCTAAGCGTTACTGTTATTAATATTCCACCCCCTGCAGGAGCCCCCGCCGTTACCATTAACAGCCAGCCTACCTGTTCAAATAATGTGGGATCACTTACGGTAACAAGCCCGGTAAGCGGTGTGTTGTATGGTATTGACGGGAACTACCAGTTATCGGCATCCTTTGTCAATCTATCGCCGGGGACCTACCAGATTACTACTAAAACGGATCCCGGAGGATGTATTTCCCAACCGGCAAGCATCACCATTAACCCACCTCCCGGAGCCCCTGCCGCACCGGTATTTAATATCACCCAGCAACCCACCTGTACAGACCCTACCGGAGCTATAAACATCACTTCGCCAATAGGAGCTAATTTACAATTTAGTTTGGGGGGGTCTTACCAGGTAAGCCCTATTTTCAATGGGCTTGCCCCGGGCACATATAGCTTAACTACCAAAGATCTGGGCAGTGGCTGTATATCTGCTTCCAGCATATTAGTTATTAATGCTGTTCCGCTGGCTCCCACCGTTACAGGTTCCGTTACCCAGCAACCTACCTGTGCTAACCCACAGGGAATTATAACGGTTTCATCACCCGCTGGCGGGCAGTATGAGTTTAGCCTTGGAGGCGCTTACCAGGCGGGAACTACATTTAGTGTGCCCGCCGGCAGTTATCAACTAACGGTAAAGGATATTGGCACTGGATGTATTTCGATGCCGGTTACCATTTTAGTCCCAGCCATAACCGGAGTACCGGTCCCGCCGTCCATCCAAATATCCCAGCAACCTACCTGCCTTTCCGCATGGGGATCTTTTAATATAACTTCTCCCGTGGGAGCTAACCTGAGTTATGGTTATGGCCTGGGCTTCCAGGTTTCTCCGGCATTTGCCAATTTATCGCCCGGGAGTTACCTTGTTACTGTTAAGGATAATAGTACGGGATGTATTTCGGCTGGCGTACAGGTGGTAATCAATCCTGTACCTGCCCCACCTGCCCCACCCGGCGTAAGCATAACCAATCCCAGTTGTACAAGTACAACCGGGCAAATCAATATTACCTCACCCCTGGGAGGAGGGTTTCAATATAGTATTGGGGGTGCATATCAGGCTAGTGTTATTTTCCCATCAGTTGTTCCGGGATCCTACTCTATAACTGTGAAGGATAATAGCAATGGGTGTATCTCGGCCCCCGTTACTGCGGCCATAGGTAATGCTCCGGTGGTGCCACCTGCTCCAGTTGTGAATAGTATCTCCCGCTGTGGGCCTGGGGTAGTTCAAATTTTGGCGAATGGAAGCGGGACTATCAGATGGTACAGTGATGTGGGCTTAACCCAGGAAGTTGTAACCGGCCCTTCATTGAATATTTCCATCACACAAACAACAGCCTTTTATGTAACTGCCGATAATGGTGGATGCATCTCTGCCGTTTCCCCGGTGCAGGCTGTGGTATTGCCATTGCCACAACCTAAATTGGGGGCCGATACGAGCATTTGCCCGGAAGATAAATTGATTTTGAATCCCGGAAATTTTACCAGCTTTGTTTGGAGTACCGGATCTACCCAACCTTCCATTACAATTTCTTCCGGAGGCACGTATAGTGTTCAGGTTACCAACGTTGCCGGATGCACCGGAACCGGAACGATAAGAGTAACGGTGGCGGACAACTGCTCGGTGGTATATTTCCCCTCAGCATTTACCCCAAACCGGGATTTCCTAAATGATGGCTTTGGTCCATTACCCAAAAGTATCTACCCTAAATTGAAAGAATATAAGCTGAATATTTATAACCGTTATGGCCAAATGGTATTTAGTAGCGCTGACCCATCCCAGCAGTGGGATGGCACATTTGGCGGTATGTATCTCCCCGGCGCATTTACCTGGTATTGTCATTTTACATTGAAAGGGAAAAAGCAAATGCAAAAGGGAACAGTGATTGTGCTTAAGTAAAAGAAAATGGAAAGGGTACCCGATAGGGTAATTCTGCTACCCAATGACCTCCGAAGAAGGGTTAATTTTTTTTCAATACCTTTTTCACTTGCGGCACTACTTTGGTGGCAAATAATTCCATGGAACGGCGAAGCTTTTTATGATCGAGGTTGCCCATACTCATTTGAGCAAGGAAACGGCTGTGGCCGAAGAGTTCGTATTCGTACAGAATTTTATCAATAACCTGTTGTGGGCTTCCAACCATCAGGGCCCCTTCTTCGGACGCAGAAAAATCAAATGACTGTCGGCTGAGGGATGGCCAGCCTCTTTCTTTTCCTATTCTGCTCATCACTTCGGCATAGGGAGGAAAAAACTCATCTAAAGCCTGTTGCGAATTTTCGGCAAGATATACATGGGAGTTGATGCCTAATTGTATTTCTTCTTTTTGAATTCCTGCTGCTATTGCCGATTGTTTATAGAGGTTGGTGAACCTTGCAAATTGTGCAGGGGCCCCTCCTATAATGGCCAGCGTGAGGGGAAGTTTTAGTTTCCCGGCCCTTATGGCAGAAGCCGGAGTACCGCCGGCTGCTACCCAAATGGGAATTTTATTATTAAATGGCAGCGGATATATATGAAGCGAATCAAGAGAAGGGCGGTGTTTTCCATTCCAGGGTCCATCCTGCTGTTCATTAATTTTAAGGAGCAGGTCAAGTTTCTCATCAAAGAGTTCATCATATTGCTGGAGGTTGTAACCAAATAGCGGAAAGGACTCAATAAATGAGCCCCTGCCGACCATAATTTCGGCACGGCCGGCGGAAAGCTGGTCGAGTGTAGCAAATTGTTGATAAACCCGAACCGGGTCATCGGAACTCAACACCGTAACAGCGCTGCTGAGTTTAATATTTTTTGTTAATGGAGCAGCAGCGGCGAGTATGGTTACAGGATTTGAAACGACGTAATCTTTACGATGGTGTTCGCCAAGCCCAAACACATCCATTCCCAATTCATCGGCAAACAGCATTTCATCAATCAGGTTCTTAATTCTGGAGTGAGTGGCTTCACCCATTGTGGTCCGTTCCTGCAATGGATAGGCGAGGTCTCCAAACGTGCAAAATCCAAATTCCATAATAGCGGATTTAGGAGGTTAACAAGATTCAACTCTTATGGTTTAAAAAATCAGAACCCAATTGTCCAACTCATCTCTCCCCCTTTTTCATCTTTCAACTGAATCCCCAGCTTTTGCAGGTGGTCCCGGATACTGTCGGAAAGCACGAAGTCTTTTTTTCCTCTTGCTGTTTTCCGAATTTGGACGAGCAGGTTGAGTAAACCGTTCAGTAATTTATCATCTGCATTACTAATGGCCTGTAAGCCAAAAATATCTTCCAGGAATACGCTGAAGTGGTTTTTCATATACAGGAGGGTATTACCACTGATTGCATTTGCTGAAATATGTCCATCTTTTAGTGAATTTATTATGGGCACTATTTCAAACATGCTGGCGAGTACTTTTGCGGTATTGAAGTCGTCGTCTACAAATCCCACAAATTCATCGAGCCGGGATTTTACTTTTTCATCTAATTCCGCATCGTCTGCGGGAGAGCCTGCTGTGGCCGGAAATTTTTTCAACGTTTCATAAGCCTCCCATAAGCGCCTGAAGGCTTTGTCGCTTGAGGCAAGTGCGTCGTTACTAAAATCGAGGGTGCTGCGATAATGGCTTTGCAGGATGAAAAACCGGATAGCCATTGGATGAAAAGGCTGAGACAATAAAGGGTGGTTACCACTGAAAAGCTCGGTAAGTTTGATCACATTGTTGTAACTCTTACCCATCTTCTTTCCATTGATGGTAATCATATTATTGTGCATCCAATAATTTACCGGTGCGGCATGGTTGCAGATGGTGCTTTGTGCAATTTCACTTTCGTGGTGGGGAAACAGGAGGTCCATTCCACCCCCATGGATATCGAAGCGGGCGCCCAGGTATTTGGTTGCCATTGCCGAGCACTCGATGTGCCAACCGGGAAAACCAACACCCCAGGGGCTTTGCCAGCGCATGATGTGTTCCGGTGCGGCGGCCTTCCATAAAGCGAAGTCGGCTTTATCTCTTTTTTCTTCCTGTCCTTCCAGCTCGCGTGTGGTTTCCATTAATTCATCAATCACCCGGCCACTAAGTTTACCATAATCGTAGTGGCGGGCATATTTCTTCACATCAAAATATACCGAACCATTTACTTCGTATGCAAATCCTTCCTTAATGATTTTTTTAATCATCTCAATTTGCTCTACAATGTGCCCGGTAGCAGTAGGCTCAATACTGGGTTCAATATTGTTGAACTTTTTCATGGCCCAATGGAATAGGTTTGTGTACTTCTGTACCAACTCCATGGGTTCGAGTTTTTCGAGTAACGCCTTCTTGCTTACCTTATCTTCTGCCTCTCTTCCTTCTTCTTCAAAATGGCCTGCATCAGTGATGTTGCGAACGTACCGGACTTTAAATCCCTTCCACTGCAAATAGCGAAAAACAAGGTCGAATGTGATATAGGGCCGGGCGTGGCCCAGGTGGCTTTCGCCACTTACAGTAGGGCCGCAAACGTACATACCTGCGTGGCCGGGGGTAATAGATTTAAAAAGTTCTTTTTTGCGGGAATATGAATTATAGATATGGAGTGCCATTATTTCGAAATAAAACGGGTATAAAAATACGGGAACTGTTGTATGGGATACAAAAATCTCATCATGCCCGAAGGCAACAGCAGGGAAAGCAGGCAACAGGAGTGGAAAACACCGAAATCATGGCACTAAATTACTATTTTTCTTTTGAAACATCTGCGATGATTGGAAAATGATCGCTGAGTAATTTATCAATCCGAATGTACTGATCAACTTTAAATGCCGGATCCACAAAAATGTTGTCGATCCTAAGGGTGGGAGAGATCCCGCTGAAAGTTCTTCCGGCCCCCCAGCCTTTTTCCGTAAATGCATTTTTTAGGCCATTTCCAATTTGGGTATAGGCATAACTGTTGGGGAGGTCATTAAAGTCGCCACACACAATTACCGGATATGGGCTTTTATTCATTTCCCTTTTTACGTGCTCGCTTTGGGCCATTCTTTTTAGAAACCCGGTCCTGAATTTAAACAAGACGCTTTTTGATTTTTCGATGTCTTCGGAATTTTTTAAGGTGGGGTCGTCTATATATTTAAGATTGGTTTGTGTGAACCTCAACGATTGGAGGTGAATATTAAAAACCCGGATAGTGTCTTTATCTTTTACGATATCAACGTACTGAAAGATGGAGTTGTAATTGTGCGGAAAATAGGAAACAGTCTTTTTATTTATAATTGGATACCGGCTAAAAGTAATGATACCAAAATGATGGGTATCATCAAAATCCACTTTTGAGTTATAGGAATAATACACCCAATTCATGTTTAGTTTTTTCACAAAATCGGGGAGGTAATTGATAGCGGGAAAAATAGAATCGCTTGCTACCATTTCCTGGAAACAGGCTATATCCGGCTGGTATTTATTAATGAGGTCAATCATTTTTTGTTTAACCTCCGGATGGGTCTTATGTTCGAGGATATCGAAATGGTTTACATTCCAACTCATCACCCGCAAACCCTGGCTGCTTTTTTGTAAATTAAACGAATGCGGGAGCCTGAATGGAATAAGGTTTTTAATTGGCCCCCACCCCAGGGCAATACATACAACGGAGATCCAGGCATATTTTCTCCGGGAGATGACCCATATAATAAAAAACAAAACCAGGGCAGCGAGTAGGTAAAAAGCCCCCACATTCAATATTCCGAGGTACCAGTAAGTAATGGGGTTAAACCAGCTTACATAACAGGAGATCAGAAACGCAATTCCAGTTAGAAGATGCAGCAAAATAAGAAAAGCCCGAAAGCCGCTTCTGAAATTTCCAGTCATTTTTTAAAGATATATCATTCGTAAATCCTGCCTGAAAAATTTATGCTGGCTGCAAAATGGAATGGCCTGGCAGGGAGAATTAAATCCATTTTTAAGAAGCGAGAAGAGGAAAAAACAGGTATGATAAATATCACAGAAGGGTTATAAGTTTTCCCCTGCCTTGCGTAGGATTTGCTTTTCCTCTTCGGTTAGGAACTGGTAGCCCTTTTGATTTATTTTATCAAGAATCTCATCCACCCGTTCCTGGGTAATGATAGCTGTTTTATTATAAGGCTCCCTGTTTCCGTTGTTATAAAAAAGGCGCTCTTTTACTTTTGGTTGGGGATTGCGGGGTTTGTTGGGGTTGAACAGATTCATCAGCCAGAAGTAAAACCGAATCATCCAAATACTAAGGTCATACCCCCGCCGCATCAGAAAAACAAAAGCAGCGCCAGTAGCAGCCCCGGCTACATGTGAAATACTGTATGCTGCCGGCGCAGAGGAGAACCCGGCCAGGTCTATGATGAGGTAAATGGCCATTAGAATCCAAATAGGGAATCCGTTTCTAATATGGGTAAGCACTCTGAAATTAGGGGACAGTGCGGTGGTGGCCATGGCCACTCCCATTACGGCGGGATTACTGCCAAGCATATACGAGTTTGCGGCCCCTCCTAAGGTTGCTGATGGGAAAATATGGCTGCTTACAACAAATACAAATCCTCCGATAACACCGCTGTATAAAAACACAGGGATGAGTTTATCGTTGCCAGCCATAGCCTGCAACAAAGCCCCAAATACCCAAAGCCAGAGGAGGTTTCCGAGAAGCCGGAATAGCATACTTCCGGTTTCGCTGAACATATAGGTTAATATAGTCCATGGTCTTTCGGAAAGCAGCGTGAAATTATTGGGTAGTCCAAACCATTCAATGATCTGTACTTTATAAACCGCAGCGGGTTGCTGAAAGAAATTATAACAAACCTGGATGGTCAGGAGAAGCACAAAAAAAATCAGGATGATGGTTATTAATGCCACCAGGGCATTTCCATCATTTCCCAATGAAAATCTTTTCTTTTTCGATTTTTGATATTCACTATATCTGTCTACTTCTCCCATCGGATATAAATCGGTATAAAATTAGTAAACAACGGCGAAGCGTATGTTAATGCTTAGAATAAACTGCCTTTATTGGTTTTATTCCAAATGAAAACGATCAGGAACCCGATTACAGCTCCGCCAATATGGGCAAAATGGGCCACATTATCGCCAGCGGTATTTGAGAATGCGCCAAAAACATCCAACGCAATGAATCCTAAAATAGCCCATTTCGCTTTTACGGGAAATGGGATGGGTATAATCATGAGTTGTGTATTTGGGAAAAGGTAACCAAAGGCAGCCAGCACACCCATAATGGCTCCGGAAGCTCCTACCGTGCAGTTTGCCCTTAAAACCTGTTGGTATTGATCAAACATTTCGGGCGAAAGAACGCTGTGATCCAATGGCCAGTAGGTATAAGCGTAGGATGCCAACTGGGTTAATCCGGCACCCAGCCCACAAACCAGATAAAATATCAGGAAACGCTTTGGCCCCCAGACCCGTTCCATCATGGTGCCAAACATCCAAAGAGCAAACATATTAAACAGGATATGCATCAGCCCGCCATGCATAAACATGTGGGTTACCAGTTGGTAGGGCCTGAACTCTACCGACTTATAATGATGAAGGGCAAAGAGGTCGTTAATCCGGTTGAATGTTTCGAGGCCACCAAACAAAGACTGGGCTAAAAATACGAGCCCGTTAATAATGATCAGGTTTAAAACCACCGGAGTGGTTCGTTGAAAACTGTTTCCGTAAGACATGCGACAAAATTAACAGATAAGCCTTGCAATGGTTTAGAAAGATGGCTTTGGAAAATAATTTACGTTTTTTTTTAATTGAAGGAGAGCCACACATTCAATGTGGTGGGTGTGTGGGAACATATCTACCGGGCGGAGTTTCAATAAATCATATTTTTCAGAAAGAATACCTATATCCCTCGCCTGGGTAGCGGTATTGCAACTTACATACACGATACGGGGTGGTTCAATCTCCATCAGGGTGGTTACAAGTTTTTCGTGCATACCGGCACGGGGTGGGTCGGTAATTACCAGATCCGGCTTCCCCTGTTCGGCAAAAAAATCGGCATTGCAAATTTTAATTACATCCCCTGCAAAAAATTGCGCATTTGAAATATGATTCATTCCTGCATTTTCCTTTGCATCTTCAATGGCTTCTTCAACCGTTTCCACGCCGATGATCTTTTTTGCCACATCATGCAAATAAAGTCCGATGCTTCCTGTGCCACAGTACAAGTCGTAAACTGTTTCCCAACCGCCGAGCCCGGCAAAATCTTTTACCACGTCGTAAAGCCGTTTTCCCTGTTGGCTATTGGTTTGGAAGAACGATTTGGGCCCAATTTTAAAAGAAAGAGAGCCCAGTTTTTCTATTACATATCCCGGGCCGGAATAAACGACCGGCTCGAGATCATAAATACTATCGTTCCATTTAGGATTAATGGTGTACAGTAAAGTGGTAATGGACGGCACTTTTTCTAACAGGAAATCAAGCAGGGCAACCCGGTTACTTTCGTCTTCGTAATTGAGGCACAGGTTAACCAGCAGGTTGCCGGTGCTACATTTTCGGATGATTATATTCCGAAGCCATCCGCTGTGTTCTTTGATGTTGTAAAAAGACAGTTGATGTTGCAGGGCGAAATCCCGGATGCTGTTTCGAATGAGATTATTTACTTCATCCATTAAAAAGCATTCTTCAATATCAATTACCTTATCAAAAACGCCCGGAGCATGGTATCCTAATGCATTTTCCTGTATTATGGGAGCCGCCGATCTCACTTCTTCGAAAGACAGGTATCGTTTGTTGCTAAATGTAAATTCGAGTTTATTGCGGTAGGCGGTGGTTTCTTCTGAACCCAGTATGGGAAATATTTCTTTGGGTTCAATTTTGGCAATGCGAAGGATATTTTGAATCGCCTCCTGTTGTTTATATGCCAGTTGATCTGCGTATGGGAGCATTTGCCATTTACAGCCACCACAGGTGCCAAAATGTTTGCAAAAGGGAATCAACCTGTTTTCGGCCGGTTCAATCAGGCTCGTAATCCGGGCTTCGGCCCAATCCTTCTTGCTTCTTGTAATCAGTAGGTCAACCCGGTCTCCTGGGATGGCTCCCGGCACAAAAATCACTTTTCCTTCGTGTTTGGCAATTGATTTCCCTTCGGCAGCAAATCCGGTAATAAGAATATTATGCAGTATTTGTTGTGTTTTTTTTCTACGCACGCCGCAAAAATACCCTATATTAATATACCTGCAGAATGTTAAGGATTTGCAATTAAAAAGTGCTGTAAAATACATTCTGACATCAAATAATGATTTTAGATAAATTTGTACACTATTCTTTCTCTGATGAAAAAATTTTTTACGCTTTTAGCTGCGTCCCTTATTTCGGGAGCAGCCTTCTCTCAAAACGCAGGTTACCAGATCACGGTTCATCTTCCCGGCTACACTTCGGGGATTGCCTATCTGGCTTATTATATGGGAAAAAACCTGAATGCTGCCGACTCGGGTGCCGTAAGCAATAAAGGGGTTGTAGTCTTTAAGGGAAAGGAAAAATTGCCGGGAGGAATCTACTCGATCGTTTACCCGGGGAAAGGGGCTTCGGCCGATTTCCTGATTGATAAAGACCAGAACCTAACCCTTAATGCCGATAGTTCAAACCTTACCCGGGTGGATGTGAAGGGTTCTAAAGACAACCTCAGTTTTATGGCATATAAGCGGTATGTAGATTTGGTTGGCAAGGAAATGATGGATGAGCGCGCATTGTATTCATCATCCAAAACAAAAGCAGACTCAGCCCTTCATGAAGCAAAATTTGTAAAATTAAATACCCGGTTAAACGAATTCAGGGATAGCATTATTAACGCACAGCCCAATTCTATTATGGGTGTTCTGTTAGCGGCTATGAAAGAGTCGCCCCTACCTCCCAAGAAAGCCATAACCCATCAGGATTCAATAGATAATTATCATTATTATAAAGCACATTATTGGGATGGGATAACTTTTATGGACGACCGTATTGTGCGAACTCCCTTCTTCCTGCCAAAGCTTGAAAAGTATTATCAGGAAGTAATTATTCAACAGCCTGATACTATTATTGCCGATCTCGACTATAAACTTTTACTTGCCCGCACGGCACCCGAAATGTATAAGTTTCTACTTAACTGGGCAACCGACGAGTACATCAGCCCCAAATATATGGGTCTCGATGCCGTGTTTGTACACCTGTTTAATAAGTACCACAGTAAAGGCCTAAGCCCCTGGCTGAATGATAAGCAAATGGAAACCATTACCCGCAGGGCCTATATGCAAATGGCAAACCTCATCGGCGAAAAAGCGGCAGACCTCAATATGGTTGATTCTACCAACAAACCGGTTTCCCTGTATTCGGTAAAGGCGCCTTATACCGTTGTTATTTTTTGGGATCCCACCTGCGGGCATTGTAAGGAAGAGCTTCCACATATCGATTCTTTATACAAGGCTTCCTGGAAGGCAAAGGGGGTGAAAGTTTATGCCGTACTTACTGAAGACCAGAAACCTGCCTGGGTGAAATATATTAAGGAACACAAACTGGGCGACTGGATAAATGTATATCAGACCAAAGAAATGGCCGATGCCGTTGCTAAAACCGAGCAGCCTTCCTTTCGGCAGTTGTATGATGTTATAATGACCCCTACCATGTATCTCCTCGATAACGATAAACGGATTATTGGGAAAAAGCTTACCTGGAAACAATTGAATGATCTGCTGGAAGTGAAAATCGCTTCTAAGCAAAACCATACCAAAAAATGAGAGTAAAGTTTTTATTGTTTTTGGCAGCTACTATACTTACCGGCGCCACCAGTTTCTCACAAACACTTTTTACATATGGTAAATATGCTGTTGGAAAAGATGAATTCTTAAGGGCGTATAATAAGAACAATGTGCCAGTGGCCAATAAGGAGAAATCGTTGAGGGATTACCTTGATCTATACGTGAATTTTAAATTGAAAGTACAGGCAGCGGAAGACATGAAGCTGGATACCCTTACCCAGTTAAAGGCGGATCTCCAGAATTTTAGGACCCAGGTGCAGGATAATTACCTGAATGATGAGAAAGGCCTGGCGATGCTGATGAATGAAGCGTTTAATCGTAGTCGGTTAGATATGCATGTGCTTCATTTTTCCGTTTCCATACCGGCAGGCTCAACCCCGGCAGATACCCTTCGTGCATTCAGGGCAATTAATGCCCTGGAAGCATCCCTCTCCAAAGGCGGATCGGATTATGAAAAGCAGGCGGGTGAAAATCAGGCAAAGTATGCCGACCTGGGGTTTGTTACCGTGTTTACGCTCCCCTATAGTTATGAAAACATAGTGTATAGCCTTAAACCGGGGCAGGTAAGCCTTCCCGTTAGGTCGAAAACCGCCTGGCATATTTTTAAGCTCGTAGAAGAAAGGAACAGTATCGGAAAATGGAAAATTGCACAGATTTTGTTTACCTATCCTCCCCATGCCGGCGATTCGGTAAAACAGGCAATTATGAAACGTGCCGACTCGGTGTATAAGCGCATAAAAAATGGAGCTGATTTTGGTAAGCTGGCCGAGCAATACAGCGAAGACAGGTTTAGCTATAATGCAGGCGGCGAACTTCCCGAGTTTGGAACCGGTAAATATGAGCCTTCCTTTGAAGAGGAGGTGCTGAAGTTAAAAGCAGACGGAGACATTAGCGAGCCCTTCACTTCCCGCTTTGGAGTCCACATCATAAAGCGGCTTGGCCATAGTAACCTGCCCGACAAAAGAGACGACCCGGCGCTCCAATTTGAACATAAACAAAAAGTATTGCAGGATAGCCGGGTAAGTGAAGCGAAGGAAAAGTTTACCCGCGATGCCATGCACGCTACAGGGTTTAAGCTTACCCATAAAGTAAAAGATGCAGACCTCTTCCGGTTTGCGGATTCTGTGCTGCGCGACCCCACCGTAAATAACTCCGCAAAGTACCCCATCAGCAAAAAAATCCTCATCAGCTTTGCAGCAGGGAAAAAAAACGGGGAAGACTGGTTGAATTTTGTACGAGATTACAAGGGAAATCCAACGCTTTATCAACAAGAGTCTGATAAGGGGCTATGGGAAAAATTTCAACGGGTATCTGTATTGGAATATTACAAGAGCCATCTGTCACAATACAGCGAAGACTTTGCTTATCAAATGAAAGAATTCAGGGATGGTAACCTGTTGTTTGAAGCCATGGAACGGAATGTTTGGGATAAGGCGGCCACCGATACAAACGGGCTTAAGAAATATTATAATGAACATAAAGAAAAATACAAATGGCCCGAAAGCGCCGATGTGATACTGGTTACCGCTTCTGATGAAAAAACGGCAAAGCATTGCGTGAGCCAGTTAGACCAGGGCAAACCGTGGAAGCAGGTATTAGAGGAAGGAAATGCGCTGGTTCAGATAGATAGTGGCCGGTATGAACTCAATCAATTAGTTGATTCTACAATAAGAGAGAAGCCAACTCCTGGCAGTTATTCTAAATTTACAACCAACCAGGATGGTTCGGTAAGCTTCACCCGGTTTATTAAATTATACCCTGCCCGGCAACAGCGGAGTTTTGAAGAAGCCCGGGGGCTGGTGATTAACGATTACCAGGCTGTTTTGGAGCAACAATGGATTGCCCGGTTAAAGAAGCAGTACCCGGTAACCATAAACGAAAACGTATTTAAGCAGTTGTTGAAATAAGAAGCGAATTTTTTATTCGGCTATTCTTCCCCGTTATGAAAATAAACGCGAATACTAAATGCTATTTACTACATTCGCAATAATGTGCGGGCGGCCCAGGGTGTAATAATGCAGCACCGGTACGCCGGCCTTTTTCAATTCTTTCGATTGGGCAACCAGCCATTCTTCTCCTACTTTTTCTACCTCTTCATCGTTTTTACATGTAATAATTTCTTTGGCCAGATCGCTGGGAATATCGATATGAAAAGTTTTGGGGAGCAGGGTCAATTGCTTCTTGCTATAAATAGGTTTTAATCCGGGGATGATGGGAACAGTAACGCCCATATCGCGGCAGGCTTTTACAAAGGCGAAATATTGGGAATTATCAAAAAACATTTGGGTGATTATGTAATCTGCACCCGCATCCACTTTTGCCTTCAGGTACAACAGGTCGCTTTGCATATTGGGCGCTTCAAAGTGTTTTTCGGGATAGCCTGCCACACCAATGCAGAATTTCGTCTGGCTGGTATTTTTCAACTCCTTCTCCAGGTAAAGACCGTTGTTTAAGTTTACCACCTGTTTTAATAAATCAATGGCAAAACGGTGTCCTCCGGGTTCTGGCTCAAAACTGGATTCGCTTTTTGGCGCATCGCCTCGCAATACAAGGACATTATCAATACCCAGGTAGTTCAGGTTAATAAGGGCGTCTTCGGTTTCATTAATATCGAAACCACCGCAGATGAGATGCGGTACGGTATCCACATTATATTTATTTAGGATAGCAGCACAAATAGATTCTGTGCCCGGCCTTTTCCGTACTACGATTTTATCGAACGTACCATCAGGTTTCTTCTTAAAAACATGCTCACTTCGGTGGTAAGTAACGTTAATGAAAGCGGGCTTATGTTCCATCAACGGATCCAGGTGCTGGTAAAGGGATTGGATACTTTTGCCTTTCAGTGGGGGCAGGATTTCAAAAGAAATAAGCGGTTCCGTGGATTGACGGATGTGATCAATTACTTTCATCAAAAAAAATTCCAGCAAAATTAGTTTAACTGCCTAAGAAAACCATACTCTGATCCGGTTATCTTAACAGCAAACCCTGCGTAAAAATGCAGCATAACCGTATTTTTGTAAAAACCTTCTATTGAGCCTCACGATATATACGAAACACCTCAGCAAAACGTATGGCAGCCGCACGGTAGTAAACGATGTTTCGTTCCAGGTTAGCCAGGGCGAAATTGTGGGGCTGCTTGGCCCTAACGGAGCCGGAAAAACAACCTCATTTTACCAGGTGGTAGGGTTGATAAAACCCGATGGCGGGTCTGTTTTTTTGAATGATATTGAAATAACCAGGCTGCCCATGTATAAGCGGGCCCAGATGGGTATTGGTTACCTCCCGCAGGAGGCTAGCGTATTTCGGAAACTTAGCGTGGAGAATAATATTCTGGCGGTCCTGGAAATGACAAAACTCCCCAAAGCGAAACAAAAAGAAAAGTTGGAGGAATTGCTAAATGAACTACGGCTTCAACATGTTCGCAAAAACAACGGCGATACCCTTAGTGGAGGCGAGAGGAGGCGAACCGAAATTGCCCGTGCCCTGGCAGTAGATCCCAAGTTTATTTTATTGGATGAGCCTTTTGCAGGGGTGGATCCCATTGCAGTAGAAGATATCCAGGAAATTATTGCTAAATTGAAATTTAAGCAAATTGGAGTATTGATTACTGATCATAATGTAAACGAAACCCTTTCCATTTGCGACCGGGCGTATTTGCTTATAGATGGATCAATTTTTAAACATGGCAGCGCCGAAGACCTTGCGGGCGATGAACAGGTGAGAAGGCTGTACCTCGGACGTAATTTTGAGCTTAAAAGAAAAGATTACCTATACCAACAGGCACAGTAGTTCCTGAAACGGCCGCTGCTAATATAATGAACGTACTATCTTCTGCCATATCGAAACTGGCAAGGATGCGGTTATGGCGCATTCAAAACTGGACCGACCACCCGGTTGTGGCCCAGCGCGAAGTATTGCAGCACCTGGTCACTTCGGCTCAATACACGGCATTTGGAAAAAAGTATAAATTCAGCCGCTTGTTTTCGGTAAAGCAATTTAAACAAACCGTTCCTATTCATGAGTATAAAGACATCCAGCCCTATATCGAACGGATGATGGAAGGAGAAGAAAACCTGCTTTGGAATACACCCATCAACTGGTTTGCCAAAAGCAGCGGCACTACCAGCGCAAAAAGCAAGTTTATTCCGGTAAGTGAGGAAAGCCTTACCGATAACCACTATAAATCCAGCAAAGACGTTCTCACCAATTACTATAAGAATTTCCCCGGCAGCCAGTTACTTACCGGAAAAGGGCTCGTGGTGGGTGGTTCGCATCAATTAAGTCAGGTAAATGAAATGGTTCAGTATGGTGATCTTAGTGCAGTGCTGATGCAGAACACGCCATTTTGGGGCCAATGGCTGCGTACCCCGGAATTAAAAATTGCATTACTGGACGATTGGGAAGACAAGATTGAGAAACTGGCTCAATCTACAGCAAACGAAAATGTAACCTCTATTGCCGGGGTACCCACCTGGACGCTAATCTTGCTGAAACGGATCCTTGAAATTAAACAGAAAGCCACAATTGCCGAAGTATGGCCAAACCTTGAGCTTTATATAAATGGAGGTGTATCGTTTGTGCCTTACCGGGAGCAGTTTGATAAAATTATAGGGAAGCCCATCAATTATCTCGAAATCTACAATGCCAGCGAAGGTTTTTTTGCCGCCCAGGAAAAGCCAGACGATGATGGGATGCTGCTTTTTACCGAGCATGATATATTTTATGAGTTTATGCCGGTGGAAGAATACGGAAAGCCGTTTCCACAAACCGTTGGACTTAAAGATGTGGAACTAAATAAAAATTATGCATTGGTTATTTCTACGGCCGGAGGCTTATGGCGGTACCTGGTGGGCGATACCGTCCGGTTTACTTCACTTAACCCGTATAAGGTAAAAGTGAGCGGCAGGCTCAAACATTATATCAATGCTTTCGGAGAAGAGGTAATCGTAGATAATGCAGATAATGCGATTGCGATGGCTTCTTCCCAAACCGGTGCAGTGGTTTCCGATTATACAGCCGCGCCTGTTTATTTTTCGGATACCAGTAACGGAGCTCATGAATGGCTGGTGGAGTTTGAAAAGGAACCCTCCCGGCTGGACGCGTTTATTGATGCCCTCGATCAAGGTTTAAAGTCCCTCAACAGCGATTATGAAGCAAAACGACAAAAAGATATAGCACTGGGCCGGCCCAGGGTGAAGGTGGTTCCCCGCGGTGGGTTTAACCAATGGCTTCATTCGAAAAACAAAATGGGTGGCCAGCATAAAGTTCCCCGGCTTAGCAACAATCGGGAGATATTGGAAGATATTTTGCAATTCCTTCATCTGGATTAACTCACTTCAATATTTGATTTTACAAAGCGTTGTAAATTTTATAATTTACCGGTTCAATTACTTATTCACCGGAAAAAATATTCTGCATGAAACTCCTTAAAGGGAAACTGGCCATTGTTACCGGAGCAGCCCGGGGAATAGGCGAAGCCATTGCCGTTAAATTTGCCGAACACGGAGCCGATGTATGTTTTACATATGTGAGCGATTCGAGCAGGGAAAGAGCGGCATCCCTGGAATCTAAACTTAAAGAGCATGGGGTGCGGGCCAAAGGATTTCAAACAAATGCCTCCGATTTTTCAGCCTGCGAAAAACTGGTGAATGATATTGTGGCAGAATTTGGCAAAATTGATATTTGCGTAAACAATGCCGGGATATCTAAAGACAATCTATTGCTGAGAATGACGCCCGATCAGTGGGATGAAGTGATGGATGTTAACTTAAAGAGCGTATTTAACATGACTAAGCAGGTCATCCGCCCGATGATGAAGGCAAAGGCTGGAAGCATAATTAATATGAGCAGTGTAATTGGCGAGATGGGGAATGCAGGGCAAAGTAGTTATGCAGCCAGTAAAGCGGGGATAATCGGATTTACTAAAAGTATAGCCAAAGAGCTGGGCAGCCGTAATATCCGTTCCAATGCCATTGCACCTGGTTTTGTGGAAACCGATATGACCTCCTATTTAAAAGATGGCAATGCGGGTGAAAAATACCTTGCCGATATCCCTTTGGGAAAGTTTGCAACACCCGAAAATATTGCAAATGCAGCATTGTTTCTCGCATGCCCGTTATCCGATTATATTACAGGGCAGGTGCTGAGTGTTTGTGGCGGGTTGAATATATAAGCTGGATTGCAGTCATTAACCAGGTGTTTTCATAACCCCCTTTTCGGGAGATTAAAGGAGCGATTATTTCTTCAGGAAATTTCTAAAACAGGAATGGAAAAATGAACAACACCATCAATGATAAGGCGCCAGTTAAATCAAAAAATAAAATAGATATTGCTGCAGCAGCTGAAGTTGTTTGGGATAAATTGGCTGATATTAGTAACTGGCCAGCATGGCAGAAAGGAGTTGCCCATACTGTGGTTTACGGAGAAATTAAAGAAGGCACAAGGTTTGACTGGAAAGCAGGTGGGTTATCCTTTAAATCACAAATACATACTTCTATTCGGGAAAAAGAATTTGGGTGGACTGGAAAGATTTTAGGAGCCAGTGCTGTTCACAACTGGTATTTTGAGGAAAAAGAGAATAAGACAATCGTAACTATTGAAGAAAGTTTACAGGGAATTCTTCCGTCATTATTTACCAGGTATTTTCAAAAAATACTTGATTCGGGGATAAGAAAGAATTTGGAGGAACTAAAAGAAGCGGTAGAGGGGAAATAACTACACGTGAATTGAGGATTAATAATAGAAGTTGACGAGGTTGGAGCAGAACAATAGCTAAAATATATTTTAGATTTAGTACTGTTTAAATTT
>CAZYKA010000017.1:54812-60000 GCA_964647915.1 uncultured Ferruginibacter sp. | reverse complement strand
CACGAATGAAATGCTGATGGCCAAGAATGCACGAATGAAATACAGATAGCCACGAATGCACGAATGAAATACAGATGGCCACGAATACACGAATGAAAACTCAACTATTCATTCCCCATATTTATTAATTCAGTTTCGTGTTTTACTTGTCTCATCTTTGTTTTCTGAAAGTTACCTATCGATTATTATCTTTCTACATACTTAAAATATTGAAAAGAAATTGAAGTTATTTTACTTCCAAGTATTATTTCCCTTTTCTAATAATGAATAAAAACAACTCCTTTAGCACCAGCATTCCCGCTGGAAAATCCAAGACTTGACAAAAGACCTGCATAACCTGAACCGCCACCACCCCCTGGAAAAATACCATTCGTACCAAGCCCAAGTCGTATCATTGTTGAAGTTGTAGTATTAAAAGTATAAAATCCGGCTTTACCACCGGTATTTACGGTGTTTCCGGCACTACCACCATTACCACCGGTGGATTGTTCAATAAATGTAGTGGCATTATATTGAAATCCACTTGTTCTGACAAAAGATGCTGCTTCGCCGTTTTTACCCCAATATGAGTAAAATGTCACTGAAGAACCAAAGCTTCCTCCATCACCCCCCGACAACATAGCCGGTGCTGTAAATGTTGTTCCGTAACCACCATAAGCGGTAAGTGTTAAACCTATTTGGGAATAGCTTATTGAACTATTATTACCGTTACTACTTGTGGAGCCTCCGCCCGGGCCGCCTGCACCAACAACACATCCAATACTATTACCGGGAACTACATTAATAATCCCACTTACATAACCACCCCCACCGCCGCCACCATACCAATTGCCTCCTGCTCCTCCGCCCCAGGCCTCTACCCATACCTTGGTTACACCTGGAGGTATCGTCCAATTTGTGGAACCCGGCGTAGCAAATACAAAAATGTTTTTATACTCACACATATCACCCCATACCATTGTACCACTACCGTTTTTCATTAACACCTGGTTTGCAGCCCCATCTATACCATTTGCTTTTATGGTACCGGTAACATTAATATTGCCATTTACATCAAGCTTTTCAGCGGGCGCAGGATTGCCAATTCCCACATTTTGTGCATTGGTAAAAAATAGATTGAACATACAGCATAGAAAAAGGCCTACCTGTTTCATGGGTTTGTATTTTAAGGTTCAACATGAATTTAAAAAACCGGTGTGAGTTCTCATGCACCAGGATGCAATATATATCGAAGAGGGAATATGAAACAAAGAATTATCACTGGGAAAGAATAAACGCATGGGAAGAATACCTGCTTAGGGAGGTAGACTGAGATTAAACAAATTTTAAGCCAGACTAAATATTCTTCAGTTAAGTTTTTTTTTAAAAAAATTTCTCCTATGCTTATTTTCACCCCCGAGGCGGGGGCTGCTATATGTTTAATAAATTCTCTTTTTTTAAACTTCCCGCAACTAAACCAAATATCACATTGGTAAATATTTGTTGTGGATACAACTTCTGGATACGGGATATAAAATAATATCTCCTCATACCATTATAACAGAGTTTCTGTATTTCGAATACTTAAGAAGGTTGCTGATTAATTATAATTTATTCCGGTAATCTCTCCTGCTGTCTTATACTGAAATTTATTATAAGCATCTTCTCCTGATTAATTTGAATTTCATTTCCCCCTCCTTTGTACCTTCGGTTATGCTTCGGGCCATTTTTTATTTAATTATATTTTTCTTCTTTGGTTCTCCTGCCTTTGCACAACAGGATTTTGTTAAGGTGAAAGGCCATCAGTTTGTTATTAGAGACAAGCCCTATAAATTCTTAGGGGTAAATATGTGGTATGCAGGCTTGTTGGCAACTAATGAAGAAGGGAAGCAACGGTTAGTTCATGAATTGGATTTTTTAAAAAAACAGGGGGTAAATAATATCCGGGTTCTGGCTATGGCAGAAGGAATGGGAATCATTAACGGGAAATACCGCGTAACACCAGCCCTTCGCCCAACCAAAGACAGTATTGATAACGAATTATTAATGGCTTTCGATTTTTTTCTTAATGAGATCTCGAAAAGAAAAATGTATGCCGTCATTTACCTGTCTAACAATTGGGAGTGGAGTGGAGGATTCCTGCAATATCTCAACTGGAATGAAAAGTTATCGGATTCGGATATGCGAAATTATATGGAATGGGATAAGATGCGGGATGAAATTTCGAAGTTTTATTCATGTGACTCCTGTAAACAAATGTATTTTGATGCTGCTTCCCATTTTATTAATAGGAAGAATTCCATTTCCGGAATTTCATACCATGCTGACCCCTCCATTATGGCCTGGGAAATTGCCAATGAGCCTCGGCCAATGCGGCCTGCAGCTATTCCGGCATATAAAACTTTTATTCATGATGCTGCTTACCTGATAAAATCTTTGGATAAGCAACATTTGATAACTACAGGAAGCGAAGGAGTTATTGGCAGTGAAAATGCTGCTACTTTTTTTGAGGTTCATTCCGATTCCCTGATTGATTATGCCACTCTTCATATATGGCCCAAAAACTGGCAATGGTTCTCTGATACCTCAATTAATAAAGCAATGGTGCAGGTAAAAGAGAATACCATCATGTATTTGAAGGAAAATGATTCCATAATGCGAATCCTCAATAAACCACTGGTTTTGGAAGAATTTGGCATGCCACGAGATGCGGAACAATTGAGCCCCGGAACTCCATACCATCACCGCGAAGCCTACTTCAGGTTTATTTGTAATGCCATTTTTGGAAAGGATAAGGAATTTAAAACAATCTCCTGTGCAAACTTCTGGGCATTTGGTGGCCATGTGCAACGAAATTCTTTACATTCCTATTGGCAACCTGGCGACCCACTAATGGGAGATCCTCCATTTGAACCGCAGGGAATCAATGCAGTTTATGAGTCGGATTCGCAAATTTGGAAATTGGTCAGAGCTGTGAATCTTGGCGAATTTAAGCAGTAATTTTGTCCATCTTAAAAATTGAACACATCAATCTATTATGAATAGAGTTATACCGGTTTTAATTTTATTGTACTTTTTTACAGCGTGTTCTCAACCAGAAAAGAGGAAAATGGATCCTAAACAGTTTCATTCTATGCTGGAGAGTTATTGGGAGGGGCTATTAGATCTTCAGCCTTTAGATGCGATGCATTTTGGCGACAGTAGCAGGAATGACCAATTCCGCAATACCTGTACCCAGGCATACCGGGATGAAGTAAAGGTATTTTACCGGGGATATTTAGATAGCCTCAAACATTATGATCCTAATGATATGACTGAAGAAGATGCCATTAGCTATCAAATATTAAAATACGATGTGGATCTGGCTTTGGAAGGAGAAAGGTTTGATACCTGGAAAATCCCATTCACCCAAATGGGAGACCCAACCAATAAACTCTCCGGCAATATCGTATTGGCCATGGGGCAATATGGTTCGGGAGAATCGGCACAGCCGTTTAAGACCGTGAAGGATTATTACAACTGGTTAAAAAGGGTTAAAGGATATACCGAATGGGTGGATAGCGCTATAGGCAACTTTAAGCAGGGAATGGCTACTGGTTATGTGTTGCCTAAAACTTTGGTGGTAAAGATGGTAGACATCTGTAATGGGCTGGTGAGCAATGACGTTACCAAAAGTATTTTCTACGGTCCGATAAAAAATTTGCCATCCAATTTTTCAACTGCCGACAAGGACAGTATCCGAAACGCATATACGCTTGCAATAAAAAATGAGCTAAATGTGAGCCACCACAAAATGGCGGATTTTCTAAAGAACGAATACCTGCCAAAGGCCCGGGTTACCTCTGGGGTTGAATACCTTCCAAACGGAATTAACTATTATAAGTATTGTGTTAAACGATGGACGACAACCAACAAATCTCTAGAGGATATTTTCAATACCGGATTGAAAGAAGTAAAGCGGATAAGGGCAGAGATGGAAGAGGTAAAAAGCAGCACCGGCTTTAAGGGAGATCTCAACGCTTTCTTTCATTTTATGCGTACCGACAAACAATTTTTCCCTTTTACGAC
This sequence comes from uncultured Ferruginibacter sp., assembly GCA_964647915.1. Lineage (GTDB taxonomy): Bacteria > Bacteroidota > Bacteroidia > Chitinophagales > Chitinophagaceae > Ferruginibacter. The sequence continues at coordinate 55,953 of CAZYKA010000017.1, read as the reverse complement.
TCCCGAGCAGGTATTGGATTCATTTCGTCATATTTACAATATCATCAAACCGAACCTGGATAAATTTTTTGTATTTTTTCCTAAAAGCAGATTTGAGATCAGGCAAACCGAAGCCTTTAGAGCTGCCAGTGCCAGTATTGAATATATGCAAGGATCGAGTGATGGAAAGCGACCTGGAATATTTTATGTACCCATAATAAATCCCAGAGAATTCAATATTACCTCGGGGATGGAGAGCACCTTTTTGCATGAAGCTGTACCCGGTCATCATTACCAATCCTCCCTACAAATGGAAGATACATTGTTACCTGCTTTTCGCCGGTATAAATCCTGTGGGGCATACGATGAAGGTTGGGCATTGTATTGTGAAAGCCTTGGGAAAGATTTGGGGTTATATACCAATCCCTATCAGCACATGGGGGCCTTATCGGATGAAATGCTTCGGGCATTACGTTTAGTTGTGGATGTGGCCATTCATAGTAAAGGAATGACCCGGGAGCAGGCCATTGCATACATGATGGAAAATGAACCGATCAGTGAAGAGTTTGCCATTTCAGAGGTGGAAAGGTATATGGCCGTTCCGGGGCAGGCATTGTCTTATAAAGTAGGGGCATTGAAAATAATTGAACTTCGCAACAAATACCGAAACCTTTTGAAGGAGAAATTTAATATTGCCGAGTTTCATAAGCAATTGCTGAAAGATGGGAGTATGCCTTTGATGGTGTTAGAAGAGAAGCTCGATAAGTGGGCAAATGCGCTGGCGGGTAAAAGATAGATCAATTTTTTTTGGGAGTAAGATGGATTAAATGAAATATAGGTTGAGTAAATAAAATATGGGGATACTGGAGTTATTTAATGTTAGCGAAGGGGATATTTGTTATTGTTCCATTTATTTTTGCCCCCGGGGTGGGGGCAGCAAAGGGCCCAAAATTTTTCCTTTTTTTCAGCTAAAGCGTAGTTTTAATCTGATCTGTATTTACACTTACTTCGTTTACCAGGCTTCTCTCAAACTATCAATCCGATTTTTGCATAGGCAGGGCCGTAATTATTTCCCTGTTGAAGTGACCGAAATAAAATTAAAGTCAGACTGAATTTTCTTCCGTCAAAATTCTTTGCCCGAATTTTTCCCTTTCCTATTTTT
>CAZYKA010000017.1:0-54712 GCA_964647915.1 uncultured Ferruginibacter sp. | reverse complement strand
TATTTTTACCCCCGGGGCGGGGGCAACAAAAGGCAAAGCATTTTTCCTCTGCCATTCATAAACTTTTACCATCAGCTCGCCTATTGCCAATACGATGTTATGCCTTCGCCCTTCTTCAATCGTGTTTTGTTGTGTCATACTGTTTCAAATTCTTTTGGGTATACAACTGTTCCTGATATATTTTTCAGTCCGTCTTTTACTAACTCAATTGCCAAAAAAACATTAGAAGGAACATCAAACGGAGCTGTAATATTCCACTTGTCGGCTGGTTCAAATCCGAATTTTGGATAATAATGTTCGTGTCCTAAAACGATTACCGATTTAAAGCCTAATTCTTCTGCTACTTTAAGTCCGTGTTTGATTAGTTGTCTGCCTATTCCACTTTTTTGCAATTCAGGTCTAACTGCCATTGGTGCAAGGCCTAAACTTTCATTTATGTTTCCGTTGTCGTCTTTAATTATGATTTTCGTAAATAAGATATGTCCAACGATTTTATTGTTGTCAGTTGCCACGAGCGAAAGTTCTGGAATAAAAACTGTCGGATTACTTCTTAAAATGTCAACCAATTTTGCTTCGTTGTCCTGTCCGAAAGCAATTTGATTGACTTCAAAAACTTCATTAAAGTCGTTCGGTGCTTCCTGTCTTATTGTTAGCTGTTCTGTCATTCTGTTTCTGTTCGCTGTGTCGTTTTTTAGGGTGAGGCATAACGGCAGGTAAGCCCGATAAATAAATCCTCCAGTGGTTTAGCAAATTTTCAACAAAATAAAATATCCCCAACCTGAATTTACTTTAGTCTGTTTTCTTGGATTAAGTTTTTCCCTTCCCTATTTTTACCCCCGGGGTGGGGGCAGCAAATTGCTCCAATTTTATCCCTCCCTGCAGGTATAAATAAAATTTCTTTTTGGAACAATCATCAAGAGAGGGTATCCGGCAATTCTTTTTTTTCCTTTCCCATCTTTCCATCCCTCCTGTTTAAGCTAAAAGATTGCCCTAAGTATAAATGGTGGATACCGGATTAAACATTGAATCTAAAATGCATGATATCTCCATCCTTCACCAGGTATTCTTTGCCTTCAATCCGAAGTTTTCCATTTTCGCGGCAAGCAGCTTCCGATCCTAATAGTACAAAATCTTCGTACCCAATTACTTCCGCCTTAATAAATCCCTTTTCAAAATCAGTATGGATTACACCTGCAGCTTGTGGGGCCTTCCAACCTTTATGAATAGTCCATGCCCTGACTTCCTGAACACCTGCGGTAAAATAGGTGGAAAGATTAAGAAGTTTGTAGGCCGAGCGAATCAACCTGTCGAGAGCAGGCTCCGTCATTTTATATTCATCCATAAACATTTGGCGATCATCCGGGTTATCAAATTCAGCAATTTGTGCTTCAATAGCATTGGTCATCACAATAAGCTGGTTGCCCTCTTTTTCAACCATGGATTTCAATATTTCACTATACTTATTACCGGTATGCATACTGGCTTCATCAACATTGGCCACGTAAAGGATGGGTTTATCTGTAAGAAGGAAGAGGTCTTCAATAGCTGATTTTTCATCTTTGGATAACTCAAGTGAAATAATATTTTTTCCTTTTTCAAGTTGTGATTTACAACTCAATAGCACGTCTAATTCAGATTTTAATTTAAGGTCAGATTTAACCATCTTTTCTACCCGTTGGATCTTTTTTTCAATGCTGTCGAGGTCTTTTAACTGAAGCTCGGTTTCAATAATTTCCTTATCGGATACCGGATTGATCGGTCCTTCCTCCCGAAGAATGTTTTCGTCCTCAAAACAGCGAATAACATGAATGATGGCATCTACCTCCCGAATATTAGCCAGGAACTTATTTCCCAACCCTTCCCCTTTGGATGCGCCCCGAACCAGTCCGGCAATATCTACAATTTCAATCTGGGTAGGAACAACCCGGTTGGGCTTCACCAATTCTTCCAGTTTTTTCAATCTTTCGTCGGGTACATTTACCAGTCCCACATTGGGTTCGATGGTACAAAAACGATAATTGCTTGCCTGTGCCTTTGCACTGTTACTTACCGCATTAAAAAGAGTTGACTTTCCTACATTGGGAAGCCCCACGATGCCAGCCTGAAGTGCCATTGTACTTTTTTTAAAATTGGCTGCAAAGGTAAGGCCTGATGTTGGTATTGAATTGACTTAAATGCTGTAATTTGACCATTCAAATTAAGAACCAACAGTATAGATGGCGTTAAGCAGGATTTGGGCGGCGTTTATTATAATTGCCATTTTGGTGGCATTAATCAGGTTGATGGGTGCCGAAGGTGGCGAAACTGTTTTTAGCCAGATGGTTACTGGCAGGTCGGGCGATACAATTCGAATTTCTGAATTGGATAAATCATACGTTAATCCATCCTTATTAATCGCTTTAGATTCCTCTAAGAAAATCAGGGAAGGCAAGCATTTTGTTGCCTATACTTCTCAAAATAAAATCCTGAATTTTCTGATACAGGGATCTGATGGCGTTATTGAAACCTGCAAAACTGCTGTGAACCTTTCTTTGGGGCTGATTGGTATTATGGCCTTGTTTATGGGTTTTATGCGTATTGCCGAAAGGGCAGGAGGGGTTCGGTTACTTTCCCGGATTATTGGTCCTTTTTTTGGTAAAATATTTCCCGATATCCCTAAAGGCCACCCATCCATGGGGCACATGATGATGAATTTTTCGGCTAACCTCCTTGGTCTCGATAATGCAGCTACCCCTTTTGGATTGAAAGCAATGGAGAGTTTACAGGAACTTAATCCGAATAAGGCGGTAGCGTCTAATGCCCAGATCATGTTCCTCTGCCTGCATGCTTCGGGGCTAACCCTGATTCCGGTTAGTATCATTGCTCTAAGGGCGGCCGCCGGTGCTTCCAACCCTATGGATATCTTTATTCCCTGCATGATTGCCACTTTTGCAGCTACCATGGCTGCAATGATCATTGTATCTATAAGGCAGAAAATAAATGTTCTACAACCGGTTATCCTGGCTTGGGTATTGGGGATCTCTGTCGTTATTGCGACGTTGATTGTGTATATCCGTTCACTTTCCCCCATGGCGGTAAACCATTTTTCGGGAATGTTAAGTAATGGGCTCATCCTTTTTATTTTTCTGGCCATCATAGCCGGCGCCATCTACAAAAAGACTGATATTTTTGATGCCTTCATTGAAGGGGCAAAAGGAGGTTTCGAAATAGCCGTGAAAATAATCCCTTACCTCGTAGGCATGCTGGTAGCCATTAGCATGCTACGAACCAGTGGTACATTCGAAATAATTATTGATGGGATTAAGCACCTGGTTGCTCTAACCAATATGGATACCCGTTTTGTTGATGGCCTGCCTACGGCTCTTGTAAAACCATTTAGCGGAGGTGCCGCCAGAGGGATGATGGTAGATACTATGAATACCTATGGCGCCGATTCCTTTGCCGGAAGGCTTTCCTGTGTATTGCAGGGATCTTCAGATACCACCTTTTATGTAATTGCCGTATATTTTGGCGCAGTAGGAGTACGCAACACGCGCTATGCAGTGGGATCTATGCTGCTTGCCGACCTGGTAGGAATTATTACTTCCATATTAATGGCCTATTTATTTTTTGGAGGATAATATTCCTTGCATTCAATTGGAGATTTATTGCATCGATGATTAAATTACTCCAGCTTCATCATTTTCCCAGCCCCGATTCATTCCTTCCCTTTGTGTTAAGAATGGCTCTCCTCTCTTAACAGAATTTTAAATATGCTGTATTAAATCATTTTCTTTTGTCTGGGTCTGATAAAACAAATGACCGAAAACAAATTGATATTCACCTTTAAAACTTTGCATCATGAAAAACTTAATTAATTCTTTAAAATCTTTTTTTTCTGTTGATGGCAATTGCAGTATCCTGGTAAGTAATTTCTAACTCCATAAAACAGTTGTATAAAAAATTAAACAAAAAGAAATATCTCTATGAAAATTGTTTAAAACCGGTATCCCAAGTCATGTTGTTTTATGTTGGTTTAGGGTTTATGTTTTGGATGTTGGCTCTGGCCGGTAATTTTACCGGCCATTTTATTTAAAACATCTGAACCTGGGTTCCCCTTCTCAATGGAATAATCCCTTCTGCTTTCCCTTTCATAATTCCAGGACAAATTTCATAAACGTGGGTGGAGTTAAATCGGGAGGCGATAATAATCCGGGTATTTAGCGTATGCTTATTGAATAAATTTTCAACCAGGGCAGGGGAGTTGTTCTCATTGGATAGGTGAGACAAGAACAAATGAGAAAGTTGTTTATTCCGGTGTCGGATGAAAAGTTGAAGGGCCTGTTTGTTCGATAAATGTCCGTTTCCACTTTTAATACGTTTCTTTAGATGTAACGGGTATGGACCACTATCCAGCATCGCCTCATCATAGTTAGACTCCAAAAAAGCACCATGGCATTTGGAAAAATGATGGATAAGCTTTTTACACACCCTTCCCAAATCGGTGAAAATGCCGATAGTGATGCCATTATATGAAATAATGAAACTAAACGGATCTGCCGCATCATGAAATTTCCTGAATGGGATAATATCCATTTCGTTTAATTCCACTTTTTCTTCGTCAAAAATTTCATTCACCAGGGAAGCCGGGATATTAAGCCTGCTATGCTTAAGCGTTAATTCCGAAATGTACACTGGAATACCGTATTTGGCAGATAATCTTTCTATGCCTTTGATATGATCGGAATGTTCGTGAGAAATAAATACGGCACGGACTTTCAACATACTCAATCCACATTCCCGCATCCGTTTCTCCGTTTCCCTGCAACTAAGCCCAGCATCCACCAGCACCGCATTATTGGCGGAACCGATATAATAGCAGTTTCCATTACTACCCGAATTTAAGGAACATGCAAACAGAGACATACGCTGGAAAAAAGAACCCTAATGTATAGTAATCCGGCGAATCTTAAATATTTTTCATTTTACAATATATCCCTGCCGTCTCAACTTTTGGTATTAGTTACCTTTGTGCCAGATGACCCAACTCTCAACCCTTAACAAGTATTTCTGGAAATATAAATGGCTTTTTTCCCTGGGTTTCCTTTTTGTAATCCTGACCAACTATTTCAGGATTTTGGCCCCTCAGCTTACCGGATATGTTGTAAATACCGTAGTAGCTTCCGTATCCGGAACTAATATTTCTCCTTCCTCATCGCAAACATACGACAGGCTGGTAAAGGTTTTAATTGATCAATTCAATACCCTTCCTTTTGTAAAACAAATTCTTTTTGCCGGGCTTATTCTTATCGGAACCGCAGTAGTAAGTGGATTTTTTATGTTCCTGATGCGGCAAACCATAATTGTAATGAGCCGCCATATTGAATTCGATCAGAAGAATGAAATATTCAACCACTATCAAACCCTGGATAGCTCCTTTTATAAAACGCATAGTACCGGCGATCTTATGAACCGAATATCAGAAGATGTTAGCCGGGTAAGGGCGTACACCGGGCCGGCTATTATGTATTTCATCAACCTTGCTGCTACCATTGGGTTTAGCTTATATTTTATGTTTCGTTCCGATGCAAGGCTCACCCTGGTGGCGCTTTGTCCGTTACCCATATTGGCAGGAACCATTTATTTTGTTAATACGATCATTAATCGGAAAAGTGAAATGATCCAGGCGATGCTTAGCCATTTAACCACCAATGCGCAGGAATCATTTTCAGGAATTCGGGTAATAAAATCCTTTGTTCAGGAAAAGACCATGGCTTCATTTTTTGAACAGAATTCGGAGTCATATCGTGATAATTCCCTCAGTTTGGCAAAAACAGAAGCCATTTATTTTCCCAGTATGGGATTGCTAATTGGCCTAAGTACGCTAATCACCATTTTAGTTGGAGGATATGATGTTTTGAATAATGTTCCGGGTGCCAGTATTGGAAAGATTGCAGAATTTGTAATGTATATTCAATTGCTAACATTCCCCGTTAGTGCTATTGGTTGGACCGCCAGTATGACCCAGCGGGCCGTGGCATCCCAACGCAGGATAAATGAATTCCTAACTACAACCCCTTTAATTAGAAACCACGAAGACCCGGTTAATCTTGTTTTAAAGGGAAATATCACTTTCCATCAGGCCAATTTTACCTACCAACATACCGGGATTCATGCCATAAAGGATTTTTCTCTAATCATTTCTGCCGGGCAAAAGATAGCTATTGTAGGCAGAACGGGTTCTGGAAAATCAACTGTGGCCCAGTTGATTCTTCGCCAGTTTGATTTGCAATCGGGGAAGCTGGATATAGACGGGATTCCCATTTCCCAAATAGATTTAGCAAGCCTTCGAAAACAAATTAGTTATGTTCCCCAGGATGTTTTTCTTTTTAGTGATACCATTAAGAACAATATCCTTTTTGGAAATGAAAGGGCTTCGGATGGAGAAGTATTCAGGGCTGCCAGACAAGCTGTAATATATGATGAGATAATGCGATTCCCCGCCGGCTTTAAAACCCTGGTAGGGGAAAGGGGCGTGATGCTGAGTGGTGGGCAAAAACAACGAATTTCCATTGCGAGGGCCCTGATCAAGGATCCTGCCTTTATCATCATGGACGATTGCCTTAGTGCCGTAGATGCAAAAACTGAAAAAGAAATTACCGGCAACCTGGCCGAATACCTTCGGGGGAAAACTGCCATTATTATTACCCACCGGATTTTTTCCCTCCTGGATTTTGACAAGATTGTGGTCTTAGAGGAAGGAAGAATAGTGGAAACCGGCACCCATGCCGAATTGCTGAACAGGGGAGGGTATTATGCAGAAATGTACCGGCGGCAGCTATTGGCAGATGAAAATGCTACGGCATAACCTGTTTTGAAAACAAGGGGAAAACATGAATTTCTATTTTTTTGCCATTTCAAAAATGACTATATCTTTGTTTGGTATCGAATTTAATTTGCGAAACAAAACTTGCGATTGTGGCATACGAAAATAATGACAAGAAAGTGGACAGTGTATTCAGTAGCCGGGTTAAAGCCGGGAAACGCCGTACCTATTTTTTTGACGTAAGGGAAACCAGAGGAAATGATTATTACCTCACTATTACGGAAAGCCGGAAAAGAACAGAAAGTGAAGGGTATAACCGACACAAAATTTTTCTATATAAAGAAGACTTTAATAAGTTTTTAAAGGGGCTTACAGAAGCTATTGATCATGTAAAAACGGAGTTGATGCCCGATTTTAACTTCGATGCATTCAACCACGATACGCCGTATGAAATGGATGAAAATGCCGCTTCTTCCCAGCATTCAGAAGGTTCAGACGAAGTGCAAAATAGTGGGCCGGTAGGAGAACAAAGCGCAAACGAAATGCCAGACTCCAAGCTCAATCCTCCTGCCGATTCATTGCATACCGAGGAAGTAGATAAATGGTAATCCATCCCATTTCCTGGGAGGGAATTTAACCTGGGATTTTTTTGTACAATAAATTTCAGGCTGCAACTTTTGCAGCTTTTTTTATTCTTACTCTACGCAGAAATTTATTACTCTAATTCATTAAAATTTAATTTACAATGGCCTATTGGCTTATTAAATCGGAACCGAATGTTTATAGTTTCGACCATTTAATTAAAGATAAGACCACCGTTTGGGACGGAGTGCGCAATTATGCCGCACGCAATAACCTGCGGACGATGAAAAAAGGGGAGCAGGCTTATTTTTATCATAGTAATGAAGGCCTTGCCATTGTTGGCATAGCAAAAGTTAGTAAAGAGGCATTTCAAGACCCGGGAACCGAAAATCCCAATTGGGTAGCAATAGAAATAAAAGCGTTTAAAAAGCTTAAAAGGCCCGTTACGCTTGCATCCATGAAAGCAAATCCCAAATTGAATAATATGGGGATTATAAAAATTGGCCGGATTTCCGTTTCACAGGTAAGTGAAGAAGAATGGAACGAAATCCTGAAAATGTCGGAAACGGAGAATGCATAATTTATTATTAAAGGGAGGAGCTTATGTCTTGTAAAACCCTGGTGGTATTAACCGGCGCTGGGATAAGTGAGGAAAGTGGCCTTCCCACATTTCGCACAAGCGATGGACTTTGGATGAATCATAGAATTACGGACGTAGCTACCCCGGAAGCATTCCGGGCAAATCCGGGTCTGGTACTGGATTTTTATAACCAGCGAAGAAGAAATGTTGCTGCCGCCAATCCCAACCTGGCTCATTTAACCATTGCAAACCTGGAGAAGGAATTCCGGGTTCGGATTGTTACACAAAATATCGACAACCTGCACGAACGGGCTGGTTCAAGTGATGTATTGCACCTTCATGGAGAAATTTTTAAAATGAGGAGCAGTATGGATGAAACCATATTAGAGGATATTCATGGGGATATTAAGCTGGGCCACCTTGCACCGGATGGCAGCCAGTGGCGGCCCCATATTGTCTGGTTTGGCGAACCGGTACCGGAAATTGATACCGCTTCCCAAATTATGAGAATGGCCGATGTTTTTTTACTGGTAGGGAGTTCTCTCCAGGTATATCCTGCTGCCGGATTATTAAATTATGTTCCTGTTGAATGTCCTAAATTTATCATTGATAAAAGCATTCCTGAAATAGGTAAACTACCAAACCTGCATCATATCAAAAAAAACGCTACAAAAGGAATTGTTGATTTTGTTGAGGCTTTAAATAAATTAGATTTATAATACCATTTCTTCCCTTTCAATAAATTTTATACCCAGGCTTTCCAACTCAGGCAATACTTGCGAAAATATTTCCTTTTCAATGGGGATTCTTACCCCTTTTGACTTTATTTCCCCATTCAATATCTTCCTTGCGGCAATTCCCAGTGGAAGGCCTACGGTTTTGGCCATGGCGGTTTCCAGATAATCGTTACCCTTGAGGTAAAGTGAACTATGTAAAATAAAATTTTTACCCTTCCATTCATACAGAAATTCGTGGATCATTACTACCAAATCTTTGTCGGTACTGTGCATTACAAGTTTAGTTTGTAAAATGAATTGCATGATTTCTATGATAGAGGCTTTGCCGAGGTTAATGGGGGTGCCTGTATCGTGGAGGCCAAGGAACTCGAGTTGCTCCCGGAATTCCCGGGTAATAAAAACGCCTGGTTTTTCCGGGTCCAGGTCACGGCTTTTGAGATGTGCGTGAAAGAAAGAACCAATGCTCATGCCATTGGTTTGATAGCTTATGGTTTCATCCGTAAAGCCCAATTCAATCATTTGAAGCCAGCCTGTCATGAAGGATGGATACCGAAGGGTCGTACGCATAAAATCTGAACAGGTGTGGAGGTTATATAAAGAGATGTAGGGGAGGCTGTCCCGGTTCGGATAATAACTCAAATATGGCATTTGTTCGTTACCGGTAGTTACTTTCCGGTTGGCATCAAACAATTTGGCATACTCCAATTCAGAAATATTTCCATCTTCCAGGAATTTTGCACCTCCCATTCCAGCCGTTACCACGTTACGGGGATTCCAGGTAATCTTATAATGCCAGGGATTGTCGTCACTCTCGGGAGCTATCAATCCGCCACAATGGCTAAAAAACTTTTTAATGACGCCACCTTTGGCCCGGATCTGCTCTATAATTTGCATGGCGCTCATGTGGTCGATTCCGGGATCGAGTCCCATTTCGCAAAGAAAAAGCAATCCTTTCCGGGTAACTTCCTCATTCAATGATTTCATGGCCTCATCGGCATAAGAGGCAGTTAGCAGGCTTTTCCCTTCTGCTAAACAATCCCTGGCCACCAAAATATGCAGGGCCGGGGGCATCATGGAAATTACCAAATCGGCCTCTTTTATAAGGCGCTTCCTTTCCTCAGCATTTGAAATATCCAAATGGATAGCCATACCATAAGGGTTATTTCCAATTTTTTCCCTTGCTTGGGTAATATGGGTATCGGCGATACAAATTTCCAGACAATCTGCCTCAGCAAAGGATAGGAGGTACCGGATCAGGGAGGTGGTTGATTTTCCAGCACCAAAAAGCAATATTTTCTTACTCGGATTCATGGGCGGCAAGTTAGGGTAATATACCCGATGCCAAAGAGGAATACAGGTATAATAAATAATGATTTCCCATTCTCCAATCCTCTCTTCTTTCACTTTTGCAAAATGGACATATCAGGAGTGAAGAGTTCTCCACATCGAATTGCAAATTGTGTAAAAAACCGGCGTAAATGCCTGTTTTTTAACTAAAAACAAGGCCTGATTTCAGTACCTTTGTGCCACATTTTTTATTATGGAAACGAATGAGAATTTCGAAAGGGAAGACCTTAACAACAGGGGCAAAATTATCCCGGTAAATATTGAAGAACAAATGAAAACCGCCTACATCGATTACTCGATGAGTGTAATTGTAGGCAGGGCACTTCCGGATGTTCGCGATGGATTGAAACCGGTTCACAGGAGGGTGCTTTTTGGCATGAATGAATTGGGGAACGCCAGTAATAAGCCATATAAAAAGGCAGCTCGTATTGTAGGGGAGGTAATGGGAAAATATCATCCCCATGGAGATGCTTCGATTTATTTTACCATGGTGCGAATGGCCCAGGAATGGTCGATGCGGTATATGATGGTTGATGGGCAGGGAAATTTTGGTAGTCAGGATGGAGATCCTCCGGCCGCCATGAGGTACACCGAGGTCAGGCTCCAAAAATTTGCAGAATCGATGATGGAGGACATCGACAAAGAGACGGTAGACTTCCAGTTGAATTTTGATGATTCCCTGAACGAGCCAACTGTAATGCCTACCCGTGTTCCGCAATTATTGCTAAATGGAAGTAGCGGTATTGCCGTAGGGATGGCCACCAATATGATGCCACACAACCTGAATGAGGTGGTAGACGGCTGTATTGCTTATATCGATAATAAGGAGATTAGTGTGGAGGAATTGATGAAGTTTGTTAAAGCCCCTGATTTCCCAACCGGAGGCATTATTTACGGAATTGATGGCATCAAATCGGCCTACAATACCGGAAGAGGCAGGGTGGTACTCCGGGGCAAAACGACCGTTGAAACGGATAGCCGGGGTAAGGATAAAATTGTTATCACGGAAGTGCCCTATATGGTAAACCGGGATGAGCTTACGCAAAAGATTGGCGACCTTATTACTGAAAAGGTAATTGAAGGAATAGTAGATGTAAATAATGAAAGTAATAATAAGGAAGGAACGAGAGTTGTAGTTGAATTGAAGAAAGATGCAGTGGCGCAGGTTGCCATCAACCAACTTTACAAGCATTCTGAATTACAAACATCCTATGGTATAAATAATGTAGCGCTGGTTAAGGGAAGGCCCAGGATATTAACGCTGAAACAACAGATTTCTGAGTTTGTGGAATTCAGGCATGAAGTGGTGGTTCGCCGTACCCGATTCGAATTGCGAAAAGCCGAAGAACGGGCCCATATCCTGGAAGGATATATTATCGCATTGGATAACCTGGATGCAGTTATTAAACTGATCCGGGAAAGTGCTACACCATCTATTGCCCAGGAAGGTTTGATGAGCAATTTCGGAATGTCTGAAATCCAGGCAAAAGCTGTACTTGAACTGCGTTTGCAGCGGCTTACAGGGATGGAGATTGACAAAATCAGGGAAGAACATGCCGAGATTTTAAAGACCATTGCCCGGTTAAAAGAAATCCTGGCCAATGAAAGCCTTCGTTTCGACATCATTAAAACCGAATTAATTGAAATAAAGACCCGATTTGGCGATCCCCGTCGCACAGAGATTGAATATGCTGATGATGAAATTAACATGCTCGATCTCATAGAAGAAGAGGATGTGGTAGTTACCATTTCACATATGGGTTACATTAAGCGCACCTCCGCAACGGAATACCGTCAACAAAAAAGGGGAGGACGCGGAGCAAAAGGAAGCGCTACCCGAAATGAAGATTATATTGAACACCTCTTTGTAGCATCAACGCATAATACCCTTATTATTTTCACTGAGAAAGGAAGGTGTTACTGGTTAAAAGTTTATCAAATTCCCGAAGGAGATAAAAATAGCAAGGGAAGGGCCATCCAGAACCTGGTTCAGATCCCTCCTGATGATAACGTTCGTGCCATTATCGACATCAAAAATCTGGAAGATGAAGAATTTGTAAAGGATAAGTACATTGTACTTTGCACACAAAATGGCACCATTAAGAAAACCCATCTTAAAGATTTCAGCCGTCCGCGCCAAACCGGAGTGAATGCCATTAATATTGTTGATGGCGACCAATTACTCGAAGCCAGGCTTACGGATGGTAGTTGTGAAATTATCATGGCTATTAAGAGCGGCAGGGCCATTCGTTTCCATGAAGATAAAGTAAGGCCAACCGGCCGTGGGGCCATTGGAGTGAGCGGTATAGAAGTGGATGGAGAAAAAGACAAAGTGGTGGGTATGGTTTGTGTTCCAAAAGATGATAATTCGAAAACTATTTTAGTAGTGAGTGAGAAAGGTTACGGAAAACGAACTGCCCTGGATGATTCGGAAACGGGAGAAGCAAATTACAGGGTCACAAACCGGGGTGGTAAGGGTGTAAAAACAATCAATATAACAGATAAAACCGGATCTCTGGTGGGATTACTTGCCGTTGATGAAAGTCAGGATTTGATGATTACCTGCGTTTCAGGGATTACCATCCGGATGTCGGTTGCTGAAATTTCAGAACAGGGAAGGGCCACCCAGGGTGTAAAATTAATCCGGGTGGATGAAGGGGATGAAATTGCTGCCATAACAGAACTGGATGAGAAAGAAGAGGCGGATATAGAAACAGATCCGGAATCTGAAAATCAGGAGGGAGAAACGAATGGCTCTTCCGAAGACGAAATTTCCAAGGAAGAATAGTATTCGAGAATAAAAATGTTAGCGGTCTGCTTTTCGAACGACATGAATAAATAAGGAAACGACACTGACAGATGAGAATTTTAATAGAAACAGAACGGCTAATATTAAGAGAATTTGAATACACAGACGAGAATGATTTATTCGAAATGGACTCTGACCCGGAAGTTCATTTGTATATAGAAAACAATCCTGTAAAAACAATTGACGAAATACAAAAAGCGATTAAAATACTTAAAAAGCAATATGAGGTAAATGGAATTGCTCGTTGGGCTGTTGTTGACAAATTATCAAACGAATGTATTGGTTGGTCGGGACTAAAGTATTTTAATCAACAATTAAACAGGCACAAAAATTTTTACGAACTCGGTTATAGGTTTAAAAAAAAACATTGGGGAAAGGGGTTTGCGACTGAATCCTCAATCGCAATATTAGACTATGGATTTAAAAATTTGAATGTCGAAACAATTTTTGCAATAGCTGACCCGAAAAATGTAAATTCAAAAAAGGTACTAACCAAGCTGGGCTTTGACTATCAGGAAACTTTTGACTATGAAGGGGATCCAACAGATTGGTTTGCATTGACAAAAACAACTTGGGATAGCAGAAAGCCGAACCGCTAAAGCGAATTTTGCGTATGAAGGCCGACATGAAAACTTTGGTTATGGGTAGCAATTTGCTACCCTTTTTTAATTCATCATTCCCAGACCTTTACCGGGTTGACGATTTTGGGAGGCAGTGAATTTTTTCAAATTTGAACAGAATAGGGCCATTTAAAAATTACTGACAATGCCTATACACGGGATTAACTCATTGATTCTTATGACAAATTGAAAATATTCTACTAAACATAATGTTAATTATAGGAAATAATTGATAATGAAAAATTTAGGGGACTAACTATCTCCTGGTGATGCTATGATCAAATTCTAATTGGTTTTAAATTTTTTGATTCGTATTCCGGGATGCGGTTTTCTTCTTTTGTTCTTCATATTCCAGAATATCTCCCGGCTGACAATCTAATGCCTTACAAATAGCTTCCAACGTACTGAACCGTACCGCCTTTGCCTTCCCTGTTTTCAAAATCGACAAATTAGAAAGCGTTAAATCAACTTTTTCAGACAACTCATTAAGCGACATCTTTCTCCTGGCCATCATTACATCCAGATTTACAATAATTGGCATGGTTTATACAGTTAAATCATTTTCATTTTGAATTTCCAAGCCCCTGTTAAATATAGCGGCTATAACATAAATCACAGCGGCCATTAGGATAAAGGTTCGCCCATCCGCCCAAAATTCATTGAGTGCGGTGACATCATATCCAAAATGCATTAAATTTTTTGCTACCTGGATGGCTATCAAACTTAATATTCCGATAAAGAAAGTATAATAACTGATTTGAGCAATTTGCCTGGAAACAAAATAGTTAAAAGGCTTGCTCAAGTCAAGTTTACTTAATAAACGAATCAGAATATAAAATAGGAATGCCTTTAAAACTGCAATAATCAGGATCAAACTGTAAACGCCATAAAACGCCCATTTACTACGGGAATACATTGCACTTAAATCCAACTTCTGGTATAAGTTCTTAACAACCGACGGATTAAAAATACTGAAGAAGAAATTAACCAGCAACCCGCCTGCCTCTATACATAATCCGACAAAAATGATCCAGGCCATGATGTATAAAGCTTTAAATACAAAATTGTTCTTGGTAGCCATATTTATAAATTTACTTTACAAATATAATAAATATTTATTGATAAACAACAATTTTATATTGTATCTTAAGAAAAGCTGGATAATTAGCCTTCAGTTTTCCAGAACTGAACCATCCTCATAACTGGCGGTGGAAATAAAAGCAGTACCCATCAACGAATGTAGTGGTTTGCAGAATTTTCCCTTAAATCAACTATTAATCAGGGTTGAAAATTTTTAAACCCGGTTAAAAATTAATACTCAGGTTCAATTTTCAATAATGAAAGCAGCTAATGCACCCTGGGATCTAAAATTTTATAAAGCCGGTCGGTACCCAGGTTAACCAGAATAAATACACAGGCGCTTAACAACACCGCCCCCATCACTACCGGATAATCCAGTTTCTCTAAGGCATCTACAGTTACTTTTCCTACCCCTTTCCAGTTAAAAATATATTCTACAAAAAAGGATCCTGCCAACAATTCTGCAAACCACCCGGTGATAGCGGTTATTACAGGATTTAATGCGTTGGGTAGTGCGTGCCTGAAAATGACTGTCCTTTGTGGTAAACCTTTTGCCCTGGCGGTTCGTATAAAATCCTGATTAAGCACATCGAGCATTGAACTGCGGGTAAGTTGGGCGATTATTGCCAATGGCCTTATACCTAAGGTAATAGCCGGCAAAATAAGATTTTGTAACCGGAGTTTACTTTCACCTGAAATTTCATCTGTAATGAAAAGGCTGCCTGTTGGTGTTAGTCCGGTTACCTGATGCCATACCACACCAAACAGGTAGGCGATGATGATTGCCATGAAAAAGGAAGGCGCAGAGATGCCACCCACGCTGGATACAATGGCGGTTTGATCTATCCAGGTTCCTTTTTTAATGGCGGCTATACATCCCAGGGCTATACCTATGATGCTGGCGAAAAGAATTGCCGTAAAGGCGAGCACCAGGGTTCCGGGTAAGGCATCAGACAAAATTTCCGTCACCAGTTTTTTACTTTGATAACTTCGACCAAGATATGGCACTTTGATGCCTACCCGAATGTCATTTCCGATAAACCATCCCCGTAATCCCTTTCTTATTATGGACTCTTTTTTATAAATCCCTACAGGAGATATATCATTCAGGTAGAGCAAAAATTGCATCCATTTGGGCTTATCCAGATTAAGGTCTGTACGAATATTTTCCAGGGTAACTTTATCGCCTGTTTGGCCAACCACCATACGGGCCGGATCGCCAAACCCCTGGAACATGGCAAACACTGCAAAGGTAACACCCAAGAATATGAGCAAAGCAGTGGAGAATTTTCGAGCCACAACCTTAAATTACAAAAGTTTTCACTTTACTTTATCAAAATCGGCCCAACCGAATTTTAATGCCACTACCGGCCCATGCATGATGAAAAGAGTCGGATTGGCTCTGGCGGCGGTCTTAATGGCGGTTGCATCACTTGAAAGAATGCCATCGTAAGGAATATTCGCCTTATCTAATATCGATTTAACCGTATTTCGTGTAGCCGTAACAATATAGAAGTGAATGTTTTTAGATTTTTGTTCTTCACTGATTCGCTTCACTTCTTTAATCCATGCATTTGAATTGGATGGTGTTTCTTTAATAAACAATAAATAACAGGTTCCCGGTTCGTTGAGAATACTTTCTGTTACATCTGTACCATCTTCATCTGTAAGTGAGAAATCATTAATAAGCGGGATATTATTTACCCCTTTTTGCACCAGCGTTTGTTTTCGTTCAACAAAAGTCCAGGTGCTATCTGGCAGGGCCGATACCGGGAAATTTTTCTTTTCTCCCCTCTTTTCATAAACAAACTGGTATTCGTATTTATCCGGTACTGCACCTGCCGGCATCTTTCTGAGTTCCAGAATGTTGTTCCCCTTTTTATACGGTAGGCAATCGATGAGCGGAAGGTGGCGCATTACATAAAATTGAAGCATAAGTGTGAGGCCAATACTGAGAAGCATTATTACCCAACCCGAAATTTCACCCAGCAAAGGTTTTATATAACGGTTCCGAATAAGCAGAATTAAAGTGAGGATTAAAAGAAATATATCTTTAGTGAAGGTTTGCACCGGAGTTAAGGGAATACAATCTCCAAAACATCCGCAGGATCTGATCTTTCCGCTAAACAGCACATAACTGGTAAGGAAGGTGAAAAATGCCATCAGTAAAAAAAGTATCCAGGTAGTCAGTTTTCGCCTCCAGCCAATGAGTAGGGCTACACCTACTGCCACCTCCAGCGTAATCATTACAATTGAAAAAAACAAGGAATAATGGCCGAATGTTTCCATTACAGGTTTCATAAATCCCGACATGGCCCAGGCTTCAAAGAATTCTTCCATTTTATAGGCCAAACCTTTGGGATCAATGGCCTTAACCAACCCGGAAAAGATAAATAACAATCCGGTGATAATTCGGGAAATAGTTACAACAGTCTTCATGATTTTGTGGTGGGGCTATTTGAGGAAATTTGAATTAATGCAAATACGGCATAGTTCAGGATGTCATAAAAATTGGCATCTATCCCTTCGCTTGCCATAGTTTTCCCTTCGTTGGAAATAATCTGTTTAATGCGCAGGATCTTTGATAGAATGAGATCGGTAAAACTTTCCTGGCTCATTTCTCTCCACGCTTCTCCATAATCGTGGTTTTTATCCTGCATTAATTTTTGGGCGGCTTCAATTTCAGCGTCGTACATCGATTTAACTTCCAATACATCAAGGTCTTCCCTTTCATCGCTTCCAAGGCTTAGTTGAATTAGCCCAATAACTGCGTAATTCAATATCCCTTCAAATTCACTTTTTATACCATCGGCGATCCGCTGCGATTTTTTTTCCTGGATAGTCCTGATCCGCTTTGCTTTAATATAGATCTGGTCTGCCACGGAAATAGGCCGGTAAACACGCCAAGAAGTGCCGTAATCTTTCGTTTTGATTAAAAATATATTCCGGCAGGGTGCCACTGCATTAAAATATTGCTCATCCGTATTCATTTGCGCCATTGCAGTTTATTATACTATTTTGTGGCCAAATTTACGATTCACATTTCAATATGTTCACCCTGAATGTTAGAGGAAAGCTGCTTTGTATCGATAAACCCATAATTATGGGGGTTTTAAATGCAACTTCCGATTCCTTTTATAGGGGCGATTTGCGATTGGGACTGGATGGGATTTTACAATTGGCTGAAACAATGGTTGCTGATGGGGCTACTATTTTAGACATTGGAGGACAAAGTACCCGCCCTGGAAGTGAACGGGCAAACGAAAAAGAAGAATTAATTCGCATTCTCCCAATTATTACGGCAATACATAAACGCTTCCCCGAAATCCCTATTTCGGTGGATACATACCAATCTATTGTAGCAGAAGAAGCGTTTGCAGCGGGAGCAGGAATCATTAATGATATATCCGCCGGTAACTTAGATGAAAAAATGTTGATGACCGTTGCCCGGTTAGGAGCTCCCTATATTGCCATGCACATGAGAGGAAACCCCGGAAATATGCAGACCCTTACCCATTACGAGGATGTAGTAACGGAAGTGTTTGACCATTTAAAGGAGAAAGCTTTGGCCTGTAAAGAAGTCGGAATTAAAGATGTAATTCTTGACCCGGGAATTGGTTTTGCCAAAACCATTCCCCAAAATTTCAAATTACTAAAATCACTTTTCTCCTTCATGGCTTTGGATAAACCCATTCTATTGGGCGTTTCCCGGAAAGCCACTATCTATAAAACATTAGGTATTACTCCCGCCCAGGCGTTAAATGGCACTACAGCACTCCACATGGTAGCCCTCAAAAATGGAGCTAATATTTTACGTGTGCATGATGTGGCACCTGCCATGGAGGCTATCAAATTGTTCTTAGAACTGGAAAAGGCATAAAAAAAGGATCGCCATGCGATCCCTAATGATTTCTACATTTATTTATATTATTTCTTTCCTTCTGGTTTCGCAGCTTTAATTGAATCTGCCTTCTTAGCATTTTCGGCTTTAATGCTGTCCATCCACCTTTCTTGTCGGATCTTCATT
Source organism: uncultured Ferruginibacter sp. (assembly GCA_964647915.1). Taxonomy (GTDB): domain Bacteria; phylum Bacteroidota; class Bacteroidia; order Chitinophagales; family Chitinophagaceae; genus Ferruginibacter. The sequence goes on along the minus strand of CAZYKA010000017.1, from coordinate 36,125 downwards.
TTACCTTTTTCAATTTCAGCAGCAACTTTTGCCTGGTCTTTGTTGAGTACATCCAATACATCCATATCAAAAATCAATATATTATTTGGCTTAATCAATGGAGGGCGACCAAATTTTCCATAAGCCAATGTGGAAGGGATAATCAGCTTACCTACCGATCCTTTTTGCATCAATTTTAATCCATCATACCAACCCTGAATAACCGGCGCTCCCAAGGTTCTGTCGCTGGTAAGGTTAACCAGGAAAGGTTCCACATGTCCCTTGGCAGGGTCGGTGTTACTGTCAAACATTTCTCCTTCCATAGTTCGCCCCGTATAATTTACTTTAGCCACTACCGAAGTATCAATGTAGGCGCCTTCTCCGGGTTTGATAATTTCTACATAAGTACCCTTCGCCGTTTTTTCAGCTTTGATATTATTCTTTTTCAGGTAATCCTGAATAGCCTTGTCGTCCTTAACCAGTTGTTCGGCGTTGTGTAACGAATCGCTGGCAGTTTGGGCGCTATCGGCCTGTTGACGATCATGAAAAATATTTATAACTTTTACTGCTGTAATCAGATAATGTCCCTTTTGCATAAAGGGAGGCATTTGAGCCGCCATCTCCCCTTTAAATGCAGAATCTGTTTTAATCCGAATCAACAGACTGTCACCTTTTCGCAATTGGCGCAGGATTTCATAATAAGCCATAGGGGTTGAAACGGAATCGAACATCTGGATCATCGGTCCAACCGAATTTCGGGTATCTTCCAAAAGGCTATCCGATTTCCCATTGTTATAATAAGTGGCATAATTTAATTGCATAAACTCGCCGTACTTAATTAACGGGCCCTTTTCATCAGAAATAATTTTATACTCCAAACCACCCCTTCCTTTTTTATAAGCCGAGGAATTGCAGGCAGCAAACAGGATTACGATTGCTAATGCCCGTGAAAATTGTTTCATTGTGTTATGTTTAAAATTGGTATGTGCTTAATTGCTCTTTATTCTCCCGCAAGGCCATTTTAAAATGCTGAACCGTACTTTCCAGATTATCCTTACTTCCTCCGCCGGCAGCATTTTTATGCCCCCCGCCATTAAAATACTTCCTGGCAAATACATTGACATCAAAATTGCCTTTGCTGCGGAACGACCATTTCCTCTCCTCGCCCCTGTCTATCACGATGGCCACCAGCCTGATTCCTTCAATACTCAATGGATAATTTACCAAACCCTCCGTATCTCCTGTTTTGATTTCATATTTCAGTAAATCGGTTTGAGGTACCGTAATCAAAGCGGTATTATATTCAAAAAAAACTTCCATCCGGTTTAAAAGCACGTGACCAATAAACCGGAGCCGGCTTTCTGAAAAATTATCAAATAAGGCCTCATGTATCCGGCTATGATCTAACCCTTTTTCTTTTAGGTATGCTACCATTTGGTGTACACTGGCGGTAGTTGAAGGGAAGCGAAATGAACCAGTATCCGTCATTACACCTGCATAAAGGCATTGCGAAACCTCATGGGATATATATTCCTCCTTCCCGGATTCAATCATAAAATCAAAAACCATCTCGGCGGTGGAACTTTTGCCGGTGTCACTTTTCCCATAGGCAAACTTTTCGGTCTGGGGTTCCTGGTGGTGATCAATGAGTACCCGTATTCCCTTTGCGATATTAAGGCATTCCTCCATCCTTTTGGTTCGTGACAATGTATTAAAGTCGAGGCAAAAAATGAATTGTGCCGCTTCTACCAGGGCCATCGCCTTTTCGGTTTCCTTTTCAAAATCAACTACTTTTTCGGCTCCCGGCATCCAGCTTAAAAATCCGGCCCAATTAGTAGGAGAAATTACCACTATATCATGACCAAATTGTAGCATAAAATGATACAAGCCCAATGCCGACCCCATGGCGTCTGCATCTGGTTTCTGGTGCATGGTTATAACCAGCTTTTGCGGGTTATTAAGCAACGGATATAATTCAATCAGGGGCTTCATAAAGCGGCGCAAAAGTAGGAGATTTATACCGGAATTGGTAAATCCTGCCCTTAAATGAAGTTTAAAGCCAGATTTTAATATTCAACCGACTATGGATGGCAACAGTAATTCTGAAATTTGACCCATTATTTCTTATCAGGTAGGAAAGGCTAATTACATAATCTTCGTATCTTTTGGGGCTTTCCTCCTTCAAAGGGGAAGCCGTTGGTATTTAAAACACAGGTCATTATTTTATGGGAGAAATAAAGACGAAACAAACTTCTGCCAGTGTATTAAATTTCATTAATGAATTTGCAGACACTGAACAGAAAAAGGCCGACAGCCTAATGTTGTTGAAACTAATGGAAAAAGTTTCGGGATGCAAGCCCAAAATGTGGGGCCCAAGTATCATTGGCTTTGGCAGGTATCATTATAAATCCGATAGAAGCAGTCAGGAAGGAGATTGGCCCTTAATTGGATTCTCCCCCAGAAAAGCAGCCATATCACTCTATGTGTACAATGGCTCCAGCGAACATGCCTATTTGATCCGGGATTTAGGAAAATATAAAATGGGAAAAGCCTGTATTTACATAAAGAAACTTGCCGATATTAACCAGGAAAACCTGGTAACCTTAATGAAGGAAACCATTAAATTTCTCCAAAGCAAATATGGAAAATCGGATTAAAAATTCTTTTTAAACAATAAAAATCCTTACAACATGGCAGCCTCCAACATTTATCTGAATTTTAATGGTAATTGCGAAGAAGCATTTAACTTCTACAAGTCGGTTTTTGGCGGGGAATTCACCTATATCGGGCGTTTTGGGGATATTCCTCCAAGTGAAAAGTATAAAGCACCTGAGTTGGATAAGAACCTGATTATGCACGTTGGCTTATCCATTGGGCCCACGGTTATTATGGGTAGCGATTGCGGGAGTGAATGGTCGCCAAAATTTAAAGCAGGAAACAACTTCTCAGTCGCAATAACCGCTGATACCAGGGAAGAAGCCGATACCCTCTTTTCTGCCCTGTCAAACGGCGGCCAAATATCCATGCCTATGGAAACCATGTTCTGGGGTGATTATTTTGGGATGCTGACCGATAAGTTTGGTATTAACTGGATGGTTAGTTTTAATACACTTCAATCGGGCAATTAATTTTCCTGATTATTTTTTTACCTAATATCCGGGAGGTTGTATCCCGGAAAGGGATATTGTACCTTTGTATTCATGAAAAATATTAAACTCATCGAAGTTCCTTCCGAAATTGGCGCTGGTACCCGTGGCGCCAGCATGGGAATAGATGCGGTAAAGATTGCGGCTTTGGATTTCATGAGCAATTTTTTTGTTCATTTCCCATCCGAAAAAATCGAAGTAGAAAATAACCTACTCTTCGAGCCCATTAAATCGCCCTTTGCCAAAAGGATTCATGGGATGGTAAATTTGTATGAAAGGTTGAGCAAATCCGTTTCGGATACCCTGAAAAATAATTTTTTTCCGGTGGTATTAACCGGCGATCATAGTACTGCAGGTGGTATTATTGCCGGAATAAAAATGGCCAGGCCAAAATCGAAACTGGGGATAATTTGGATAGATGCCCACTCCGACCTTCATACGCCCTATACCACTCCATCGGGGAACATGCATGGGATGCCATTAAGTACCGCTATTGGCGAAGATAATTTGGAATACAAGGTGCACGACCCGGATGCGGAGACTGTCCGCCTTTGGAACCAGTTAAAGAGTATTGGAAAGATAAAGCCCAAAGTATTACCCGAAGATATTGTATTCATTTCCCTGCGCGATTACGAAAAGGAAGAAAAGGCGTTGATTGAAAAGTACAACATTAAAGTAATCCCTACCAGCGAAGTGCGCCGAAATGGAGCAGAAAATGTGAGCCGGAAAGTACTGCGGTACCTGAGTGATTGCACCGATATTTTTGTGAGTTTTGATGTGGATAGCCTGGATTCGAGTATTTCAAAAGGAACCGGAACTCCGGTGAGTAACGGACTTAAAGAACGGGAAGCAGAAGACCTGATCAGTAAATTTATGCAGAACAGAAAAGTATGTTGTTTTGAAATTACGGAGGTTAACCCCACGCTCGATAAGGAAAACCTGATGGCCGAAATAGCTTTTAATATTTTACAGCGCAGCGTGAATATGCTGATGATGAATTAATATGAAACGAATTTTCCTCCTTTTCCTGATTATTCTTTATACACAGATAGGGTCTGCACAAATTAATACTTTCAAAGACTCAACCGAGACCTACCAGGTGGAATATGTGATGAACCACGAGGTGGTAAAAGGAGACGACCACAAGTATATCAGTTTTTATCCAGCCAATGAACACTACCGGGTGGTGGCTGAATTTTATCCTATTACCATCGACACTACCGGTTTAATTATGAAGACCTCCGGAACAAAGGTTAAGAAATTTTATCGATATGGTATGGTCCGGTTCAACTTGAAAAATAAACCTTTTCAACTCACCCTATTTAAGCCCGACCCATTAGTTACGCAACCCGAGAACCTGAATTATCTCTTTGTGCCATTTACAGATGAAACTTCCGGAAAGGACAGCTATTTAATGGGAAGGTATATTGATCTTCAGATTTCAGATATTCATGGCAACCAGGTAACCATTGATTTCAACAAGGCATACAATCCTTACTGCGCCTACACTACGGGATACAACTGCCCCATCCCTCCCGTTGAAAATCATCTCCATACCGAGATAAAAGCAGGAGAAAAGGCTTACCGAAAGAAAGCCATTCATTAATACCAGCAGGCCTGTACCATAAATTACAGCTATATACAGTACAGGTAATTTTCACCAAAAAAGCATAAATATTTCACTCTTTCCCTGGTTTAAACCACCACGAACCATTTTTGGTTTCTTGTGTCACCAAATTGGAATATGAGAATTGTAAAGTTTCTATTGGCAGGGCTGAATTAAGTTCAGCAAACAGGCTTTGTTCACATTTTTTTTGGGTTTATTTTTACCCCCGGGGAGGGGGCAGCAAAGTATCCTGACTTTTTTAAGTTATTCAGCAAATTCAGACTTAAGTCATGAATTTATTTTTTTGCCATTGGTAGGGTAAAGAGGATATTTTCATTCGGGAATTATCTCGAACAACCAACGCAATAAAAAAACCGGCCCTTTGAGGTACCGGCTAAACAAACAATCAACATATCTTTTAAAGGCCTACAAATTCTTTCTTAGACCTCAGACTGGCAAGTGACGGGTCGAGTTCGATGGCATGATCGCACATTTTCTGGCCGCGATCCTTCTCTCCTTTTTTCTGAAAGCACATTCCGGCCTGGTAAATCGCTTTGGCATCCTTGCCATTTATTTGAAGTAATTTTTCGCAATATCCCAGGGCGCGATCATATTTCTTATTCTTATAAAAAATATTAGCTATCTCCCTTAAAATGTCGGTATTCCCGGGCCTATCTGCATATAGACTGAGTAATACAGATTCGCCATAATCATACTCTCCGGTGTAAAGGCAGGCAAATCCAAGGTTTTCTTTAAAATCGCGGGTGGCCGTATATCCTTTGTCTGCCGCGGCGCGAAATGAAGCCAGGGCAGATTTATAATCTTCGAGGTTGTATTGCAATAGGCCCAATTCGTAATACCACAAAGGCTTTGCATCGGGTAAGGAAATGGCTTTATTATATATGCCAATTGCCTGTTGATAAGATTCCATTTCAACATAAGTGCGCCCGAGGTAATAAGTAGCTTCTCCGTCTGTAGGTTCTTTTTGTATCGCTGCGGATAAAAATTTTGAGGCCATGCCATAGTCTTCCTGCTGGTAATAACTTATGCCCAGTATTCTGTCTTTATTACATTGGCTGCATTTTGAGGCAAATTCTATAGCTTTATCAAATTGCCTGTAATTCAGGTACAATTCAGCCAATTCCTTAATTACTGTCTGGTTTTGGGGTTCCTGTTCAAGTGCTTTTTCAAATTGCGCTTTGGCTTCAAACGATTTGGAAATATGCAGGTATGTAAACCCGTTTTGTATTAAAGCCTGTGTATTCCGGGGATTAAAAGAAATTGCTTTATTGAAATATTGTGAGGCAACAAGATATCTTTTTGCCTGTAGTTCAGAATTACCCTTTTCAAAATACACCTGCGAACTATCGTTATTTTGTGCCGTTGCGGTAGCCAGGCTACCCGCCAGAACAGCCAGGGACAGGAGGTGTTTCATAGTTTGATATTTTTGGAGCCCTCAGGCTTGTTCCAGAATTATCCCTGTTAACGCCGGAATATCCAATTTTATTTCGCAAACTTTCGCTTTTTTGTTCTCCGAAAGGCATATGACCGGTGTATTTACCATTTCCCCGCTTCCCCAAAAGGCAATATCGTTGCTATTAAAAAGTACATTCCACCCCGGTTTCCCTTTAATTCTCATAACAAATCCAGGGTAATTCCTATTTGATAAATTTAGTATTATCAGGATATCCTTCTCCCTGGATTTCCCTTTGCGTTTATAGGCCACTACGGCCTCCTCGCGGTGATCCAGGGTTACCCATTCAAAACCTTTTTGGTTAAACTGAAATTCAAAAAATGTTGGTTTGGTAATGTACAATTCATTGAGCTTCCTAACACATTCCTGGAGATTATTATGAGCATGGTATTGTAGTAATGGCCATTGAAGTTCTGTTTTATAATTCCATTCGCTGGTTTGTCCGAATTCATTTCCCATAAATAAAAGTTTAGCTCCTGGGTGCGTGTACATATAAGTATAAAGCAGGCGCAGGTTAGCAAATTTTTCGAACTCATTACCCGGCATTTTATACAGCATGGGGCTTTTCCCATGCACCACTTCATCGTGGCTCAGGGGCAACATGAATTTTTCATCATAAAAATACATGATACTAAAACTGAACTCGTCCTGGTGGGCGGGGCGGTACTCCGGATCGATCTTAAAATATCTAAAGCTGTCGTGCATCCAGCCCATCATCCACTTCATTCCAAAGCCAAGGCCTCCCATTTTTGTGCTAAGGGTAATCCCAGGCCTGTCGGAAGCTTCTTCTGCAATGGTTTGTGTTCCCGGAAATTCCCGGTATAGGATGTTATTCAGGTCCTGAAGAAACTGGATGGCTTCGAGGTTTTCATTTCCACCATTTTCGTTTGGCTCCCATTCTCCATCATTTCGTGAAAAATCGAGGCGGATGATGGAACTCACCGCATCCACTCGCAGGCCATCGATATGGTAATGTTTCATCCAAAAATGGGCGCTGCTGATAAGGAACGACCGCACTTCTCCCCTTTTATAATTGAATATATAGCTGTTCCAATCTGGGTGGTAACCCTTGCGCATATCCGCATATTCGTAGGTATTCGCGCCATCAAAAAGATATAGCCCGTGTTCATCGCGGGGGAAATGCGAGGGTACCCAGTCTAAGATTACACCTATTCCATTTGAGTGAAAAGTATCTACCAGGTGCATAAACGCTTCGGGTGTGCCAAATCGTGAGGTAGGTGCAAAATAGCCGGTGGTTTGGTAGCCCCAGCTCCCGTCATAAGGATATTCCATAACCGGCATCAATTCCACATGCGTAAAATGCATGCCTTTTACGTAAGAAACCAGCCGGTCGGCAAGTTCAGTATAAGAATTAAATGAGGCTTCATCATCTTTATTGGGTTTCATCCAGCTTCCCAGGTGCACCTCATAAACACTCCAGGGTGCATTTAGCGAATTACGGAGCTGGCGATTTTTCATCCATTCGCCATCAAACCAATATTTATCAAATTCCCAGGTAATAGACGCAGTAGAAGGACGAAATTGGGCATATCGGGCAAATGGGTCTGCCTTATCCTGTTCAAATCCGTTGGGGGCACTGATGTGAAACTTATATTGAACCCCTTTCTCAATACGAGGAATAAATCCTTCCCAGATTCCGGAACTATCCATCCGGGGAAATAAGGGGTGCAACTGTTGTTTCCATCCATTGAAGGGGCCTACAACCGACACCCCCTCTGCATTGGGAGCCCAAACTGCAAAATAGTAACCTTCGGTATCCAATACACGCATTTTATGGGCGCCAAACAATTCGTAAGCCCGGAATAGTTTCCCCTTTTGAAACAGGTCGATATCATCCCCTTCAAACCGGGAATAGTTCCACACATGTTTCTTCGTATCAATAAAATGATAATCCTCGTATGCCATTTATCAGCTTTATCGTGCGATCATAAAAAAATGCTATTAACGTAAATTTAAGAAGCTTTATGTTGCACTCCGACTTTTGTTTTTCAATTTCGCGCTAAGCCAAAATAATATTGATGCTGCAACGACTTACCCTAACTGCAATTGGTTTTTTAGTTAGTATTTTTGCTTTCTCCCAATCCGGAATCAAGGGAAAGGTGCAAGACACCACTGCACACACCGTTGTCCCCAATGCGGTGGTGGCCCTACTTTCTCCTCAGGATACCATCCTCGAAAAATTTGTCCGGTCTGGAAAGGATGGAACTTTTAATATTGAAGGCCTTATCCCGGGTGAGCACCTGGTAATGGTTATGCACCCACTTTTTGCTGATTACATTGATAAAGTTATACTGAAACCGGACGAAACTTTAATGAATTTTATTGTTCCTCTTACCCCAAAAAGTAAAATGCTGGAGGCAGTTATAATTAAGAGCGGCAGTTCCATAAGAATTAAAGGAGATACAACAGTTTACACGGCAGACAGTTTTAAGGTGAGTGCAAATGCCAATGTGGAAGAACTTTTGCGCAAACTCCCCGGCATCCAGGTTGATAAAAACGGAGAGATAAAAGCCATGGGCCAAAAGGTGGAACGGGTGCTGGTAGATGGGGAAGAATTTTTTGGTGATGACCCCGGAATGGCCGTAAAAAATCTTCGTGCCGATGCCGTAAAAGAAGTACAGGTCTTTGATAAAAAGAGCGACCAGGCCGAATTTACAGGTATCGACGATGGGAACACCAAAAAGACCATCAACCTGAAATTAAAGGAAGACAAGAAGAAAGGGTATTTTGGTAAAGCCAGTGTGGCAGGAGGACTGATAAAAGATATAGATGATCGATATAATAACAATTTTCTCATTAGTTCCTTTAAGGGGAAACGAAAAATTTCTGCCTTCCTGTTAAATGGGAACACCGGCCAGGATGGACTAAGCTGGAGCGATAATGACAAATATGGGCTGGATGATGATAACACCAGTATTTCGGTGGATGATGACGGGGGGGTTACCTATACCTGGACTTCCGGAACTTCGGCGGATGAAGAACCTTTTGTAAATACAGAAAATGGTTTTATTAAAAATATTAATGCCGGGATTCAATATTCAAACAAGTGGAACGACAAACACAATTTTAATTTCTCGCCACGATATAACAGCCAGGATTACTCGAACAACCAGGATGTTTTAACACAAACCCGGTTGTACGACAGCGTGGCACAACGAAATATTTCGCTTAATTCCACCTCTCATACCCTTTCGCAGGTAGACCGGTACAATTATAAATTAAAAGCGGTGTATGATGTAAAAATAGATTCGGCAAACAGCCTTAAAATTACGGCCGGAGCCAATTTCTACCATACCGAAAGCCAGGAAAATAATAATGCTACCACAGTAGATGACCTGGGGGTATTGAAAAATAAGAGCGACCGATTGTCTTATCTCAATTCCGACAAATCTTCCTTCAGTGCCACTGCCCTTTTCAGGCATAAATTTAAAAAGGCAAGGAGGACATTTTCCTTTACTGCCAATTGGAACCGGCTTGGATCCAATGGAAACAACAGGCTAAATTCCGACAACCAGGCCTATAATAACGGAACCCCATCCTTCCTTCAGGTGATTGACCAAAACCGAACATTCGACAAAACCTCAACCAATGCCACCGGAAAACTGGTTTACACTGAACCGCTTAGCGCAAAATACGCGCTGGAACTGAGCTACAGCCTCACCTTAAACCGGGGTTTAAATAACCAGGTTACTTACACCCAAAATCCCGGCTCTGGGAAATATGACCTGTTGGTAGACTCTCTCACCAATGATTTCGACCAGCATATTACCATTCACAGCCCCGGCGCAAAACTTAATTACAGTACTAAAAAATTAAAATTCAATTTTGGTGGGGCACTGGGTTTAACCCACTTTAATCTTCAGGATAACTCCTTCAACAGAAATTATATCCGGAATTACACAAACATTTTCCCAACTGCATCCCTTAATTATTCTTACAAGTCGAACCGAAATTTGCGTTTCCAATATAATGGGAATACCACCCAACCAACGATTAATCAACTCCAGCCATTACGGGATAATAACAATTATTTCAACCAGTATATTGGAAACCCCAACCTAAAACCTTCATTCACCAACAGCTTCAATTTGAGCCACAACAGTTACAATTTTTTAAAGGAAATGTGGACCTATGCTTCGCTTAATTTCAATCAGGTTTCTAATGCCATTACCTATAACAGAATAATTTTAATTGATTCGGCAAAAACAATAACCCAGCCCATTAATACCGATGGAAATTATAATATAAGTTTTTGGAGTGGAATAGGCTTAAAAATGAGAAAGATTGATACCCGCATTAATTTTCAGCCCAATTTTACTTATTACCGGTCGAAAGATGTAATTAATAATGTAGGAACGGCGGTAGATAATTTTAGTGGTGGTCTTAGTGTATATCTTTCTAAATCGAAAGACAAAAAATATGATTTCTCCCTGGGCAATTCATTCAATTATAATAGCAGCAAAACGAGCCAGGTAACTAAAAAGGTGAACTACCGCACAAATACTTTATCGGCAAACGCAACCATTTACATTAAAAAAGTTTGGTCAATAAATACCGATTATGCTTTTAATGCCAGAAGTAAAACCCAGGAATCGCAAACGAACCTGAATAACCATATTTGGAATGCCCGGTTACAGAAGACATTTCACCAGGATGAATTCACGGCATTCTTTATGATTCGCGATATCTTAAACCAAAATTTTGGTATAGACAGAAGTTTTTATAGCAATACCTATACTGAAACCCGGAACGACAGGCTGAAACGATACTGGATGCTTGGTTTCTCCTGGGATTTTAGAAACAAAGGCCCCAAGGCAAACCCAACACCTCAACCTTAAAAATTTTATGACAAGAAAAATATTATTTGCAATTGCCATTCTATTCCTCTCGCTGAAGGGAATATCCCAGGGCTTGTTCGTTAATAAAGCCGAGGTTGAATATGAGGTAAAAACCAATATGCAAAAAACCATGGGAAACGGCCGTTGGGCGGATGCTATGCGAGAATCCATGCCACAATTTAAAACCGGCTATTTTCATTTTATTTTTGATAATGGGAAAAGTCTCTACAAATTTGACCATTGGGGAAAGCCCATGGTGCCAGACTGGTACCGGCGTGGAGATGAGGAAAGCAAATGGTTCTTCAACCATAACAATAATAGTTTCACCATGTTGAAATCGGTGTTTGGCACTAACTTTTATGTGGAGGACTCATTACGTAATATTTCATGGAAATTAACAAACGAAAATCGCATTATTGCCGGTTATAATTGCCGTAAGGCGGTAGGAGTAATTATGGATAGTGTATATGTTTTTGCCTTTTATACAGATGAAATCACCATTTCGGGGGGGCCCTGCTCCATTTCGGGGCTTCCGGGGCTTATTCTGGGGATGACGATCCCCCGGATATATACCTCCTGGATGGCTACTTCGGTAAATGTAAATGGGGGAAACACCTCGGCCATAGTTCCGCCTAAAGCAAAAAAGTACGACACCCTAAAAAGCCTGGGTTTTACCCTGAAAGACCGCACCAAAGATTGGGTGGAAAGTGATGACCCCGACTCAAAGAAGTGGATGGACCAGTTATACTGGGGCACATTGCTTTAATAGATCTTGTTAACTTTCGTTATGGGTTAAACGCTGATTTTATACCCGTCGGGAATAACCACTCCCTTTTTTATCACCACAATGCCATCCTTCACCGAAAAGAGGCTATGGTCGGTATTGGGAAGATCGGCGCTTCCTTTAATAATTACATTATCTCCAATCCGGCAATCCTTATCTACAATCACATTGGTGAGTTGGCAATTATCGCCAATACCGATTCGAGGTAATCCTTTTTCTTTGTTTTGGGCAATTTCGGCAATGGTTTCATAATAATCGTTTCCGATAATATAACAACTGACCAGTTTGGATCCTAACCCGATCCGGCTTCTGTTCCCAATAACGCTGTTTTGTATGGTGGCCGCATGGATGATACATCCTTCGGCTATTATCGTGTTTGCCAGGGTGGTACCACTCACTTTCGAGGGGGGTAACATTCTGGCACGGGAATACACCATCCGGTTATTATCAAAAAGATTAAATGGAGGTATATCCAGGGTTAAAGACAGATTGGCTTCAAAAAAGGAGTAAATATTTCCTATATCGGTCCAATAACCGCCATACTGGTAACTTATTACTTTGTAATTGTTAATAGAGGTAGGGATTATCTCTTTTCCAAAATCGGTGGCGTCTGTTAATTCATTCAATAACAAATCAAATAATAAATCCCTGTTAAAAACATAGATCCCCATGGAGGCCAGGTAATTGCGCCCCTGTTGTTGCATGGCATCGCCGGTATCGCTAATCCAATTGGGCAATAATTCCTGAGCTGGTTTTTCGATAAACGCTTTTATACAATTATTTTCGTCGGCTTTCAGGATGCCAAATTCAGTTGCTTCTCTTTCCCCTACCGGGATGGTGGCAATGGAAATGGATGCTTTTGAATTAATATGGTTATCTACCATCATTTCAAAATCCATTTGATAAAGCTGATCCCCGCTCAAAATAAGGACATATTCAAATTCATTTCGTTCCACATGTTTCAGGGATTGGCGAACGGCATCGGCAGTACCCTGGAACCAGCTTTTACTCTCGGGAGTTTGTTCGGCGGCCAGAATATCTACAAAGCCCTTACTAAAACCGCTAAACTGATAGGTGTTTTTGATATGCTTATTGAGGGATGCGGAATTGAACTGGGTTAAAACAAATATCCGGCTGATGTCGCTATTAATGCAATTGGAGATAGGGATATCCACCAATCGGTATTTCCCTGCCACCGGCACTGCCGGTTTACTACGGGTTGCAGTTAATGGGTATAATCTTGTTCCGGCTCCACCACCCAGGATAATTGCGATTACTTTATTGCCAACCATATTCCTAAATTTAATGAATTATGGAATGATAAAGGTTTAAATATTTTTCGGTACTTGTTTCCCAACTCAAATTTATATTCATCATTCGGTTTCTCACCTCAAGCAATTTAGGTTTATTCTCAAACAATTCGATTCCCCGGCCAATGGAGTAAACGATATCATCCATACTGGGATTATTGAAACAAATGCCATATCCATCAGTTTCTCCATAATCAATAACGGTATCGCGTAACCCGCCGGTACGCCGTACCACCGGTACAGTACCATATCGCATGGCATACATTTGATTCAATCCACAGGGCTCTATACGGCTTGGCATCAGCAGAAAATCGGCACCGGCATACATCTGGTGGCTTAGTTTCTCGTTATACTTAATTTGGGTGTTATAGTATCCAACGTACCTGCGGGCAATGGCCTGCAAGGAATATTCCACAGAAGATTCCCCACTTCCCAGGATCAGGCAACAAAACTTTTCACCAAACTTCTGGAATGCCCATTGGATTGAGCCCGGTAACAGATCGGCTGCTTTTTCATTAACCAGCCGCCCAATAAAAATGAACAGGGGAAGGTTTTCATCGAACTGAAACTCGCGGCATAGGGCTTGTTTGTTGAGGTGTTTCCCGTTTGTAAAATCTTTGAGGTTGTAATTATCTAATATAAAAGTATCCGTTTCGGGGTTCCATACGGCATAATCAATCCCGTTAATAATCCCCGAACATTTGCCCATTTCATAATTGAACAGACTTTCCAGCCCATTGGCATGTTGCATTAATTCACCTAAATACCCGGGGCTTACTGTATTTACCTTATCAGCACATTTAATTCCGCAGGCCAGTGGGTTGATGTTGTTATTCCAATCGAGCTGGCCCCAACGCCAGGTATCCCAGGATGGGAGATACATCGATTTATCCCATCCCATCCATCCCTGATATTGGGCATTGTGTATGGTGAGTAAAGTTGGGATATTACTGATATTGCTATACGCGTAACAGTACTTCATCATAAACGGGATCAGTGCGGTATGATGATCGTGCACATGAATTACGTCGGGTTTATGGTGCCATTTCGAAATCCACTCCAGCACGGCAATCTGAAATGCCATAAACCGTTCGGTATCGTCGTTGTAACCATAAACCTTTTCCCTGTCGAGTAAGCCGTAAATATCCACACAGTATAGATCAAATCCGAGTTTGTTGGTTTTCTCTTTAATAATGGTAAAATCATAATGTAGTTTTCCCATATCAAAAGTTCCTTTGTGCACAACCTCCCATTCATTATCCGTAAGAAACCTGGTGCGATGCATGGGCATCACCACCTTTGCAAAATGCCCAAGTGCAGACTGATATTTGGGTAATGCCCCTACCACATCGGCTAATCCGCCCACCTTGGCCATGGGATAACATTCTGCGCTAACGTGAAGAATTTCCATAAACAAAAGAAAAATGATTTATCCGACCCGGAGTAAAAAACAACAAGCTGCTATTTTCCAAAATGTTGAACTTCCATTAATGGCACGGTAAATTAGAAAACTAATTTTTATTTCCATAAAATTTCTTGGTATTTTCAGCACTCAAACCAACTGATTATTATGGAAAATGCAGGAGTTAAAGGAGGAAAACCCAGTATTCCTACTAATTATGGGGCATTGAGTACCCTTGTTACCGTTTTCTTTTTTTGGGGGTTTATTGCTGCCGGGAACAGCGTCTTTATCCCCTTTTGCAAACATAAGTTTGGCCTCGACCAGTTTCAAAGCCAGTTAATTGATTTTGCTTTTTACCTGGCATATTATATTGGCGCCCTTATTCTATTTGCTTATGGTTCTTTTGGCGGTAAGGATCTTGTGGGGAAATGGGGATATAAAAAAAGTATCGTTTATGGGTTACTGTTTTCCGCTTTAGGCGCAGCGGCCATGATTATGGCAGTGGAAGTAAGCACTTTTGCCGGAATGCTGGTAGGGCTGTTTATTGTGGCCCTTGGATTTTCGCTACAGCAAACCGCAGCACAACCCTTCGCTTTTGCACTGGGCGACCCTGCCACCGGCTCCAGCAGAGTAAACCTGGGCGGAGGTATTAATTCCTTCGGAACCATGATTGGACCATTAATTGTTGCCTTTGCTTTATTTGGCTCAGCAAAAGACATTACTGATGACAAAATTGCTTCTCTTAGCTTAAGTAAGGTGGTGATTCTATATGTTTGTGTGGGATTACTTTTTATAGCCGCTGCCAGTTTGTTTGGATTTTCAAAGAAAGTGCCATCCGGTATAAACGAAGAAAAAACAGAATCGGAAAAGAAAGCCCTTACGTCTCTCCTCCTCATTACGGGTTTGTTAATTATCATGTTTGTACCTGTATTCAGCAGTTACCGGGGGGATGATGCGAAAAAAATTGAATCCATAAGTAAGGAAATCGCTCCTGTTACCCAACAGATTGATTCACTCAGTAACATAACGGCAAAACTTAGTATGGAAGACCTGTCTGCAAACGATGCAAAAGTTGCGGCTCTGCATGCAAGCATTAAATCCCAGACGGATGAGATTGAATCCATAAAGGTACCGCTTGAAAAATACAGGATGTATTGGTTATTTGGAGCACTTGCGGTGGTAGTGATCGGACTCCTGTCATCCAATAAAATTGCCTCCTCCAGGCCAGCAGGTTGGGGTGCAATGAAGTATCCCCAGCTTGTATTGGGGATGCTGGGAATTTTTGTATATGTGGGTGTAGAAGTGGCCATAGGCAGCAACCTTGGCGAATTATTAAAACAAAAAGAATTCGGAGGATATAAGACGTCCCAAATTGCCCCCTTTATTTCCATGTATTGGGGCAGCCTTATGATTGGCCGTTGGGTTGGATCCATTTCGGCTTTCAACATTAAAAAACAAACCCGGAATATCCTCACCTTTTTTGTCCCTTTAATTGCCTTGGGAATAGTCCTGGGCGTAAACTATATCGCGGGAAAAGATATCACTCCCCTAAAATGGTATATCCTTTGTGTACTCATCCAGATCATTGCCTTTTTTATAAGCGATGAAAAACCGGCAAGAACCCTGCTCATTTTTAGCTTGCTTGGCATCCTTTCTATGGCCATTGGGTTATTATCAACTGGCCAGGTTGCTGTTTATGCCTTTTTAAGTGGTGGGCTTTGTTGTTCCATTATGTGGCCCAGTATTTTTGCACTGGCTATAACCGGCTTAGGAAAATATACAACCCAGGGTTCTGCCTTCCTGATTATGATGATTCTGGGAGGCGGTATAATTCCACCTATACAGGGGAAATTATCAGATATCCTCGGCATCCATCATTCCTTTATTATTCCTGTTCTTTGCTATGCTTACCTTGCTTTCTTTGCGTATGCTGTAAGAGGAATTCTTAAAAAACAAGGAATTGATTACGAATCGGCAAGCGCAGGCGGAGGACATTAATTTTAAAGTAAATATTTGAATTTGCCATGAAGGAAAAATTTGCAGTGGGAATTGATGTGGGTGGAACAACTACCAAGTTTGGAATTGTAAATAATAACGGAGGTATCCTGGAACAAGCAAGGATACCCAGCAATGAACATGAATATGTAGGTGATTTCATTGACCACTTACACACGATGCTATCGCCGATGATTGAAAATGTAGGTGGAATAAAAAATATTGTTGGGATCGGGATGGGCGCACCTAATGCAAATTTTTACTCGGGAACCATTGAACATGCACCCAATTTACGGTGGAAGGGCATAATCCCTGTGGCAAGACTGATGAAGGAGAAATTCGGAATCGTAACCCGTATTACAAACGATGCCAATGCGGCCGCTATGGGCGAGATGATGTACGGAGCCTGCAAAGGGAATAAACACTTTATTACAATAACCCTGGGCACCGGTGTGGGTAGTGGAATTATAATTGATGGAAAGATTGTTTTAGGACATGATGGGTTCGCAGGCGAATTGGGCCATACCATCATCAGGCCAGGGGGAAGGCTGCATAAAACGACCGGGCTTCGGGGATCCCTTGAAGCCTATGCCTCCGCCACCGGTGTAAGAGACACTGCCATCGAACTTCTTACCAAATACCCGGAACAACCCAGTCTCCTGCGCGATTACAGCATCAATGAACTAACCAGCGAAACGGTGTATAACTGTGCTATGCAGGGCGATACGGTAGCCAACGAAATTTTTGAATTTACCGGACAGGTTCTGGGTGAATCGTTGGCTAATTTTATCATGTTTTCTTCTCCTTCCGCCATTGTTTTATTCGGAGGACTTACCAAAGCCGGAAATCTCTTGTTAAATCCCACGCGCAGGCACATGGAAGCGAACTTACTTCCCATCTTTAAAGACAAAGTGAAATTAATTTTCAGCCTGCTAAAAGAATCAGATGCTGCCATTTTGGGAGCCAGTGCTTTGGTTTGGGAATAGAATTACCTTCAAATTAGTTCCATAAAATCTTCTTCCCATTCAAAATTCCACAACGGGTAATAAAAAAATACTTTATTGGATTCATTATATCGATATGCACAAAAGCATTCCAACATGCTTATTGGTATTAAGGGAAAAGTTGATGGGGAAAAATAAACTGGAACTATGAGGCGGAATAATTAACTCAGCTTACCCAATTTTTCTGCAAGCCAATGGGTACGTCCCCATCCGGGGATTACATGCTTTTCACTATGATAAGAGGATCTTACCAGGGGGCCGCTTTCTACATAATCAAATCCGAGCTCATACCCAATTTCACGATATTCTTTAAACTCATCCGGATGAATAAATCGTTCAACAGCCAAATGTTTTTTGGTGGGTTGGAGATATTGGCCAATGGTAACAACATCAACCTGAGAAGTATACAGATCTTTAAGCGTTTGAATAACTTCCTCTTTGGTTTCGCCCAGTCCAAGCATGATGCCACTTTTGGTTCGCATCCCTGCTTCTTTTAGAATATTCAACGTTTCCATACTTCGGTCGTATTTAGCCTGGATCCTAACCTTTCGGGTAAGCCTCTCCGTAGTTTCAATATTATGACTTACCACCTCGGGTGCTGCATCAATGATTCGTTGTATATTTTCTCTTTCTGCTTTAAAGTCGGGTATCAGTGTTTCGAGGGTGGTATTGGGGTTTAACGTTTTAATAGCCTTAATGGTATTCTCCCAAATAATGCTGCCACCATCTTTTAAGTCATCCCGGTCAACAGAGGTAACCACCGCATGTTTAACCTTCATGAGGTGAATGGCCTCTGCCACCCGCTGAGGCTCATCCCAATCAACCGGGTTGGGTCGTCCGGTAGCTACGGCGCAAAAGCCACAGCTACGGGTACAAATGTTTCCCAAAATCATAAATGTTGCCGTGCCTTCTCCCCAACATTCGCCCATATTAGGGCAATTTCCGCTTTCACAGATCGTATGCAGTTTATGTTTGTCGACCAGGCCTCTAACATGTTTATATTCTTCGCCAATAGGAAGCCGAACGCGAAGCCAGTCGGGCTTTTTAAATTTTACCTCTTCCGGAGATCCACAAGACATTTTTAATCAGTTTTAAATACAGATGTGCAAATGTACTAACATTCGCTCAGGGAGAGAATCGGGCTACTTTCGCTTTCCAAACATAATCGCCACGTAACCCGAAAAAAACAGGTTCTTTTCTTTAAGGGCAAGCATTTGGGGAATCTTTTTAGTATAATATTCTGCCGTTATGCCAACCTCCAGGGCAGAAACAAGCTCGTTATACCTGCCATAATCGAAGCGGAAAGCGGGCTTAAGATAAATTCCTGGAGTCACTTTCATATATTTCCAGCCCTTGCCAATTCCAGGGCCGCCCAAATAAGTACCGGGTTGAAGAAACAGGCTGGCAGTATCACCGGGATCATATTTTACAAACTCCCTGCCCGATGATCCCGCCACTTCGATCATATAGGGCCTTAGTAGTCCGGCTATAAGCCCTCCGCCAATATTGGCGGTAACACTTACTCCTTTGGTGTTGCTTTTATTTCCCAGAAGAAATTGTTCTGATATTCCCAGTTTCACCGGATAAAAGAAATTTAATTTCTTATAAATAACAGGAGTAGAATTGTAATTATTGAATTGAACCTTTTCTTCTTTTTGATGCTTACGTTCCGAGATGTCCAACTGAAACAACATTGATTTTTTTACTGACCTTCCCCTTCCAATTTCAAAAAAACCACCATACCCATCGGTCAGTAGTTTTACGCCAAAGGCAGTATGCTTTTTATAGGTAATAACGCCCTCCTCTTCCTGTTTAATGATGGCATTTATTTTTTGCCTTCTCATTTCTTTGCGTGAAAGCTTTGCAGAATCTTGTGCAAATGTTGCCAAGGCAGGCAAAACAAAAACACAGGCGAGGAAAAATTTCTTCATTGACCGTAATTACTAAGTAAATTTAGCAAAAAATAATTCAAACGAAGGGACTAGCACCCTTGCAAATATGTGAATTCAAGATTGTTATAACAAAATAATAAGAAAATGACGGCAAAGATTTTATATGAAGGGAAATTAAGATGCTCCTGTGAACACCTGCAAAGCGGCTCTGTGATAGAAACCGATGCCCCAACCGATAACCGGGGTAAGGGTGAACGTTTTAGTCCAACAGATACAGTTTGTGTGGCCCTGGGTACCTGCATTATTACTACCATGGGTATTCGTGCGGCGGATATGGATATTGATTTGGCCGGGACCCGGATAGAGGTTACCAAATTTATGCTTTCGGATCCAAGGCGCATAGGAAAAATAGAGGTAAACCTGAGCCTGAAAGCAATGCCTGTTCCGGATACGCATACAAGAGAAATTCTCCAAAAAATTGGCGATACCTGCCCGGTTAAAAAAAGCCTTCACCCCGATTTGGAAACACAAATAACGTATCATTGGGAATTATAAGAAGATTTGATGATGGAATGGCCGATGGCACATTGCAGGCATTTTAACTGATTGCAATAATGCTGTTTTAAATGAATCAGTGCCTGGGTGTCTGCGGCAGATACCGGCTTTACTCCGATGCGGATAAAATTCCTGGATATGCTATTGTCTTCCGGCGGAAGTTGGCATATTAGATTGATAGCACCCGCTTTTTCCGTATCATCATTCAACATAAGGCCATGACAAAATTTTAAAGGTGCAATTAGGTTGATGATGAGATGATGGCAAAATGATTTTCCCGGATGTTTGAGCCTAAATTTCTCTTTATCTCCCGGACGATAATGATATTGCCAGTAAGGGCTGATTTCCACATTAAAAAATGCATATACTTCGGCCCTGTTTTTTAATTGAATGATGCGATTAAATAAGGATGGTTCCCTTGCAATAAGCGCGGCCAGTTGTGCCAAACGAACCGTAGGAAAGTTAGCGGGCCGCATTCGCAAAAACTTAAGTGGGAAATGAATAGGGAAAAGCTTTATTTTTTTCCGAAGAAACCGGTATTCCTTTTGAAGGAGCATTATATAATCCTGGGAGGATTTAATCTGAAGCAGCCGCGATTGGCCAAAGAGCAATGCTTCTATTTGAATAGGATTAAATCGGTGGCGGGCAATAGTTTTCCAACTTAAAGACCCGGCAAGTTCACTAAATGCAAGTTCATTCACCGGTTGGCCAAACTGTTTTGCCAACATCAGCCACGAAACCTCATCCCAGGAACCATTGGTTTTGGGCAGCAGAGCGGCGATCTGTCTGGCTTTCTCTTCGAGGCGTTCAGCAAAGCAGCGTTCAAAAAAATTTCCTCTAATAATTGCTGGTACCCCCAAAATTTGATTTGCACAGGGAATATACCCGGTTGAGGCAGATAACTGATCGTAGCGAGTTAACAGAGACATAGGCACCCGATTGCTTAACATGAGCGTTGGAAATCTCAAAACAATGTCTTTATCGGCCTGCCAAACTACATGAAGAATAACATTATTGTAAAATTCATCCTTTTCGTGGCCATGAGAAACCCAATGGGAGCTAAGTACATGCAGCTCAATATTGCCAACCCAACGGGTACTTCCAATGCGAATAGATGCCTGTAAAAAATCGGGGCCCTGATTCCGGTTTAAAACGCCCGGATGAATAATTTGCAGGGGTTCTCCCTTTAATGTTACCAGGGAATCTTTATTAAATAATTGTTGCTGCCAGATATATTGTAGAAGCCTTTCATTCATAAACACAAAACTGAAAAAGACCGCCCACTCTTCACCGTACAAAATCTCAAGTACTAAAAGGAAAATTCTTCCAAAATCCTGTAGATTTTCCAGGTGGATAAGAGAAAGTTTTGTTCTTCTCCAATTCCAAGTTGCTATAAATCAGGAAAACTATTTTTTAATTCAGGATTGATAACCGATACAAATAGTGGTAGATTTTTTTGGGTAAAGAAGAAATACCCGGTTTAGATAATGGAATATTCGGCAGTAATATTTGCACCCAATTTATATACTCCCAATGACTGGCATTTTATAATAAAGGCAAAAAAAACTGCTAGATTTATTACAATTTTTTAGGGAGATCAATATTTGAGAGCTGAAGACACATTTTTAAAAGTGTGTTAGAAAAAAAATATCAGGGTTTAGCATTCATTTTCAGTTGAACTTAATTTCTGAAAATGGGTATAAAATGCAAAAGGATCAAACCCTTGTACTGGATTTAAATTGAAGTCGTATCTATATTGAACCTGTTCTTTAAACCAAGACTGCCTGTCCAAAATAAAGGCATTGAAAAAAAATAATTTCGCTTTTTACCTCTTTCAATTATTCCTTACTTTCAAATTTTTCTTACCTCCAAATTTCATTCCTTTCAAAATTATTCCTTTTCATTTTATCTACCATTTGAGATTTTCAACCCGCCAAAATCCGCTATCCTCCCCCGGGGCTACGCCCCGTTCCCCCTACAATAAAAATATCAATTTTAAAAGTAACCGCCAAAATCCGCTATCCTCCCCTATCCTCCCCCGGGGCTGCGCCCCGTTCCCCCTACAATAAAAATATCAATTTTAAAAGTAACTGTCAAAATCCAAGGCTAAAAAAAATTTTGTTTGGATTAAATTTTTTCCAATTCGCTCTCAACGAAACTGAATCCTGCCACGGTTAGCATGATTTGCTTTCGCAAATACAAAATATTCAATAAAAATTTTAAATGAGAAATTGGCAGGTACATTAATCGAACTTTATAAAATAAAAATTCGTCTATTCCCTTCATCTCAATAGCCTTTATCTTTCCAACTTGGTAAACAAGGGCATTTTCTCCAACAACCAAATATTAATTTAAAACCAGGTTTAAAAAATTATGTCTGAAGAAAAGGTTTAACCTAATATTTCTCCTGAACCATTGCCTCCTACCCTTTTACTTGACAGATTTGATTTGGCTTTATAAAACAGATATCCTTACCAAATCAAATGTTTATTCAACCGTTGAAACTATTTCTAAGTACTGCATGGTGAATTGTCGATTTTGTATAAAGCAAAATCCATGCAATTTCACTCCCAACGATCAATTCAAAAAGAAAATAATAACAATCCCAAACCATCTAAAGCCCTGATGTGTCTACCCCAGAAAAGAATTGTTTCAATGAGCAGCTTACAAAAATGGCACAATCATGCCTTTTCTGCACTTTCAAAAGGTTTCCTTCAAATAAATTTACAAATCATCTACAAATATTGAATACTGGGGTGGTACCTTTTTACCAGGTGAAGGGTATTTTTATCTGTGTGATGCATTAATTTTCCGCCAAGCGCGGCTAATTTAAGCACGATATCCGATGAATGGGTAAAAGTACCATCTGGATTAAATTTAAATGTACTTTCGAAACTTTTTAACTCGGCCCGTTCCAGCAAATATTTATTCTGCAAAATTCCATAGCAGGAATCGCCTGCGGTGGCTTTAAAATGAAAAATTTTATCATGTAGCTTTGCATTGGCTCCTGCCTGAATAGCAATCCCTCTTCCAAAAACAACAGAACGAATAACCTGGCCCCGCTCTTTATCCCACAACAGATAACCTACTTCATCATGAAAGGGATCCATGGCTTCTTCTCCATGCCGCCATGCCTTCGACTGGTAAGTTAGTCCCTCCATGGATTGTTTTCCATTTTCCTGGATAGGAATCGGTTTAAACCAGGCCTTTTCAAAATAGGTGGTACGCGAGGTTATGTCATCCTTATTATGATAAGACAGATCTACACCTACATTCCCCTCCCATTCTCCCACTAATGGAGTTAATGGCCCTAACTTTTGAGGCCCCTGAATTTTTTTTGTTGCCACGTCGAAAAATTTAATTTTGAATAATTAACATACAAAAAAGGCAATTGATTTGTTCAAAATAAAAGATATTTCCAAAAAATAATTTGGAAATTATCACATCAAAATTCGAAAAAGAAAAATTGGAATAATTTATTTACTTCACAGGGGGTATCCTATCAATAATTTATTTTGGCTTCTAATGTTGAATTAATTATTGGGTTCTTGAATGGAAATATCAATTCTTAAACTTCATCAACCCGGCCTTATATGCTATGGCAGCCATTTCATAAAAGGATATAGCTTCATTTAAAAGTCCTGGATTCGGAGGCAGGAGAACCGCCTCCCCCGTCTTCATATCGGGTTTATAACATCTTTTTTGTTTGACGGGTGATAGTATCGCGAGGGTATCATTTCTCAAATAACCCAGCCCCTGATAGGTGCTAATAAAAGCTCTTCGGTTTAAGGAGTCGGCCCTTCGGATGTCCACTCCAAAAAACTTCGACTGATACGAGAGATTCAATAATCCTAATAAAGTAGGTGGTATATCAATTTGGGAAACAAGGGTATTTTCGGTACGAGCCGGTATAATGGAGGGTGCAAAAATTAGCATGGGGATATGGTAGCCCGTAACAGGGAGTTCCACATTACCCGCACTGCTCGCACAATGGTCGGCTACAATTACGAAAATGGTGTTATCAAACCAGGAATGATTTTTCGCTTGGCGGATAAATTCCCCAATGGCATAATCCGTATATTTTACAGCCCCCTCCCTACTATGAATTTTGGGGGATATATCAATTCGATTCGCCGGAAACGTATAAGGACGATGATTCGAAACCGTCATTATTTGGGAGAAAAAAGGTTTTCCCAAGCTTTCATTGTGATCGAAAGTCTTTAAGGCCAGCGTAAAAAGATCCTCATCAGCCACTCCCCAAATATTTTGATAATGAATATCCTGCTGCGGAATGGCGGTCCGGTCAATAACATCATACCCGTTATTCGAGAAAAAATCCTTCATATTATCGAAATAACTATAGCCCCCATACAGGTATTGTGTGGTATATCCTTTATTGCGTAACACATTTCCCAGGGTGAATAATCCCTTATTGCCTTCCCTTTTTAAAATACTTTGCCCTGGCGTGGGAGGAACTCCCATAGAGAGCGCCTCCAGCCCTCTTACTGTTCGGGTACCAGTGGCATATAAACGGGTAAAGAACCAGGACTTCTGTGCCAGGGAGTCTAATTGTGGCGTAATATTTCCTGTATTGCCAAAAGCTTTCATAAAGGAAGCACTGAGGCTTTCCACAGAAATCAAAACAATATTGTAAGGATGAGGCGGGCCTTCTGCCACAACTTCCCGAGTAATAGGTAATTGGCTATAATTAGCGGTATTCTCCACTCCCAAAACTTTTCTAACC
Source organism: uncultured Ferruginibacter sp. (assembly GCA_964647915.1). Classification (GTDB taxonomy): domain Bacteria; phylum Bacteroidota; class Bacteroidia; order Chitinophagales; family Chitinophagaceae; genus Ferruginibacter. Next base: position 11,375 of record CAZYKA010000017.1, on the reverse strand, counting down.
GTCGAAAACGCAAGCTCCTTGTTGATGGTAGGATAATACTTCTGGTAATCCAGTTCGTTGTGCCTGAATGCGTACACAAACTGGTAAATTCCATTTCCTGAAAGTTCATTGGCGTATTCGTTCCTGCTAAAATTGAGCGTGGTGGATTTAAGCAAGAATAATAGTATCAGCGGAACGGCAATTAATATTAGCGCATACATCGACCTATGTAAAAAGCTTTCTGTTGAATCAATTGATTCCTGAACTTTTCTCCGAAGGATAAAACAAATTACCAGGGCAATTCCTAAACACAGGCTAATAATCCAGCCAACCGGGTACGACTCGCGAATATTTCCCAGTACTTCATTTGTATAAACCAAATAATCAACTGCAATAAAATTATACCTTGCCGAAAACTCCTGCCAAAAGAAATACTCACTAAACATATTAAACAATAGAAGAAAGAGAGTAAGCCCGAGTATAAAATACAATACAGCCTTTCGCCAAAATTGTCTGGCAGATTTTCCCAAAATTCCCAACAAAACAAAAATTCCAATCCTTGACCATATATAGATCAAAATGACTTTGTATAAATCGGAATTAAACTCTTTGGGAATCCATTTTAAATAAATGGCAAGGAGAAAAATTAAAATCAGGGTTATAGCAATAATCCATTTTCTTTCCTTCTTATAAACCCATTCATTTTCGAACCAAAGGAGGAGAATAAAAGGAATGAGGATACAACCGCCGGTAGTCAAATCGTAAATCAATCCCAAAGAAAAAGCCCCTGCAACCTGGGGAGCTGATATTTGGGTGGAATGGGTGGAAAAAAGAAGAATGCACCGTGTGAGGAATCCAATAAAAATGTAAACTAACAACAACCAGCCTGTCAATTTAAATCGCCGGGAGAAAGGATTGATTCCCATTAATTTCTTACCTTTTGAGATACAATAATAATATAGTTTTTTAGATGAAGGATTAAATAATTTGACTTCAATACCGATAATATGTGGAAATTATATGCCCTTTTATCTGCCCTCTTTGCAGGAGCTACCGCCGTATTGGCCAAGGCAGGCATGAAGAACGTAAACGGAAATGTAGCCACGGCAATCAGAACTATTGTAATTCTATTTCTAGCCTGGGGCATCGTACTTTTTGCCGGGCAAATGAAGGAACTTAAAACCCTCACAAAAAATAATCTCATCTTCCTAATATTATCAGGTATTGCCACCGGCCTTTCCTGGATCTTCTATTTTAAAGCATTAGAAACCGGCCCGGTTTCGAAAATTGCCCCAATCGATAAACTCAGCCTTGTTGTGGCTATAATTTTAGCAGCCTTATTTTTAAGGGAATCGCTGGATTGGAAAGCCCTGGTTGGAGGTATCCTTATAGTTGCCGGAACATTTATTTTAATTCGATAAATCTCCACATTAAATAAAATGATTATATTAGTATCGATAATTTAGTCGGGACTTCTTTCCGCTAATTACTCGCTACTTACTTAAAACAAATTTTATGAAATGGTTACTTACAACAGTTTGTCTTCTATTAATTTCCTTTTTTAGCTGGTCTCAAAACAAATTTGAATTTGTTACCTGGGATAAAGTTTCTCCCAAAGTGAAGGAAGATTTAAAGCTGGTTAAAACTAACAAAACTTCCACGCTTTACAAATCCATTGCTCAATATAAAATGGACGGATTGGAGGATGCTGATATCAGCCTTGCGGTATTGGACATGGATAAAGATGGGAAGCCGGAGTATGTTTTATTGCTCCAGGGTATGGAATGGTGCGGAACTTTGGGTTGCAGTATCGAAGCTTACAAAGATGGAGGCCTGAAGCAAATTCATCTCACAGATGAACCCGAGGGGATAAAACCGGCAAAAAATGGAATCATTTCCAGCAAAGGGAAACTTATTCCTTTCAAAGTGGTAAAACTATAGTCGGGGACTCAGTGCAGAACTTTTCTTTTTCAAAGGTAATTCAGGAGTGAGTGGTTAGTTCTCTGGCCACCGGTTTTATATTTTGGGCAGAATCCCGGTAAAATTCTTTAAAAATTAACCGCAAATTCTGATCCTTAGTAAAATAATTATATACCCAGTTCCAAAAAACAAAGAACCTGTTTTTTACTCCAAGAATGAGCATTAAGTGCAGCGACATCCAAATAAACCATGCAATAAAGCCTTTAAAGTGAAGTTTGGGTTTGGGTACGTCCACTACTGCCAGATTTCTCCCCACAGTGGCCATTACTCCTTTGTCTTTATATGAAAATTGTTTTGGAAGAATTCCTTTCCCTTCAGAAACCAGGTTTCGCGCCAGGAGTGCGGCCTGTTGAATGGCAACCGGAGCTACTTGTGGGTGTCCTTTGGGCCAGGCAGGCTCTTCCATAAAAGCAATGTCGCCAAGCGCATATACATCATGAAGGCCCATAACCTCCATTTCTCTGTTTACCTGGATCCGGTTGCCCCTCACAATTATATTGGGATTTATTCCCAATGGAACATTCCCACGAATTCCGGCAGCCCAAATAACCATTTTTGATTCAATCCGGGTGCCGTCATTTAGAATTACTGTATCCCCATTATACTCTTTTACAATTTGGTTTAGCAATACTATCACACCCAAATTTTCCAGGTATTTGAGGGCATCTTTACTGCTCTTTTCACTCATCCCGTTTAATAATTTACTCATCCCTTCCACCAGGTATATCTTCATCTCGGCAAAATCAAGTTCCGGGAAATCTTTGGGCAAGACAAACCGTCTCATATCGGCAATGGCCCCACTCAATTCAACACCTGTGGGTCCTCCCCCAACGATAACGGTTGTGAGTAGCCGTTTTCTTTTCAGCACTTCCTTGGTCCGGGAGGCATCTTCAAAATTATGTAATAGTTTGTGCCGGATTTGCAAGGCCTCCGGAGTGCTTTTCATAGGAAAGGCGTTTGATTCCATCTGGCGGTTACCAAAGAAGTTGGTACCTGCGCCGGTGGCGATCACCAGTTTATCATATCCGAATTTTCCCACATCGGTTAGTACTTCCCTGGATTCAGGCATTACCTGTTTCACTTCTGCCATGCAAAACCGGAAGTTCTTCACATTATGGAATACCTTTCGGAGTGGAAATGAGATATTACTGGCATCCAATCCGGCAGTGGCAACCTGGTAAAACAAGGGTTGAAACTGATGATAATTAAATTTATCGATTAGCAATATTTCAAAATTCGATTTGCCGGCCAGTGCACGAGCCAATTTGAGTCCGCCAAATCCTCCTCCCAATATTACGATCTTCATATGCGTAATTTGAGTACGAAGTTACAAAATTTTCAAAATTTTCTGAAAGGAAAGAGATGATTTTACAATACAATGACTTGCGAAATCAGGTATTATATTGATGTTTAGGAGTAGATGGAATTAATAAAGTATTCTCGTTTTAATGGTTTCGGGTACCTTTTTTAATAATTCGATGGCTGTGCGGCTCAGGTTCTTATCCACATCCAGCACCACATACCCAATTTTATCATTGGTTTTCAGATACTGCCCCAGGATGTTTATTTTAGCTTTACCTAAAGCAGTATTAATTTGGCTGAGCACCCCCGGCACGTTATGATGAATATTAAGAATGCGGTGCGACCCTTCCTGGGAAGGGAGCGCTAACGCCGGCACGGTATGCGAACCCAGGCTTTCACCTTTCTCGAGATAATTGAACATTTTCGTACTTACGTCCTGTCCAATATTACTTTGTGCTTCGATGGTAGACCCTCCAATATGCGGTGTGAGTAAAACATTGGGAAGGTTTTGCAATTCACAAATAAATGTATCGCCTGTCTTTTCTGGCTCTATGGGGAAAACATCAATTGCTGCACCCGAAATCCCTCCATTTTGGAGCGATTTTTTTAAGGCGGAAAGCTCTACCACCTCTCCCCTTGCATAATTAATAAGCACCGCATCCTTTTTAAAATTCCGGATATTATTTTTATTGATCAGGTTTTTGGTGGATGCTAATTCGGGAACATGAAGGGTAACTATATCGCTTTGGTCTAATAGATCCTTCATGTTACGGCAGGGTAATGCATTTCCCAATGGCAACCTGGTTTCGGTATCAAAAAAAACCACTTTCATTCCCAATGCCTCCGCCAGAACGCTTACCTGGCTGCCAATATTTCCGTAACCAATTATTCCCATTGTTTTCCCCCTCAACTCATGGCATCCGCTGGCATCTTTAATCCATTTTCCATCGTGCGCAGCCCTGTTTTTATCAATTATTTTTCGCACGAGCATAATGGATGCCCCTATCACCAATTCTGCCACACTTCGGGTATTACTGTAAGGAGCATTAAATACCGCGACTCCGGAGTCTGTAGCAGCATCTAGTGCTACCTGATTAACGCCAATACAAAAACATCCAATGGCCTGTAATTTTGGAGCCGATTTTAATACCTGTGGGGTAATCCGGGTTTTACTTCTAATCCCAAGCAGGTGCACGTCTTTAATTTCTTTAATGAGATCCGCCTCATTTAATGCACCGGAGATTCGTTTTACATTGGAGTATCCTGCATCTTTAAATTTCCTGGCAGCTGTATCACTGATATTTTCGAGAAGAAGAATTTTAATTTTTTCTTTGGGATAACTTGTAGGCTTTTTTTCGGGCATATTCAATTTATGGGCTTTCTTTGCACAAAGATATTCTATAGATAACTAAAAATCCCTGATGTTCAGAATCTCCTCAATCCTTCAGAAAAAGAAAACCCTGCACTACCTGTTTCCTGCATTTTTTCTCACCGTCTTAATTTGTATGGCATGTAATGGGATTACCCCTTCCGGGAAATTGAAAACGGAAAGCCATCCATTAAGTTTACAATTTGCCCAAGGAAATATCAGTAAAGAGGATTCTGCTCGAATTCACGATGCGGTGCAAGCCTGGTACGACTCTGCATTCAGGGGAAATCCGTTGAATGGAGGGATGTTGGTAGCATTACATGGCCATATCCTATTTGAAGCATACCATGGTACGGGGCATATCCCCGGAATTGATACCATTACGGCTGAAACGCCAACTCACATTGCATCGGTAACCAAAACATTTACCGCAATGGCCATTCTGAAACTGGCTCAGGAAAAAAAGGTTGACATTAATGCCAATTTTAGTACCTATTTTCCCAATTTCAATTATCCCGGAGTCACTATAAAAACATTGCTTAGCCACCGAAGCGGGCTGCCCAATTATCTTTATTTCATGGATAAACTGGGATGGGATAAGAAGAAATTTATGACGAACCAGGATGTTTACAATTGGTTGGTTGCAAAAAAGAAACAAATTCCTGGAATTGGTATTCCCGATAAGCATTTTGCATACTGTAATACCAATTATGCACTGCTTGCCTTACTGATTGAAAAAATTTCCGGAATGAGTTACCCCGAATTCATGAAGACTTACCTGTTTCGTCCATTGGGTATGGTGAATAGTTTTGTTTACACGCTGGCAGATAGCAGCCGTGCGAATCCTTCCTACGACTGGCGGGGAAGAGTTATTCCATTGAACGATCTCGACCTTGTGTATGGCGATAAGAATATTTATTCCACCTGCCGCGATCTATTAAAATGGGATAATGCACTTCGTTCTGGCCTTATCTTTTCAGATTCTACCTTGCAGGAGGCATACACTCCCTACAGCCACGAACATCCGGGAATCCATAATTATGGGCTGGGTTGGCGTATGAATGTTTACCCTGATAGCAGTAAATTAATATTTCATAATGGATGGTGGCATGGAAATAATGCTTCCTTTATTCGATTGATACCGGAAGGGGCTACCATCATTCTCACCGGAAATAAATACAACCGGAGTATTTATCATGCCAAACAATTAACCCCTCTTTTTAATTCAACTATGAAAGTGGATACGGAGGAAGAACAACCCTCGGGGGAAAAGACGGAAGGAGCCAACGGAAAAGCGGAGTAAGAATAATTTTCTTGCCTATTTCTTCAGCATCCTTTTTATTTCTGCAATTTCCTGCTTTAATTCTTCAATCGTCTTTGATTGATTTTCAATGATTACTTGTTGTTCCTGAACAGCTTTAACCAACGGAACTACGAAATCGGCATACCGTAATCCATATAAATCTTTACTGTTAGCAGGTTTTACAATTCCACTGAAATTATAATGTGCTTGTCTTGCTGCTTCTTCAACCTGTTGGGCAAGGAACCCGCTCATGCGAAATTTTTCAATATCATATTGTCCTTGCCAGGATGACTTCCTATCTTCTATCCCAAGCAATTTATTCTGCCGGTGTACATTCAGGTTATAAGTAACCGGTTTTAACCGGGTGATGAAATTTAGCCCGGGCACATCTTCCATTACGTTATCCTTAATTCGGGTATCGCTGTAGGTGCTAAAACCTACCTGGCCTCTGATAATACTTACGGATGTGTTTCCAATTTCCACCATATTATCGCCACTTCCCGCCCCGCCAACATTGGCTCCCAGGGAAGTATAGTTGGTAGTATTCCCACCCGGATAAGATCCATACCCAACAACGGTATTATAATTACCGGTTGTATTATAAAATAACGCATCATTTCCTATGGCGGTATTGTAACTCCCGGATGTATTGTAATAGGAAGCTCCCGCTCCAAAAATGGAATTTCTGAATCCACTGGCATTGCTAAATAAGGAGAAAGAACCGTTAGCCGTATTGAGGTAACCGGTAATATTGGCCTCCATGGAACGCTGGCCGGTGGATGTATTATTATATCCACGGTCGTTATTGTATAACGAATGGAACCCCATGGCGGTATTATTATATCCCCGGCTGTTTCCTCTTAATGCTGCCGATCCAACCGCCGTATTATTGTCTCCTTCATTAGGGTTCACCACCCCATCTCCATTGGAATAAAGGGCACTATCGCCGACGGCAACCAGATGGCTGTTAACTGTATTGGTAAATAAGGCACGCGAACCCAGGGCCACATTAAAATTACCAGACAAATTTGAAATTAAACTATGAATACCCATGGCGGTATTGTTGTTTCCAGAAGTATTGGAATACATCGAACGGTATCCCATAGACGTATTCCACGCACCAATATCATTTGCATACATGGCCTGGCTGCCATAGGCGCTATTGAAGTATCCGGTGGTATTGTTATACAGGGTATTATTTCCAGCTGCGCTGTTAAAATAGCCGGTAGTATTGGAATACAGGGCGCGATCACCGGTAGCCAGATTTTGGTACCCCGTTGTATTGGAAAAGAGGGTATTTGAACCATTGGCAGTATTTCCAAAACCCTGGCGGTTGCTATAAAGGGCATTGTTTCCAATGGCGGTATTAAAACTGGCATCCAGGTTCTTGTAAAGGGCCCGGTTACCAATGGCAACGTTATTATCTCCATTTCGGTTAGACCATAAGGATTCGTTGCCAATGCCGGTATTAAAACTTCCCTGGTTATTAAAATATAGGGCTTTTGTTCCAATTGCAATATTGCTTATGGAATGGTCGGGTAAAAAGGCTCCATCCCCATTTGTATAAAGGGCACTATCTCCAATGGCAATAAGTTCGCTTTGCGTATTACTCAAATAAAGTGCCGCGGTACCAAAGGCCATATTAGCCGTACCGGTATTATTTTCAAGCGCATGCAGGCCCCAGGAAATATTCCTGGATAAAGGGTCTATTTTTCCACTCAACATATCCCCGGATTTAAAAATCAGTGCAACCGAATCTGTGGTTCCTAAAAAGTTCTGGCCGGCATCCAGCCCCGTATTTCCGGTTAATGACCAACCTGTGCTACCAGTGCCAATTTCTTTCCATTCCGTTCCATTAAAATAAAAAAAATGATTTTCATCTGAATTATAGATAAGGAGCCCTGTTGCAGGAGTTGCGATGGCATGCATCGAATCGGAACTAATCCGGGGAACTAACACTCCCTTTTTTGTTGCTGAAACATCTAAAATCGCCGAACTATCCGGCGTACTGGTACCAATACCAACATTTTGAGAAAAGGAATTGAGATAAGAACAAAATACAAGAAGAAAAACAAAAATTATTCTCAACATAAAATTGTGCCTTGAGTTAAGTTTGGTTCAAATGGCCGGCATTTCGAGGAGGATATGGGAACACCATTCCCAAATGGAAAGGAGGATAGCCGCAATTTTACGATTTTCCTGCCTGAATAGAGTTCTCAGAATCAGGGAAGTTACAAACGAAACTCCTAAAAATGTGAATAACCTGTCCGGATCAAGGGCAAATTCTCTTAAAGAAATAAAAAATGCCTCCTACATTCTAAAAAAGGAGGCATTCATTTGAACATACGTTTTTATTAGACCTATTGGATATCCAGATTCCCTGTTATCCTGAATTTCTTATTGGCCTTTACCCTTATTTTACCACCGGGGGCAATGGTTTGAGTTCCTGAAAGCAAACATTCTTCTCCGGAAGGCGGATCAATAATTATTTCCCCGCAAGAAGGAAGAATAGCTGGTGGCATGGCATTATTAAGCCAGTTTGATGAGATATTCCAATTTCCCGATCCTGTAAAAGTGAACGTCATGTTGTTGGTAACCAAAACATCAATTTGGTTAGAATTAATATCCTGAACCGGATTCACGGTAAAAATCATATTGGGTCTGTAAGATCCTGTGTTTCCGGTGGTTTTTGAACAAGCACCTGCACCTGGAGCATTGTCAGCCTGGTAATATGTAGAACAAAGGAACCCTGCCTGGGTTTGATACGTTTGATAAGCTGCCGAACCGTAGGCCTGGTTTTCAAAACAGATATCCACTACAAGATTAGAATATCCATCCCAGGTGAATGGAGTACTAAATTGATGGAAATTCTGGCTGTTAAGGGTGGGAGTATAATTCACCGGTCCGAAAACTGTTGTAAGGGGAACAGTTAAAAAATTCCCGGTAGCCACCGTTGCAGCGGTAGTTCCCAATTTTATTGTATAGCCATTTAAGGTAGCCGGGTTACCCAATTGAGCCCCTGTTGTAAAGGTAAGGGCAGTAATTTGACCCGCACTTAGGCCTAAGGCATTCAATTCTGCAGCCCGAATGATGTATTGCTGCCTTCCATTTCCATAATAAGTGGGGTATGCTGCCCCACTGTTTGAACGGAAATCGTTGGTAGTAGTTCCATTTCCTAAAGTATACACATTGGCACAAGCCTTACGGGCTTTTACAAAGCAGGTTATTTCATCACCATTAACCAATGTATTATTTGAATAGGAAGGGCTGTTTGAACCCACATTATCTCCATTTAATTTCCATTGGAATATGGGATCTGATCCGTTGGAAAGCGTAGCGGAAAATGTAAGCGGGCTACCGGTACAGGATGGGTTATCGCCAGCAGTTACCGCAATGGAAACCGTTGGATCGGCAGGTGGATTCACCACCATGGAAATTGGGTTAGAGAGTACTGGGGAAGCCTGCAAACAGGAAACGCTACTTGTTAACCGGCAGGTAATTACATCGTTATTATTTAAGGAGGAGGTAGTCCAGGTATTTGAATTGCTACCCACCGGGTTCCCGTTTACAAACCATTGAAAAGCCGGTGAGGTGCCGCCATTCGATGGTATTGCAGTAAATATTTGCTGAACGCCCGGGCAGGTGGGGTTGCTGCCAAAGGTTTGTGAAATAGAAATAGATGCAACGGAATTAACCGGAATAACGTTAACGGTTACGGGCTGCGATGTAGCCACCTGGTTGCCGCAAGTTGTAGCTACAGAATAAGTGCCACTTTCCGTAACCTGGATACTTTGGGTGGTTCCACCATTCGACCATTGGTAATTACTGGCGGTGGAAGCAGTTAACGTAAGGGATTCTCCCTGGCAAATGGTAAGATCTCCCGAAGGGGTAATAATGGGTGCAATATTTTGTTGAGTTAATGTAATGGGCACTGCCACCCAGTTGTTCGTTTCATCCGATTCAAGGAATGCATTGCCTGCATCGGTAATTGAAACAATATAATAATTTCCATTACATACATTTTGTAAAGGAATGGGATCATTCAGGTTTACACTATAAACATCATACATTCCGGGATAAATACCCTGGTTCAATCCACATCCACTATGCCATCCTACACCATGGTTAGGAACTGATACAACCGGGTTTCCGTTATTATCTACACATTCTCCCGGGTTGTTAGCGCAATTTCCAAGATTAATCAGGCAATAGCTTTGTTTAATACCTGTTGATACAATGGGCCAGGTGCGGGCATCGGGATTGGAAGTAGCAACCCGAAGTGAATAATTTGCCCAATCGTCTACATGAAGGTGGTTATGGGTTGGATGGAAGGTCATTTTTCCGGCAAGCCGGTCGTAGTACGAAAGCGTATCAGTTCCCGGGCGTTTTTGATACACTCTTTGTTTTACATAGTGCTTCACATAGGAACCATCGGGGCACATAATATTGCAGGGTACCCGGGTATCTCCACAAAAACAAGAGTCAATTCCATAAATATCCAAAGGTCCCCATCCGATATTTGGCGTTGCATTTGAAATATATAAAAAGCCCGGGGTTTCTGTATGATTCAGGTTAATTTCTTTAAACGAAGAAGTCATATCCGGAAGCAGGTCGCAGTTATTGGATCCATCCGGGCAAACGCAGGAAGCGCAAACATAAGTTCCGGTTGGCGCCCCACTCCCCGGACTGGGGTTAAATGTGGGGGGATTATTTACAAATACAACACTGGCACTGGTTATAACACCTTCATCAGGCGCAGAGATATCGGTAACGATTAGCTGCCAGGTGCCATTTGGGTTCTGGCCATTGTTGAAGCTGCTTAAATTTCCTGTGGGATAAAAGAGTCCCGTGTAAGGTGGAAGGGCTATGGTAAAAGAAACTCCATCCATTCCCAAACAGGTACCCAGGAAATTACTTCCTGCACCGCCGGCATGTTCTAAAGCCACCAAACTCATCCCCGAGGGAGAAACAAGGGTCAATTTGATGTCATCATCGTAGGGATGGGTGATGTCTACACAAATCCGGGCTAAACCAAAACCGTCATTTATGGCATTGGCAATCCCCGAAACCGGAATGGGGATGCTCACCGACTGGTTATCCAGGATAGCCTGGTTTCCGGTCCAGGTAAATGTTTGACCGAAGCAAATAAAGGATGAAATACACAGAAATGCAGCAAGGTAAAGACTTTTCACAGTTTCGTTTTGAGCAGATAAATATAAAAAAACTATTCAAATTATCACTATCCCGGGAGAAATACCTCCGGAATATCCCATTTTGAGAAGGAATAAATGCTCCGGTATCCTGAAAATGAGGAAATTTCCCTCACCAGAAATCTACTTTACCATAAAAACATGAACAAACAAAAACCCCCGGCTGATCTCCGGGGGTTTAATTTTTTGACCAACTTTTGCCTGTTGGTTTTTCAGGATTTGGGAATTCTCT